>JAEZHZ010000325.1 GCA_023436745.1 Pseudomonadota bacterium | reverse complement strand
GAAGACGGGACCGTGATCACGACACGGCCGGACTTCTCCGGCTACTTCTCCAACGCTTATCTCGAGCCGTGACCGAGTTTCTCGTAAAATCAGGCCGTTCCAGCCTGTTCCAGGAAATACGTCCGGGTGGCCGCATCGGCCGGAAAGAAGCTCTCGATCATCAGTTCGGACAGGGTTAGTTCCCTCGCCGTGCCGAACACGGTGGTGGCGCTGATCAGGTTCAGGACCCGTGCCTCACCAAGACGAAGCCTCAGGGGAACGACTAGGCTGAAGGCCTCCTGCGACGGTGTCGGCGGGCCCGGCATGGCCTGCAGTTCCGCATGAAGAGCCGCGAGGTCCCGGTCGCCGCTGGTTTCCACCTGCTGCCGGACACGGGCAAGGATGTGGTGGCGCCATTCTGCGAGGTTGACGATCATCGGCGCCAACCCATCGGGGTGCAGGCTGAGCCGCAGGACATTGGTGGGCCCTGAGAGCAGTTCCGAGGAGCAGCCGCTGAGCAAAGGCGGGAGCGCGCCATTGGCGCGGACTAGGTTCCAGTGCCGGTCGACCGCGAGGGCGGGAAATGGCATGTGGCCGTCGATGATCGACACCGCCGCATCGAAAATGTCGCCGCTGGCGGGTCCGAAGGAGTGTTCCGGGAAGGCAGGCGCATAGCCTCCAGCGAGCAGGAGCCGGTTGCGCGCCCGGGGTGGCATGCCGAGCTGTTCGCCCAGATGGAGCAGGACTTCCCGGCTGGCGCGCGACCTGCCGCTCTCCACGAAGCTCAGGTGGCGGGAAGAGATATCGGCTTCGAGCGCCAGGTCGAGCTGGCTCAGCCGTCGCCGCTGACGCCATTCCCTGAGGACATCACCGGCTGTCTCTCGAACCTGTTCCATCCTGCCTTCCGATGCCGCGAGCCCTGAACGGCATCGTGTTTAGCGGAGGCGGGAACCGGCTTCCATTACCTGGCAGGTAATCGACCCGCCGCGATCGCCGCAACAGACTGCCGATCGTCCAACAAGGAGTAGCACCATGACCACCTCCCAGGTCGATCCCCAGGCCGTCGCTCGCGACTACCTCGCCGTGTGGAACGATGACGATCCGGCAACCCGTCTCAACAGGCTGGAAACCAGCTGGTCCGCTGACGTCCGCTACGTGGACCCTCTGATGAGCGGCGAAACGCCAGCCGGCATCTCCGCGATGATCGAAGCTGCGCGCGGGCAGTTCCCCGGCCACAGCTTCGTCCTCCGGGGCACCCCGGATGGGCATGGCAACACCGTGCGGTTCTCGTGGGACCTCGTTGCCACCAGCGGCAGCAAGATCGCCGCCGGCACCGACGTGGTGAAGCTCGACCCCGATGGCAAGCTCGCCGAAATCATCGGCTTTCTCGACTAGTCGAGGCAGTCCACACCCCCGCAGGCTGCCGTGAGCACCGGCCGCCTGCGGACATGGTGACTACCATCACAGGGTACTTCGAGTAAGCTCCAGTAGTCGCGCGATTGGGGACCGGTACATGAATGCTCTGGAACTCTGGTACCGCTCGCCCGCAGTCGAGTGGACCCAGGCGCTGCCACTCGGCAACGGGCGACTGGGAGCGATGGTGTTCGGAGGCGTCGGGCGGGAGGAGTTGCAGCTCAACGAGGCTACGCTGTGGACCGGCGGACCTTATCAGCCCATCAATCCGCAGGCTCACTCCAGTCTTGCCGACATCCGGGCGCTCGTCCTGGCCGGCCGCTTCGCGGAAGCGCAGGCGCTGTCCGATCGGACATTCATGGCCAATCCGCCACGGCAGATGGCCTACCAGCCCGCCGGCAACGTCTTTGTCGAGTTTCTGCACGAGCCCATCCCGGGGACCTACCGGCGGAGCCTCGACCTCGAGCAGGCGGTCACCACGGTATCCTACCGCTTGCTCGGAACCGGCATTCAGGATGACGCCGCGACCTACCGACGGGAGAGCTTCGCCTCCGCTGCCGACGACGTGCTGGTCACCAGGCTCAGCTCGGACCGGCCCGGTTCGCTCGCGTTCGAAGTCTGGCTGGACAGCGCCCAGCCGGGCCAGTGGGTAGACGCCGAGGGAGCCCGCTTGGTGTATCGCGGCACGAATTCAGGTCTTCACGGCATCGAGGGCAGGCTGAGCTTCGGCATTGACGTCGAGCTGCGCCTCGAGGGCGGCACAGTCCGGCGACGCGGGCGCCGCCTCGTGGTCGAGGGCGCCACCACCGCACTCCTGATCATCGACATCGCAACTTCCTTCCATCGCTTCGACGACGTTTCTGCTGACCCGGAGATTTCGCTGCTGGCGCGGCGGGCCGCCGTGGCCGACAAAGGCTACGATCGCCTCAAGGCCGACCATGTCGCGGCTCATCGACGTGCCTTCGGGCGATTGGCCATCGACCTGGGCCAGGGCCGATCCGACCTTCCGACGGACCAGCGCATAGCATGCGCTGCCGAAACCCCCGACCCGGGTCTTGCCGCGCTTTACGTTCAGTATGGCCGCTACCTGCTGCTTGGGTCGAGTCGCCCGGGCGGGCAGCCCGCCAACCTGCAAAGGATCTGGAACAGGGAGACGCGGCCGCCTTGGGGCAGCAAATACACGGCCAACATAAACCTCGAGATGAACTACTGGCTGGCCGATCCTGCAAACCTTGCGGACTGCTTCGAGCCGCTGCTGCGCATGGTCGAGGAGCTCTCGATCACCGGCTCGGAGATGGCCCGAGCCCATTACGGCGCACGCGGCTGGGTGCTGCACCACAACACCGACATCTGGCGAGCCACCGGCCCTATCGACGGTGCGCAGTGGGGCCTATGGCCGACAGGAGGAGCCTGGCTCTGCGCGCAGCTTTGGGATCATGCCCTGTTTGCCGGTCGGCCCGAGGCGCTGGTGCGTCGGCTCCTGCCACTCCTTGAAGGATCGGTACGGTTCTTCCTCGATGTCCTGCAGCCGCTGCCGGGCAGCGGTGAACTGGTGACGGTGCCGAGCCTCTCTCCCGAAACCCGGCATCCCCATGGTGCCACGGTCTGCGCTGGGCCTGCCATGGACAACCAGATCCTGCGCGACCTGTTCGCGGCTTACCTTGAAGCCTGCGAGCAACTCGGCATCGACGATCCTCTGCAGGATGAGGCGCGGTCGGCGCGCAGCCGCCTGCCCCCAGACCGCATCGGCCGGGCCGGTCAGTTGCAGGAGTGGCTGGAGGATTGGGACATGGATGCCCCGGAAACCCACCATCGGCACGTCTCACACCTGTACGGGCTTCACCCCAGCCACCAGATCGGCATCGACACGCCCCAGCTTGCCGCCGCGGCGCGCCGCTCCCTCGAAATCCGGGGGGACGAGGCGACCGGCTGGGGCATTGGCTGGCGCATCAACCTGTGGGCGCGGCTGCGCCACGGCGACCGGGCGCATGAGGTGTTGCGGCTGCTGCTGCACCCGCAGCGCAGCTACCCCAATCTGTTCGATGCCCACCCGCCGTTCCAGATCGACGGCAATTTCGGCGGCGCCGCCGGCATCCTGGAAATGCTGGTCCAGTCTCGCCCA
>JAEZHZ010000316.1 GCA_023436745.1 Pseudomonadota bacterium | reverse complement strand
GCCCAGTCGGCGGCCGAATCACTGCGGCTGGCGGTGCTGGCCGATCTCAGCCGCTGATGGGCGCACTGAAGGCCCACGAAGTTTCTCGATTCCTCGCCCGCCCGGACCTGCAGGCGGGCTTTTTCCTTGTCTACGGACCGGACGGGGGCCTGGTGCGCGAAACCGCCCAGCGCCTGATCCGGCAGCTGGGCGGTGACGATCCCGAGGGCGTGAGCCTGGTGACGCTCGATGCGAGTGAAATCGACGCCGATCCGTCCCTGCTGGCGGTCGAAGCCAAGACCATCTCGCTGTTCGGCGGCAAGCGGATCGTGCGGGTCCGCGGCGGCGGCAAGTCACTGGTGATGCCGCTCACCGAGCTTCGTGACGATCCGGGCGATGCGGCGATCATCGTGGAGGCCGGTAACCTCGCGCCTCGCGATCCCCTGCGGGCGCTCGTCGAGGCCGCCAGGCTGGGGCGCGCCCTGCCCTGTTTTGCGGACAACGACGAGACGCTGACCAACCTCATTCGCGAGACCTTCAACAAGGAAGGCATCCGCATCGAGGCCGAGGTGATCCCGACGCTGCGCGAGAACCTGGGCAACGATCGGGAGATCACCCGGCGTGAACTGGACAAGCTGACGCTCTATGCGGCCGCCACCAAGAGCCTGAGCCGCGATGAGGTGCTGCTGCTCTGTGCCGACAACGGCGCGCTGGTGATTGACACCATCCTCGATGCCGCGGGCAGCGGCCATGCAGAAAAGCTCGAACTGGCCCTCAACCGCGCCCTGGCCGCGACGGTGGACCCGCAGCGGCTATTGGCCATGGCGACAATCCACTTCGCCAACCTGCGCCGCTGGCGAACCGAGGTGGACGCCGGAAAGTCGCCACGTGCCGTGATCGAGGGCTTGAAGCCGAGGCCGCACTTTTCGCGCGCCTCGACGCTCGAGCAGCAACTCCGCCAATGGTCGGATCGGGGTCTTGCCGCGGCGTCCGAGCGAATTCTGGCAGCAACGGCGGAGAGCCGTCGCCGCCCTGCCCTCGCGGAAGCAACGCTGCGGCGGGCCCTGCTGGCGGTCGCGACAATGGCCGCGACCGGCTGAAGCCGGTCAGTTGCCGGCGAGCTTCATGCAGATGCTGTCGAGCTGTTCCAGGGTCCGGTAGCGAATCTCGACGCGCCCACCGCGTTCCCCGTGGGAGAGCGAGACCGACAGGCCGAGGGCATCGGACAGCCGCCGCTCAAGCGCAACGGTGTCGGCATCGCGGCCGTTCTCGACGGACTTGCGGCGCGGCGCCGCCGCCTCCCGCTGCTGGCTCAGGGCTTCGGCCTCGCGCACCGACAATCCCTGGTCGACGATCTGGCGCGCGAGCACGGCAGGGTCCTCGGCGGTGATCAGCGTACGCGCATGGCCGGCGGTAAGCTGCCCACCGGCGACCATACCGCGCACATCCTCCGGAAGACGCAGCAGGCGCAGCGTGTTGGCGACGTGCGACCGGCTCTTGCCGATGACCTGCGCCAGATCCTGCTGGGTATACTCGAACTGTTCGATCAGCTGGTTGTAGCCCATCGCTTCTTCGAGAGGGTTGAGATCGGCACGCTGCACGTTCTCGATGATGGCAAGCTCAAGGGCTTCCTTGTCGCCGACCTCGCGCACGATCACCGGCACGTCGTGGAGCCCGGCCTTCTGAGCCGCGCGCCAGCGACGTTCGCCGGCAATGATCTCGAAGACGTTCGGATCCTCGCTCGGGCGTACCAGCAATGGCTGCATCACGCCCTTCTCGCGAACCGAGTTGGTCAGTTCCTCCAGCTGGTCGCTGTCGAAGGTCCGGCGCGGATTGGCGCGGTTGGCGATGATCATCTCGACCGGCAGCCGCTTGACGCCGCTCGACTCGGTCACGCGCACGCCTTCCACGCTGGCCATGTCGCCGATCAGGGCGGCGAGGCCGCGGCCGAGGCGATTGGGTCTGTCGGTCATGGCGAAACTCCTAGGCGGCCGCGAGCTGGCGCTCGCGGCGGATGACTTCGGTGGCGAGCCGCAGATAGGCCTGGCTGCCAGCGCATTTCAGGTCGTAGAGCAGCGCCGGCTTGCCGTAGGACGGCGCCTCGCTGAGCCGCACATTGCGGGGAATCACCGTGTCGTAGACCAGGGCACCCATCTCGCTGCGAACGTCCTGCAGGACCTGTTCGCTGAGGTTGTTGCGCTTGTCGAACATGGTCATCACCACGCCCTGGATCGACAGGCGCGGATTGAGCGTGGAGCGGATCTGCTCGATCGTCTGCAGCAGCTGGCTCAGGCCCTCAAGGGCGAAGAACTCGCATTGCAGGGGCACCAGCACCGCATCGGCCGCCACCAGCGAGTTGACCGTGAGCAGGTTCAACGAAGGCGGGCAGTCGATGAGAATATAGCTCACCGGCCGATCGGCAATGGAGAGATCTCCAAGCTGCTTGAAGGCATTGCGCAGCTTGAAGGCGCGGTCGGCCTGCCCGGCAATCGTCAGTTCGACGCCCAGAAGGTCCATGGTCGACGGCACGATCGCTACATTCGGAACGGTCGTCATGACCGCCGCCTGGGCCACAGAGGCCTCGCCGACGAGCAGATCATAGGACGACACGTCACGATCGGACCGGGAAATACCGAGCCCGGTGGAGGCGTTGCCCTGTGGATCAAGGTCGACAATAAGCACGCGCTCGCCGATCGCCGCCAGCGCTGTGGCGAGGTTGATCGCCGTCGTGGTCTTGCCCACGCCGCCTTTCTGATTGGCCAGGGTGAGAATTCTAGGCGCCAAGGCCGGCCTCCCGCAATCTGCCGTTAAGCTCCTGACCGCTCCCGCAGATTGCTGATCTCCAGCACGACTCCCGCAGGATCGGTATCGCTACGGTGTTCTAGCACATCGAAATCCCACTGCGCACGAGCCTCACGAACTTCTTCACCATGTTCCTTGCCCTTGTGGAGCAGGGCGCGCGTGTCCGGACCGAAGGATGGTGCCATCCAGGCGCAGAGCTGGGGCAGGGAGGCGAGGGCGCGGGAGGTGATCACATCCGGTGTTTCACGTGAATCAAGCTGTTCGATTCGGGTGCCATGGACCACGACTGGCAAGTTGAGTTCCCGTGTCACCGTGCGCAGGAAGCTCACCTTACGAGCCGTGGGCTCGACAAGTTGAAACTGCCGGCCGTCACCCCTGCAGGCAATCGCCAGGGGAAGGGCAGGGAAGCCACCGCCGCTCCCCAGGTCCAGGATCATCCGGTCGGACGGGCGCAATAGCGGTAAAACCTGCAGGCTGTCGGCAAAGTGCCGTGTCCACAGGCTGTCGAGCGTTTCACGTGAAACAAGATTCTGCACCGTCTGCCAGCGCCTGAGCAGGCCAGCATAGGCTTCAAGGTCCGCCTCGATGAACGAAGCTGAACGAAACACGAACGATTCGTAGCGGGCGATGAACGTCGAATTACCCATCAGCCGGCCTTGCGCAACGAACCCCGACGAATAACTGCAAGCAGCAGCGTGATCGCCGCCGGAGTCATGCCGTCGAGGGCCTGGGCCTGGCCGATGGTCGCGGGCCGGTGCTGTTGCAGCTTCTGGCGCAATTCGGCGGACAGGCCGGCGATCGAAGTAAAATCGAGATCGGACGGGATGGCGCGCTGTTCGTTCTGCCGCATGGCGTCGATGTCCTGACGCTGCCGTTCGAGATAGACGGCGTACTGCGCATCCACCGTGACCTGGTCCATCACCTGTGGCGGAATCGCGGCGAGCTCGGGGAACAGCCGCTGGACCGTTCCGGCGTCGACATCGGGGTAGGACAGCAGTTCGAAGGCAGTGCGCAGCTTGCCGTCGGCATTGACGGGTACACCCGCCTTGCGGGCGGCCGTTGGAGTAATGGTGAGGGTGGTGAGACGTGCCCGCGCCTGCTCCAGCTGATCCGCTTTGCTTCTGTAGGACTGCTCACGGGCCTCGCCGACGAGACCAACGCTGATCCCAAGCTCCGTCAGTCGCTGATCGGCATTGTCGGCCCTGAGG
>JAEZHZ010000215.1 GCA_023436745.1 Pseudomonadota bacterium | reverse complement strand
TCCTGGCACTCAATGCTGCACAAGCGGCAGCGAACCCCCGGCGGACCGGGGTTGGACATTTACAATTCGGTAGCCAAAAGGCAAGCGTGCGCGCGGGTTGGGCCAAGCTTTGCACAAGCGGGGCTCTGCTGAGGTTGCGCATGTGTTCCGGACGCATTGCTAACCGGGGTCGCGCCCCGCATGCGACAGGACAGATCTGGCCCGGCGCCATGACGGCCACACGACGGGCGATGAACTCCAGCGGGTCGGCTCCGCCGACCGGGCACTTCACAAAATGGCGTGCTGAAGAGCGCCGTATAGAGGCGGGCGCGGCCCAAGGGGGCCACGCACGATTTCGGGTTAGGCAGTCCTGGACGGGCTTTGCCCTATTCTTCCAGCATGCGCTTGAGCAGTTCAATATCCTGGGCGAGATCGATGTCGTCCTTGATGATCTGCTCGACCTTGCGCACGGAGTGCAGGACGGTCGTGTGATCACGACCGCCGAAGCGGCGGCCGATCTCGGGCAGGGAACGCGAAGTCAGGACCTTGGCGAGGAACATCGCGATCTGGCGCGGCCGGACCACGTCCCGCGAGCGGCGGGCCGACAGCAGCTCGTTGCGCGGCACCTTGTAGTGACGTGCGACGATCTTGAGGATGTCCTCGATGCGCACGCGGCGAGCATCGCGGGACCGGATGAGGTCCGCCAGCGTCTTTTCCGCCAGCGGCACGGTGATCAGTTCTCCGGTCAGCTGGTTAGCGGCGACCAGTCGGTTCACCGCGCCATCGAGGTCGCGACCATGGCTGATGACCGCGCGGGCCACATAGTCGATCACCGCTGCCGGGAAGTGCATGCCGAAGCGGGCAGTGGCCTGGTCGGCGCGGCGCTGGACGATCGAGCGGCGCAGCTCGATGTCAAAGCCGGAGATCGGTACCACGAGGCCGCCGGACAGCCGCGAGCGAATGCGCTCGTCGAGCATCTCGAGGTCGCGCGGGGGAGCGTCGCCGGCCACCACCACCTGCTTGGCGCCCGTGAGGAGGGTGCCCAAGGTGTGACCAAACTCGGTGGCCGACTTTCCCTGCAGGAACTGCATGTCATCGATCAGCAGCAGGTCCACCCGGCGCAGCCACTCCTTGAAGCCGAGCGCCGACTGGCGCTGCACGGCCGTGATGAAGTGGTACATGAAGTGATCGGCAGTCAGGTAGACGATGTTATTGCTCGGATCTGCCGCAGAGACCTCGTGGGCGATGGCATTGAGCAGGTGCGACTTGCCGAGGCCGACCGTCGAATGGATGTAGACCGGATTGAAGGTGACAGTGTTGTTGATCGCTGCATTGGCGATCTGCCGGGCCACGCCGAATGCCATCTCGTTGGCGGTGCCGGCCACGAAGCTGTCGAAGGTCATTCGCGGGTCGATGGCGCTGCCCGAGAGCGCAGCTCCCCCCTTGGAGGAGTCGCGCACCAGCCGAGGTGCGGCGGCGGCGACAGAAGGTGCGGGAGCGGCCGCATTGCTTGCCGGCGCCGGAGCAGCGGCCTGGTTGACAGCGGTCTCGGCGGGGACGGCAACCGCACGCGGACGCGGCTGGCCGGCAACACGCAGTGTCACGTTGATGCGCTCTGCGCTCGGCTCGTCCTGACGGAAGGCTTCAAGGATGCGGTCGGAGTAGTTGGACTGCACCCAGGAGCACAGAAAGCGTGTTGGTGCGGAAAGGTGCACAACGCCATCGGCGAGATCATCCAGTTCGAGGCGGGCGAACCATGAGGTGAAGACGTCTTCACCGACGCTGGCCTTGATACGTGCCCGGACGCGGGTCCACAGGTCACGGCGATCGAGGCCATCGTCTTGGGTGCTCATGACAGGGTCATTGCCTTCATTGGTGTTGGAGGTGGAGTGGGCCGCCGCACCCGACCAATCCCCCGTTCCGGCAGTCGCCTGTCGCATCATGTTATGCCCCGTTTCTTGTGCTGCCGGTCCGCACCCGGCAGGTTGCTTCAGTTCGCAACCCCTCCAGAGGAGGGGCCACAGCTTCGCACGTGCGCCCGCAGTGAGCAGGCACAGCTTCATTGTTCGGCGGTTCTTGCAGAACCGTCGTTGTTCGATACCCTGTCGTCGTGATCCCGGTCAGAACCGACCGGACTGAGCCCTACCCACCGGCCCGCAAAAGGACCGTCGGACCCGCCGAACGCCTATTCAATTTTCGCGAATATGACCCCGGCCGAACTGGCCTGCCCCGAACACAAACCCCTTGAACCCATTCCCGGCAGGGGGTTGAGACGCTCTTTTCTGGCGCCGTTTTCCCTGCTGACCAAGGCACTCTAGAGGGAGCATTTTGGGGCTGCAACCGCCATAAACCCAAAAACGGGGCTTGACTCTGACGGTGTTGGCGAGGGGGTCCGATGGGCTCAAAAGTGACTTTCCACAACTGTTTGGAACTCAATGGAGATTCCATCCGCTAGCGGTTATCGAACCCTAAAAAAATATTCCGTGACCCTCCGTCGGCCCGTCGGCCGTCAGGCCGCGTTGCCTCAGTAAGTTCTTGTTGTAAAGGAAGTTTCGGCCAGTTCCTGGCACGCCGAAAGTGGTATCTACCACTGACATGAAACTGTCTTGGATGGCGGGCCTGGGAATGGCTTTGCGATTTCGCAGCAAACAAAACGGGCCCCGCAGAGGGAGCCCGGACTGTCTGCTCGGTACCCCGCCCGGCGGGGTGGTCAGCAAGCGATCAGGCGCTGAGCGCCTTCACCCGGTGATTGAGGCGGGACACCTTGCGGGCCGCGAGGTTGGCATGGACAATGCCGCGATTGGCCGCACGGTTGATCTCCGGCTCGGCAGCCTTCAGCGCTGTCATCGCCGCCGCGTGGTCGCCCGAAGCAATGGCTTCTTCGACCTTGCGGATGAAGGTGCGCATGCGGCTGCGGCGCGACTTGTTGATCGCGGTGCGCGCTTCGATCTTGCGGGTAGCCTTCTTGG
>JAEZHZ010000133.1 GCA_023436745.1 Pseudomonadota bacterium | reverse complement strand
CGTCTCCCAACCTGCCCGTGGTGCTGCTCACCGGACATGGCGATGTTCCCCTTGCCGTGGAGGCCATGCGTGCTGGCGCCTACGATTTCATCGAGAAACCCTACGACGCGGACCACCTGCTGGCCGTTCTCAACCGCGCGACCGAACGCCGCCGGCTCGAGCAGGAGATCGTTCGCTTGCGGCAGGCGGCGGGAGGACATGAGCTGGAAGCCAGGCTCGTCGGGATATCACCCGCCATGGACGATCTGCGCCGGGCGATCCTGCACCTGGCCGATATCGACGTTGATGTGCTGATCACCGGGAAGACCGGGACGGGCAAGGAGGTTGTCGCCCGCGCGCTCCATGACTTTGGCGGCCGCTCGAAAGGGCAGTTCGTCGCGATCAACTGCGCGGCAGTGCCCGAGAGTGTGTTCGAGAGCGAAATGTTCGGGCATGCCCGCGGTGCCTTTACCGGGGCAATTGGGGACCGGGTGGGCAAGCTGGAATTCGCCCGCGGCGGCACGGTGTTCCTCGACGAGATCGAGTCCATGCCTCTCTCGTTGCAGGCAAAGGTCCTGCGCGTCATACAGGAACGGGTGGTGGAGCCTCTCGGCACGAACAAGAGCCGGCCCATCGACGTTCGTTTCGTGGCAGCCACGAAGGTTGATCTCCGGACCGAAAGCGAAGCAGGCAGGTTCCGGGCCGATCTATTCTTCCGCCTCGCGACCGTGGAACTCGCGGTCCCGCCGCTGCGGAAGAGGCGGGAGGATATTCCGCTGCTGTTCAACCTGTTCGCCGCTGCGGCCGCGCACCGGTTCGGACTGCCGGCGCGAGCGGTGTGGCCGCTACCGCCGGGTGTCGAGAGCGCAGCCTATCCCGGCAATGTGCGCGAACTGAAGGCGCTGGCGGAGCGCACCGTACTGGGTGTTGGAGGGGCGCAGTTGAACGCGGCTGCGGCCGAGTCGCTTCCGGAGCGCGTTGCCAGGTTCGAAGCTGCTGCCATCGAGCAGGCGCTGCGCGAGGCAGATGGCTCCACGGCTCTTGCCGCCGACCGCCTGGGACTGCCGCGACGGACCCTCAACGAGAAAATCGCCCGCTACGGCCTGCGCGTCCCGGCCTGAGACGGGCAAGGGTCCGCCCGCGCTTTCACCGTGCTGGCGGAAACTTGCCGGTGCTGGAGGCAGAATCCCTGCGGTACCGGTGGTCGTGACTTGGCACGGCGGTTGCAGAGTTGTGCCTGGTCCTGTCGCGAGGAGGCGCGGGACGCAAGGAACATGCAAGGGAGGATACCGCATGTCGACTGGTTACAACCGCCGTCTCGCCGGCCTGATGGCCGGCACCATGCTGGCCTTCGGCGGCACTGCTGCTGTCGGGGCGCAGGAGTTCATCAACATCCTCACCGGCGGCACGTCGGGCGTCTACTATCCGCTGGGCGTAGCGCTGTCCGAGATCTACGCCGAAAACATCGATGGCAGCCGCACCCAGGTGCAGGCGACGAAGGCGTCGGTGGAGAACCTCAACCTGCTGCAGCAGGGCAAGGGCGAACTGGCGTTTGCGCTCGGGGATTCGGTTCAGTCCGGCTGGGACGGGCTCGAAGAGGCCGGCTTCCCGCAGCCGCTCACCGATCTGCGCGCCATCGCCGCCATCTATCCGAACTATGTGCAGATCGTTGCCAGCGCAGAGTCCGGCATCGTGACGCTGGAGGATGTGGCGGGCAGGTCGATGTCCGTCGGGGCGCCCGCATCGGGCACCGAACTCAATGCAAGGGCGATCTTCGAGGCCGCCGGGATGAGCTATGACGATCTCGGCAAGCTCGAATACCTGCCGTATGCGGAATCCGCCGAGCTCATCAAGAACCGCCAGCTCGACTCGACCCTGCAGTCCTCCGGCCTCGGCGTCGCCTTCATCAAGGATTTGACGGCGACCATGGACATCAACATCGTTGCCATTCCCGCCGAGGTGGTTGAAACCATCGGGGCTCCCTACGTGGCGGCCGTGATCCCCGCAGGCACCTATGACGGCCAGGACGAGGACGTGCCCACCGCGGCGATCGGCAATATCCTCGTCTCCCATGCCGGGGTCAGCGATGAGCTTGCTTACCAGATGACGAGGCTGCTGTTCGAGAACCTCGACCGGCTCAAGGCCTCCCATGCCGCCGCTGCCGCGATCGATCCGGCCAAGGCCACCGAGGGCCTGTCGATCCCGCTGCATCCGGGGGCCGAGCGCTACTATCGCGAAGCCGGCCTGCTCTGAGCCGTCGCATCGGCCCGGGGCGGAGGAGCTCCGGGCTGATGCGAATCAGTCGACGACGAGTTCTGGGAGGAAGCTCGATGACCGTTTCACCAACGGCGCCCGAAGTTGCGCCGAGCGCCGAGGAGCATGTGGAGGGCCTGCCCCCCGGCTTCGGCCCCGGCATCATGGGCACCATTGCCTTTGCCATCGCCATCGGCTTCGCCCTGTTCCAGCTCTGGACCGCCGCCTACGGCACGCTGCCGAGCCAGGTAGTGAGGGCTATGCACGTAGCGTTCCTGCTGCTGCTCGCCTTCGGCCTCATCGGCAATCTGGTCGCAAGAAGCACCTTCAGCCGCGTTGGGTTCTGGACGCTCGGGGTCCTCGGATTCCTCACGGGGGTCTACAACTGGGTCTTCTACGCTGACCTTCTGCGCCGCAGCAGCTTCCTCACGCCTCTCGATCTTATCGTCGGCGCCCTGACCATAGCGTTGGTTTTCGAGGCGGCACGTCGCCTGATGGGTTGGCCGCTGGCCATCATCTCCGGAATATTCCTCGCCTATTGCCTGTTCGGTCAGTACATGCCTGGCCCCTTCGTCCACCGGGGCTATGATCTCGCTCAGATCATCGAGCATTTCGGCTTCGGTACCGAGGGCATCTACGGAACGCCCGTCTACGTTTCCGCGGCCTACATCTTCATCTTCGTCGTGTTCGCCGCCTTTCTGGAACGCGCCGGCATGATCCGGCTGTTCAACGACTTTGCCCTTGGTCTGGTGGGTGGCTGGCGCGGTGGCCCGGCGCAGGTGTGCACCCTGTCATCGGCGCTGATGGGCACGATTTCCGGCTCTGGCGTCGCCAACGTCGTCGCCAGCGGCCAGTTCACCATTCCCCTGATGAAGCGCTTCGGATTCCGCTCGGCCTTCGCCGGTGGCGTCGAGGCGACCTCGTCCATGGGCGGTCAGATCATGCCCCCGATCATGGGGGCGGTAGCCTTCATCATGGCCGAGACACTGGACGTGCCTTACGCCGCAATCGTCACCGCCGCGATCATTCCGGCGATGCTCTACTTCGGCACCTGCTTCTGGGTGGTTCACCTTGAGGCAGGCAAGGCCGGTCTGAGCGGCATGAGCCGCGCCGAACTGCCCAATCCCTGGCACGCCGTGCGCGATCACTGGCCGCTGGTGCTGCCGCTGGCGGCGCTCGTCTACCTGCTGTTCGCCGGCTACACCCCGATCTTTGCCGGGACCATGGGCCTGGCGCTGGTGGTGGTGCTTATCCTCGGAACCCCGCTCGCTGCGGCCATCGGTCCGCGGGTCTTCCGATATGTGTTCTGGATCGCACTCGGGCTGGCTTCGGCGGCCTTCCTGCGCTTCGGCGTGAACCTGCTGGTCATCGTCATCGGTGCGCTGGTTGCCGCGTGCCTTGTCGTGCGCGGTGGGCGGGAAACGCTGCTGATCGTGCGGGATTCCCTTGCCGAAGGAGCCCGCAATGCGCTGCCGGTTGGCATTGCCTGTGCGATCGTGGGCATTGTCATCGGCACGCTCACCCTGACCGGCATTGCCTCAACGTTCATCGGGGCAATCATCCAGATCGGCGAGAACAACCTGTTCCTCTCGCTGGTGCTGACCATGCTGACCTGCCTGGTGCTGGGGATGGGTATTCCGACCATACCCAACTACATCATCACCTCTTCGCTTGCCGGCCCTGCGCTGCTGGAGCTGGGCGTGCCGCTGCTCGTCAGCCACATGTTCGTCTTCTACTTCGGCATTATGGCCGACCTTACGCCGCCGGTAGCGCTGGCGTGTTTTGCTGCGGCCCCCATGGCCAAGACGTCGGGCCTCAAGATCTCGCTGCAGGCGACGAAGCTCGCGGCGGCTGGCTTCATCGTGCCCTTCATGGCCGTCTACACGCCCTCGCTGATGCTGCAGGACGGTGGGGCGATAGCAGCGCAGTTCGGCTACCCCGTCGAGGTGGTCTACATCGTCGCCAAGACGGTGCTCGCCATCGGACTGTGGGGAGTGGCGGTGGTCGGCTACTTCGTCGCGCCCGCCAACCTCTTCGAGCGGCTGGCGGCGTTCCTGATTGGCGTGCTGCTGATGCTGGCCCTGCCGCTGACGGATGAAGCTGGTTTCGCACTCGCCGCAGTCC
>JAEZHZ010000124.1 GCA_023436745.1 Pseudomonadota bacterium | reverse complement strand
AACGACATGGCGTTGGTGCCCAACATCTACGGCATGCCGATTACCGAAGCCCGCGAGGAGCTGACAGCCAACGGCTGGGGGGCAGTCCTGGGAATACCGGATGGCGCACCGGCAGACCTGCGCAGCGAGGCATTGAAAGCCGAGGGCATATACGAGGTGGATGCCTGCTCCCCCACCGGATTTGGCTATTGCACCTTCGGCTATTCCGGCTACGTCGCGGAGCTGTCGGTGGTTACCTTCGGCGACGACGCCAAGGTGGCCCGCTACGCAGTATCCTGCACAACCCCCGGCGCGGAGTAGGGCTCGGCGCGGCTCGAAACCGCGCTGAGCCTATAGTCAGGGCTTAGGTGGCATTGCCAATCTGCAGGACGGTGAACTCCCGGCGAACATAGCCATCGAACAGGGCCTGGAAGACCGGGTTGCTCAGGCCATCGCCCGCTTCGCCGGACACCTTCAGTGTTGCAGCGCAAAGGCCGTCGGATCCTTCGATGCTCCCGGTTTCGGGTTCGCCCTGGACGGAGGCGGGCATGGTATCCCGCCAGCGCTGCTCCATCAGTCCGGCCGCCGCCTCTGCAGTCTCGCAGTCTCCATAGGCCAGGGAGAAAAGAACGGCGGGCCGGTCACCCTGCACATCGGCAACGAAGCCCCCGAAATAGGACGGAATGCCACTCGTTCCGACATCCACTTCGGCCTCGAGCTTCTGGCGAAGAGCATTGAAGTCGGCGCCAGGCGCCAGCAGAGCGGCCGGATCGATGTTTGCGATGCCGAAGGCCGGCGAAACAAGCATCGCCTGAACCAGCAGGTCCTCGCCGAGGGCCGCCTCAAGGCCACCGAGTGCGGCCCGAATGGCGGGGTTCGCTGCGGCATCCGGGCCTTCCGCGAGCATTACCGGCAGCGGCTGCGGCATGGACGACTGTATGATCGCGTCTCCCTTGGATGCGGCAAACGTGGGTGCGCCGGCGGTGCCCCGCCAGGGATCGGCCGGGTCAGCCTTGCTGAGGTCCATGGCCATTGGTTCGCCGTTTCCGACAATGCCGTCCGGTCCGGCAGCATCGAAGCCTGCCGCCTCGAGGGCAGCGATCAGGTTTGCGGCCACGTCTTCTCCCGCAAGTCCAAGGATCGAGACCGTGAGGGGTGCCTCGCCGAAGCCAGCCATGTAGCGGACCTCACCCAGATCAACGAAGGACTTCTCGTTCCACGCCTCCGGGCCACCTGCCTGTAGCGCATTGTAAGGCGGGAGCATGCCGCCGACAGCCGCCCGGTTCAGGGCAGGCGCTCCCACATCACTGCCATCGGACTCACCCAGGGTGCGAAGCGCCGACACGTCCACAAAGTTGAACTGAACCGGGGCGGGATTGCCGAGGATCATTTCCGGCATTGTCGCCAGGGCGTCCCGCAGCGGCTCGACCCCTTGGGCAAGAGCGGGCGTGCTGGCGGTCAACAGCATGGCAGCGGCGATGGCAAGGCGCATGATCTGGCTCTCCTTCGTTGGTTCGGCAGGTAAGACGCTCGTGCGGGCCCGGTGGTTGGCGGGTGACGGAATTTTGTCGCCTGACAGCATGAAGGCGTCGTCTCCGCAGCGTGCGGAGCGATGGGACGGGGCAGGGGCCCGGATCGACCAGGTCAGCGCAGCGCCCCGTCGTGGTCACCCATCAGGGCATCGATCAGCCGGTGCGGCACGGTCAGGTCCCACCAAAGGGCGTCAGCCTCGTCCGTCATTGTGGTCATCGGCTTTGTGAGGCTCACCGACGCGAAGACCAGGCTGGGGATGGGCAGCCGCAGGCTGAACCAGCCATGCTCGAAACGGGCCGTGAGGTTCACGTCGGGATGACGGGCTCCGAGGGCCAGCATGGCCCGTCGGAAACCGGGCGTCAGGAGGGCATCGACCGCAGTGCCGGTGCTGGCGATGGTGTCGAACACCTCATCGAACTCCGGATCGACCTCGTGTCTTTGCTCCGGGTCGTCTGTGGCCCGCCGCAGCAGATCGTCGATCCGGCCGATGAAGCCCGATCGCGGAGCGATCTCCACGCTTCCCGAGAAAGCTTGCGGTACCGCGACCTCCACCTCCAGGACATAGCGAACGTTGCCCCCTCCAATCCTTCGGCTCCGCCGCCAGATGGTGGACTCGTTCATCCGATAGTCGGTGTCCCGGTAGCGGCCATGGCTCTGCCACGCAACGAACCGGCTGCCCTCTTCGCTGAACAGGTTGCCGACCCAGCGCTCGATCTCGACCGCGCCCCAGCCGCTGGCGAACCCGAGCTGCCCCCAGCGCTCGCCAATGGCTGGCGCCAGTACGGCAATGGCGAGGTCGCGCCATAGCCGCTCCGACAGCCGCCACACTGCCCAGGCCGCGAGCATCGCGGTGAGTGGCCAGACGAGACTGCCGTGCCCTTGTGCAAGGACAACAACGAGGGTGGCACCGGTCAGATTGAGACTGGCCGACAGGACCTGCAAACGCCGCGGCTCGGCCGCGCGCAGCATGGTGTCGATCTCACCTGGAGTGAGCCCGCTTGCCAGCGTGACACCTGCCTGGCTGGTCATTCGGACTGTCCTTTCAAGTTGCTTGCAGATGCGGCCGCCGGGGCATCCAGTTGGCGATGATATTCACCAGCTGCCCGAAAACAAAAGTGCAGATCAGGCCCGTGATTGTATTTAATGGATCAGCTCCCCGGGCCGGATGGCCGGGCCGACAGCCGGTCCAGCCGCTCCCAGGTCAGGTCCAGCCAGCAGCCCGAATGCACGACGGAGACAAAATTGCCGTCGCCCCACAGCTTCGCTTCGGCGTTACATGTCGATTGGCGATAGCTGCGCCAGTCGCGCTGTGATGCCTCCACGGCGCTCGCCTGCTCGGGCGTCACCCTCGAGCGCTGCTCCTCGAGAATAGCGTTCATCCGGGCCTCTGCCCGATCGATGGCACCGCCTATGCAGTCAAGCATGATGACTGTCACGCCGCCGCTTTCTGCCATGCATGCCTCGTAGTCATTGTCCGTGCTGGCCAGCGCAAAGCCGGATCCTGCGAGAAACACGGTGAGTACGGCGGTCGAGGCAAAGGGTTTCATGGCGAGATCTCTCTCTGACACACACTTTGGACGAACGGCCCTGTCCTCTGCTTGGTGCGCCACCAAATAGACTGCTGCCATCTCCCGCTGGATTGGTCATAATTCATCACGGCAGCCGGTTTCAGGCTGGCCCGGGAATGTCTTTGACGAGCATGCAGGGAGCTTGCCATGGCAGAGCCGCACACGCTTTCATTCGGGAGTCTGGTCGGCTCGATCTACGACTGCGTGCTTGATCCGACGCGGTGGGACGAAGCCCTCGGGCAGGTCGCCGCCGCGTTTGCGTGCGACATGGCGATCCTGTCCCTCAACGATCTGGAGAAGGACCGCATACTCATCAGCAGGAGCCTCGGGTGGGAGTCACACTGGCTCGATGAGCGGGCAAAGCATCTGCCCGAGATACATGGTGCCCTCAACTCCTGGCTCATGCAGCAACCCGGGCTCGAAAACCTGTTCGTCGGCTCGAGGGATATCCCTGCCGCGGCGTACGAAAGCTCGCCTTATGTACGAGCCTGCCTCAAGCCACAGGGCATCGTCGACGTGGTGCACTTCCCGTTGCTCTGGTCCGTCACGCACTTTTCCGAGCTGGTCCTGTTCTGCCGGGAAGACCACGGCGTCATGTCCGAGCGCGAGATCGAGCTGGGCGCGCTGCTGTTGCCGCACCTTCGGCGCGCCATGACCATCAGCAACGTGCTCGACGTGCGAACCATCGAGCAGGTCAGGATGAAGGAGGCGCTGGACGGCCTGACGCAGGGCGTATTCCTCACCGACCGCCGCGGCGCCGTGGTTCATTTCAATGTCGCGGCGCGGCAGATGCTTCAAAACGGAGGGCCCGTGTGCATCGACGACAGCGTTCTGCTGGCGAAGTCACTTTCGGCCAATTCCGAGCTGTCGAATGCCATCAGCCTTGCCGGGCGGGGCCAGGCCGCCATCGGTGGGACCGGGATCGCCATCCGCCTATCGCCGGTCGGCGCGCCGCCGATCTATGCTCGCGTGCTGCCACTCGGGGCGGGACGACTGCAGGACACGGCACGGTCGGAGGCCGTCGCGGCAATATTCATAGACGCAGAGCCGGACGAGCGGTTGGGGGTCAATGCCGTATCGAGCGCGTATGGGCTGACCTATGCCGAGACGCGCGTCCTGCAGAACCTCGTGGCGGGTCGCACACTCTCGAAAATCGCGTCGGACCTGGGCGTGGCGGTGACGACGGCCCGGACGCATCTCGCCCACATCTTCCTCAAGACCGGGGTGTCGCGGCAGGCGGACCTGGTACGGCTGACCATGCAGGCAAGCCGCGCCGGTCTGGAGGGGGTGGACCAATACTATCCGGACAACTGAAGACCCGCCGTCTGAAGACCCGCCGCGCCGGGCCTCGGGGACAAGAGGCGGCCGGCCGGCCGAGCGGGCTGCCTTCTCCGGAGTACCGGGAGGTCAGTGCCGTGGAGCGCTGGCTGTGTTCACCGCCATCTTGTCGAGGATGCGCAGAAGGGTCGAGACGTCGTCGTCGGTCAGGCCCTCATAGACCTTGTCGTAGAGAGCGACTGCGGCATCCGGGATGATCTCCAGCAGTTCTGGCGAGTCTTGCCTGGGGTAGACGAGCTTGGCCCGATGGTCCCGGGGGTCGACCCGCCGCTCGATCCACCCGTTCTCTTCCAGCTTGTCGAAGAGCTTTCCGGCGGCGGCCCGGCCCATCTGCATCTGCTCGGCCAAAGCGGTCTGCTTCGTTCCCGGATTCTGCGCCACATGCATGTACGCAAGCCACTGTGCGCGCGTGATGTTGTGCTTGGCGACGAGCTGGTCGAACTCGGTGCTGATCAGCCGGCTGATCTCGTGAATGCGATAGAGGGCGGTGGACCGCTCCTGGAGGCGAGCGTCGTGGTGTGGCGGTGACGGGTGGGTTTTCACGCATGCCTCTCCGGCTTCGTCCCTGCGTGTATATCAGCTTGGAGCCCGAAAGAAGCGCCCGGCGCTATCAACTGCTTTCTGAATATGTATCCTTGTCTACATTTACCCCCTGCGCTAGCTTGTCGCGCGTAAAAACAACGCGTGGATCTCCGTATGACTACCGACGAAAAAAGCCGCGTCTCGCGCCGTGGCTTCATGAAGGCAGCCGGTCTCGGCGCTGCGACCGCGGCGCTCGGTTCTGTCACAATCTCCGCTGCCAACGCCCATGAGCACGAGTCGGACGAGGAATTCGACGTCGTGGTCGCCGGTTCCGGTGGCGCGGCGCTGGCGGGCGCGATCGGGGCCCTCCATGGCGGGGCCAGCGTTGTGATCCTCGAAAAGGCCGCCTTCATCGGCGGTACCACCGGCAAGTCCGGCGGCGGTTCCTGGGTGCCGAACAACAAGTGGATGGCGGAGTACGACCAGAAGGACGACAAGGACACGTTCCTGCGCTACGTCGCCAAGGTCTCTTTCCCCGAACTCTACAACGACAAGAGCCCGACGCTCGGCATGACGGAGCAGCATTGGGCCCAGCTCAACGCGTTCTGGGACAACGCTGCGAAAGTGTTCGAGAAGCTCGATGAGGTCGGTGCACTTCCCTCCAAGGTCTTCACGTCCTGGGATGGCAAGCCGGCTCCCGACTACCACGGTCAGATCGCCGAGAACGGCCAGATCCTCGGCCGTCAGCTGGCCGTCAATGTCGACGGCAAGAACGGCAGCGGCGCCGACATGGTCGACTTCATGTCGATGTACGCTGAAGACAATGGCGCGGAAATCCGCACCGAGAACCGCGTGGTCAAGATCGTCCGCAACGAAGACGGCCGTGTTGTCGGCGTCCACGTCGAAACCCCGGATGGGCTGGTCAAGATCGGTGCCCGCAAGGGTGTGATTTTCGGTACCGGTGGCTTCACCCACAATCCGCACATGCGCACCCAGTTCCTGCGCACGCCGGTCCTTGGCGGATGCGCCGTCCCCACCAACGAGGGCGACCTCATCAACATGTCCGCCGAACTGGGCGTGAAGCTGGGCAATCTCAACGAAGCCTGGAACCAGCAGGTCATCCTGGAACAGGTGCTCGAATTCTCGAGTGTTCCCAGCGGCGTGTTCTTCCTCGGGGGCGACAGCTCGATTGCCGTCAACAAGTTCGGCAAGCGCATGTATGACGAGAAGTACGTCTACCCGGAGCGCACTCGTTCCCACCAGGTCTACGACCAGTGGACCGGCGAGTATCCGAACCTCTACCAGATCTTCATCTTCGATGACGGTGCGCGTGAGTTCGGCGGCTACGAGATTCCGAAGCCGGGCGCGGACCTGCCCAAGCACGTGATCAAGGGCGAGACGCTCGAAGAGCTGGCAGCCAACATCCAGGCGCGTTTCGACTCCCTGTCGGAGCGTATCGGCACGTACAAGCTGTCTGAGGATTTCCTCGACAATCTCAAGGAAACCGTCGCCCGGTACAACGGCTTTGCCGAAACCGGCGTCGACACGGATTTCCGTCGGGGTGAAGCGCCGATCGACCGCTACTTCCACTACATCACGGTCGACAAGGGCAACAAGAACCCCTACATCGCCGCGATTTCGGATACGGGTCCGTACTACGCCATCCTGCTTGGGGCCGGTACGCTCGACACGAAGGGCGGGCCGATGTTCGATACGAACGGTCAGGTTCTCGACACCCGGGACAACCCCATCCCCGGCTTCTATGTGGCTGGCAATGCCTCGGCTTCGCCCTCGGGCAAGAGCTATCTCGGCGGTGGCGGCACCCTCGGATTGGGTATCACCTTTGGCTATCTCGCTGGTCAGCACGCAGCTGCCCAGAACGCCTAACTGACGTGGTAGCGCATCCCTTGGGATGCGCTACCCGCTTGCCTACAGGAAAGCCCTTCATGAAGTTCCTACGTACCGCTCTCAGCGCGGGCCTCTTTGTTGTCGGTAGCTCCGCCGCCTTCGCCGACGCCTGCCTCGATACCTACACTGCCACTGTCGAGCCCGTCGTCGCTCGCAAGTGCGCCGCCTGCCACAATAACGCTTCGCCGGGTTCGGGCGTGTCGTTCCAGAAGGGCAGCGGCTACGATTATCTCGTGAATGTCGCCAGCCAGCAGCTGCCGAGCATGAACCGGGTGACTCCGGGCGACACCAGCCAGAGCTATCTGGCGCACAAGATCCGCGATACGCACTCGGAGGTCGGTGGCTCGGGTGGCAAGATGCCGCCGAGCGGCCGACTCCGCGACACCGAGGTGGAAGCGATCATCTCCTGGATCGAAGGCTGCCCGGTCGGATAATGACGTCGAACAGCGTTCTGCAGACCCTCCGCCACGGACCGGAAGCCGGACCAGTCTGGTTCGTGTTCCATGACCGCTGGAAAATGCTGGAAGACGCGGTGACGCTGGCGGAGGAGCTTGTGCCCGACGCCCTCGCCATCTCCATCCGCTCACCGCGCGCGCAGAACCGTGGCGGCACCGGCCAGACGCTGGGTTTCTTCTGGGCTGTTGGCCCCGTGGATACCCCGGAGCTGTCGACGCTCGGCGACGGCCTCTATCAGCTCGAACTCCTGCTGGAAGAGAATCTCGAGCGCTACGGGCGGGAGAAGCTGAACCTGCTGGGTGTCGGGGAGGGCGCCATGGTTGCGCTCACCCTGGCAACCATCTTCCCCGACAAGATCGACACGGTGATCGCGCGAGACGCTTACCTGCCGCTCAACCTCGATTCCATGCCGATCAGCCCGTCGCTCGTTGGCGTCAAGGTGCGCCTGGAACTGACGGGTCCCGCCTCCGAGGAGCGCGTCGGCAAACTGGTCGAGCTGGGTGCCGAGGTGTCGGTAACGAGGCTCGGAGCCGAGTAGTGGCTCACCATGCATGAGGGGAGGGGCGTCTTGTCGTCCCTCCCTTCAGTGCCGCCGGTGGTGCGGACGCTCGAGACGCTGTCGAAGCGGCCGTCTCCTCTCCACGCGCGGATGACTTAGCGCGTGCCGCCAGTGCCAAGAGTCGCCAGAAGAGCCTCGAGTTCCTCGAACTGCTCCGGGTAGGCGCCCGTGCTGCCGGAGGCGATGGCCTCGTCCAGTGCTTCCCTGGAAGGGTAACGGTCGGAGAGGACCAGAAGGGTCGTGCCGTCACTTTCGGTGAAGGTAACGGTGGTGACCGAACCCTCTTCGCTCTCTTCATTCGTCCATACGATCCGCGTGGGCGGCGTCACCTCGACATACCTGCCGAAGAAGGTCATTGGCTGATCGAAGGCGGGATGGCCGAAGACGAAGCGATAGGTGCCCCCTGTGCGGACATCTGCCTCGCAGGAGATGAAGGTGATGCCGAGTGACTTCGGCGTCCACCACCGCATCAACAGTTCCGGATTGCTCCACGCCTCGAACACAAGGTGCGCCGGGGCGTTGAAGGTCCTTGTGATGCGAAGCTCACACTCCGACTCCCTGACCACATCGGTGTGCCTGGCGAGGATCGGTTCACCTGTTTGCGTCATTGGTCTGCTCCCTTTGCTTGAGGTCCTCGATAACGGTGTCCAGCGCGTCGAAACGTGCGGCCCACATCTTGCGATAGCGCTCCATCCACGCAGCCTCCTCTTCGAGACGGCTGGGACCGAGACGGCAGACGCGCACGCGCCCGACCTTTTCCGTGGTGACCAGTCCGGCGCGCACCAGCACGTCGACATGTTTCTTCATGCCGGTGAGCGTCATGCCGAACCTCTCGGCGAGATCGGAAATCGACGCGTCCGAGCGGACAAGCTGCTCCAGGACGCCCCTGCGGGTCATGTCCGAGAGCGCGGCGAACGAAGCATCGATGTGCGGGTCTATATACTGAACCATGTGGTTCACTATATGCGCGTGGTGGACGTTATGCAATGGGAGACAAGGGAAGCGACGCAGGCGCTGACTGTTGTCAGTCTGCATGCAGGGGGTGGGGCCGCAGCTAGTCGGCCATGGTCCCGTCTTCTTCCTCGTCCAGCAACGCGGCATTCGCCCCGGTTGCAGACAGGCGCACCAGGTCGCCCTCGATGTCGGCGACCAGACCTCCAGGAATGTAGTGGCTGGACGACTCATGATCGCCCACGGCGTTGGGTTCGAGCTTGATCCTCTGCCCCACGACGCCGGCCACGATTCCGATGTTTACGCCGTCTGCGCCGATCACGTTCATCCCTTTGGCGATCTTCGAGAGGTTGGTCATGTCATCTCCTTTGAGTTGGCAGCTTTCGAGACAGGCCTGGTCGGCGAAAGGCCGCCAGAGGGGGCCGGGAGTCGATGAATACCCACGGGCTCACGAATCTATGGCCGGGCGGGCCTTTGGCTTGTGTTGCGAGGGTGCGTCGTGCACCTTCCAGACCTGATAGTGCCAGCGCGGTGCACGCCGGCAGAGGCTGGAGGGTGCCATCGCTTCCGGCAGCAGGCTAGCGCCGTGTGGAACGACGCTGTGTCGCGCGGGGAGGAACGCCGATGGATATCGAGGATCTGGTCACGTTCGTCGAGGTCGCCGACGCCGGCGGTGTCTCGGCGGCGGCGCGGCGGCTCGGCGTGTCGAAATCCATTGTCAGCCGCCGGCTGTTCCGACTTGAAGCCGAGTTCGGTGTCCAGCTCGTGGCTCGCAGCACGAGAGGTGCGGCCCTGACCGAGGCAGGCTCGGCGTTTCGCGACCATGCCGAGAGGATCCGCGAGGAACTCGATATGGCAAGGCAGACAATTCTGCCTGCCGGCGACCTGCGGGGACGACTGCGCATTGCCCTGCCGCTTTCATTCGGACCAACCCACTTCGGCCCGATACTGGCGGAGATGGCACGCCGCCATCCGCGCGTGCAGATCCATGCCGCCTACAGCGACCGGTTCGTCGACCTTATCGGGGAGGGTTTCGATTGCGCCATCCGTATCGGCTATCTCGCCACATCGAACCTGATGGCGCGGCGCGTGGGGACCATCAGGGGGACACTCGTTGCCAGTCCCGACTACATCGAGAGGCAGGGGGCGCCGGAATGTCCCGACGAGATCGGCAGCCACGAGGCGCTGATGCAAGGCACCGAAACCTGGCAGTTCCTCGATGAGGACAAGACCGTTTCGGTGAGTCCGCAAGGGCGATTCAAGGCCGACAACGCGGTGGCACTTGCGGTCGCAGCCGCCGCCGGGCTGGGTATTGCCTGGCTCCCGGACTGCATTGTCGACGACTACCTGGCTTCCGGCGCGCTCGTGCCGATCATGACGCGCTACCCGCCCCCATCGGTCGGGGTTTATGTGGTTCGTCCACCCGGGCCGTACCCGGCGCGCAATGTCAGGGTGCTCACCGCCCTCCTCATGGAATGCGTCGAGCGGTCGCCACACATGCTGGGCGTCGCGGCCAATACGGGCTCCTCGAACATCTAGGCCACAATGGAGACAGCGCGGCGCCGTGCGGGGTGTTCTGTTCCCGGCGACACAGCTGTTCGTTCTGCAGGGCTAGCGCAATGCCGGCTGCAACGGCTTGATACCTTCATGCGTCGAAGCACCGACCAAGGGACGACCGATGAAGACGGACTGGCCAAATCTCGACTACCGGAGCTGGCAAGAAACCTGCTCGGCTCTCCACCTTTTCCTGCAGATTGCAGGGAAGTACCGGCTTGCCCATGCGCCCTGGATCAATCACTCGTGGCATGCGACCTTCTATGTCACACCCCGGGGGCTCGCCTCGTCGCCAATTCCCGATGGCTCCGGCATCGAAATCCTGTTCGATCTGCGCGATCACGTCGTTGTCGGCACATCCGGCGACGGCCGGAGGGCACAACTGCCGTTGGCGGCAACGACGGTGGCCGACTTTCACGCCGACTTCATCGCCCTGGTCGAGGCGCTGGGCGGCGATCCGACCTTCAACGGCCAGCCTAACGAAGTGGCGGACCCCATACCCTTTGCCGCCGACCGACGCCAGCGGCCCTATGACCGGGAGGCGGTGGAGCGTTTCCATCGCGCCCTCGTCGCAATGGACAGGGTGTTCCACCGCTTCCGGACGTCGTTCCTGGGCAAGTCCAGTCCGGTGCACCTCTTCTGGGGGAGCTTTGATCTGGCGGTCACCCGGTTCTCCGGTCGCCGTGCGCCCCTTCATCGCGGCGGCATACCGGCACTGCCCGACCATGTGGCGCAGGAGGCTTATGACCGTGAGGTTTCGTCGGCCGGCTTCTGGCCGGGTGGCCCGGGCGTCGACTACCCGGCGTTCTACGCCTATGCCTATCCCACGCCCGACGGGTTCTCAGGGGCGCCCGTCCAGCCGGACTCCGCCTTCTGGCACGAGGCTCTGGGCGAGTTCATCCTGCCTTACGGTGCAGTGCAGTCGGCGGATGATCCCGATGAGGCACTGCTGGCGTTCCTGGTCTCGACTTATGAGGCTGCAGCAAACCTTGGCCGCTGGGATCGCGAACAGTTGGAGTGTGCACCCGGCCAACCCGGCCAACCCCGAGTGGCAGACGCGGAGATCAGGGGCGACATGCCGGCACCAGAGCTCAAGATCGAGCGCCAGGACGATGGCGCCACCGGACGCTACGTCGTTGTTGTGGACGGTATGGAAGCTGAAATGACGTATCGTCGATCCGGCTCGGGCGCGGTGGTCATCAATCACACAGGTGTGCCACTGGCTCTGCGCGGCAGGCGGATCGGGGAGCGCCTGGTGCGGCAAGCTGTGGAAGACGCGCGGCAGGAAGGCGCTCGGATCGTGCCGCTGTGTCCCTTTGCGAAGGCGCAGATCGAACGCCATCCAGAGTGGCAGGACGTCCTGCGTCAGCCCTCTTGAGCCATTTTCGGGAGGATTAGCTCCAGAAGCGGGGCTGCTAAGGGGACCCGGATGTCCTGAGACGGAAATGGAGCGGGCCCTGCTCCCCGGCGTTGTGTGGCGAGGCAAGGGAAAGCCGCACATGCCAGACTGGTCGCCGGACCCCTATATCGTCGTGTTGACCGGGTTAGGCGTGCTGATCGCCCTTGTCGCCTGGCTCCCCCTGGCGCTCCGTCGGCTACCGATTTCGCTGCCGATCGTCTGCATCCTCATCGGCGCCATGGTCTTTGGCACCCAGCGGACGGGGCTCGATCCATCCCCCTCGGCGTATCCCTATGTCACCGAGCGACTGACGGAACTCGTGGTGATCATCGCTCTGATGGGCGCTGGCCTCAAGATCGACAGGGTGTTTTCCTTCCGGCACTGGGGCATGACCTGGCGGCTCCTGCTGATCACCATGCCCCTGAGCATCCTGGCCATAATGGGCATCGGGCATTGGGTGCTGAATCTGGGTGCGGTGGCGTCGCTGCTCCTTGCAGCGAGCCTTGCTCCGACCGATCCGGTGCTCGCCGCCGACGTGCAGGTTGGTGGACCGAAGGAGGGCGGTGAGGATACCGTCCGCTTTGCACTCACATCCGAGGCCGGCCTCAACGATGGCCTTGCCTTTCCCTTCGTCCACCTGGCGATAGCGCTCAGCCTTGCCGCCACGACAGGAGGCGACTGGTTCTTCGGGTGGCTCGGCTACAATGTCGTGTGGGAGATCGTCGCGGGAGTTGGTTGCGGCTGGATTGTCGGTCGCGTCTTCGGCTGGCTGACCTTCAAGGTCCCCGGAGATGCCCTCGCCAAGACGGGCGATGGCCTCATTGCCATTGCGGCAACCTTCATCTCGTACGGCCTCGCGGAACTCCTGCACTGCTACGGCTTCTTCGGGGTCTTCGTCACCGCCCTGACCCTGCGGAGCGCCCACCGCGACCATGAGTTCCAGCGGGACATGCATGACATCACCGAGCAGGTCGAGCGCATCCTCATGATGCTGCTGCTGCTGGGCTTCGGCGGTTTCCTGGCCACGGGCCTGCCAGCCCCGGTGGGTTGGGTCGAGATCGTGGCTGCCATCGTGATCATCTTCGTCCTGCGGCCGCTGGCCGGCCTTGCGGGCATGATCGGTGCCCCAGCCACTGTCGGCGAGAAGCTGACCATAGCCTTCTTCGGGATCAGGGGCGTGGGGTCGTTCTACTATCTGGCCTATGGCCTAAACCACGGTCAGTTCACCGATGGTGACCGGCTGTGGACGATCCTGTCGCTGGTGGTGATCACATCGATCGTCATGCACGGCCTGACCGTGACGCCCATCATGCGGTGGCTCGACCGCAGTCACGGTCGCGATCCCGACGAGGACGGCGTGCCTCCGCCGGGGCTGCAGGGACCCGGTGGGAGCTGAGTTCGGCGTGTTAATTATCTACCGGAATTTGGTGGTGGGCCCACCAGGACTCGAACCTGGAACCAGACCGTTATGAGCGGTCGGCTCTAACCATTGAGCTACAGGCCCCGGGCTCACGCATACGCTGATTGGGCGGTCCTTGTCATCGGGCTCGATCACCGCGGATGGTCGGCTTGACGCGGCGCGCGGCGCTCGGGATGGTCCTGCTCCCTGCCGTGGTCTCAGACGCGCATGCCCGCTTTGTCAGCCGAACGTCGCCGCGAGATCGAACGCGGGTTTCTCGTGGCTCTCGCGCGGGCTTTCGGCGGCGCGATCGTGTTCGTCCTGCCCGTCCTGATGACGATGGAGATGTGGCAACTCGGCGGAAGCATGGAGCCGGGCCGCCTCATGCTGCTGCTGCTCGCGGTGCTGCCGCTGCTGGTGGGGCTGTCGCACTACATCGGCTTCCAGGAGACCGAGACGTGGCTCGACGACGTGCGCGACGCGCTGGTCGCGCTGCTCGTCGGATTCGTGACGTCGACGGTGGTGCTGACGCTGTTCGGGGTGATCGGCCCGTCGCAGTCCCTCGACGAGATGCTCGGGGCGATCGTGATCCAGGCGGTGCCGGCGAGCTTCGGGGCGGTGATCGCCCAGGGGCAACTCGGACAAGGCGACGAGGCTGACCGCAGCCGCAACCGTCGCGCCGGCTATGCGGGCGATCTGCTGTTCCTGGCCGCCGGCGCGGTCTTCCTGTGCTTCAACATCGCCCCGACCGAGGAGGTCGATCTGATCGCCGCCTCGATGACGCCCTTCCACGCGCTGGCGCTGGTCGCGCTCTCGATCGTCTCGATGCACGCGATCGTCTACTCGGTGCAGTTCCGCGGGCAGGCGGCGCTGCGCCCCAAGGGGCTCGGCTTCTTCAGCCTGTTCGTCTGCTACACGCTCGCCGGCTACGCCGTCGCGCTGCTGGTCTGCGCCGCCATGCTGTGGGATTTCGGCCGGCTCGAAGGGCTCGGCCCGGGAGCGGCGCTCCGCCTCGTGATCGTGCTCGGCTTCCCGGCCTCGATCGGCGCCGCCTTCGCGCGGCTGATCGTCGGAGGGCAGAGCTGATGGCGCAGTCCCGGTCGCTGGAGAAGTCGCGTCCCGACGCGCCGCCGCGCGCCGTCGGCCGGCTCGAATGGGCGGTCGGCGCGGGCGGGGCGCTGGTCACGCTCGCCGTGTTCGGCCTGCTGGGCAAGGAGGCGTTGAGCTACCACCCCGCCGCTCCGGATCTCGTGGCGCGCGTCACCGCGATGGACAGGAACGAGAGCGGCTACGTGGTGATCTTCGAAACCGAGAACCGCGGCCCTTCGGCGGCCGCGGAGGTCGTGATCCGGGCCACGCTCAGGAAGGGCGGCCAGATTGCCGAACAGGCCGAGGCGACGCTCGACTACGTACCGCGGCATTCGAGCCGCAAGGCCGGTTTCGTGCTGCGGGAAGACCCGGGCGCCGGCGCGCTGGAACTCGCCCCCATCTCTTACCGTGAGCCGTGACATGACGTCCTCCGAGCTTTCCGTCCGCGCTCCCAAGGTCGCCGAGGCGGCGCGCCTGCTGATCGAGGCGCGGGCGTCCCGCCAGCCGATCCAGGCGCCGCCGCCGGAGCTGGCGCCGGCGGACGAGGCGGAAGCCTGGGCGATCCACGAGGCGGTCGTGGCCAGCCTCGGGCCGGTCGTCGCCTGGAAGACCGGGGCCCCGACGCCGGAGGCCGAGCCCGGCATGGGGTTGATAACTGCCGACACGGTGCGGCCGAGCCCGGCCGCCGTCGCGGCGGACGCCTTCCTGCTCGGCGCCGTGGAGGCGGAGATCGCCGTCACGCTCGGGCGCGACCTTGGGCCCCGCGCCGAGCCCTATTCGCCGGAGGAGGTGCTGGACGCGGTCCGCACCTGGCACGCCGCCATCGAGGTCCTCGACACCGCCTTCGCGGACTGGGCGGCGACGCCTGCGGTGTGGAGGATCGCCGACCGGCAGAGCCACGGCCTGCTGGTGCTCGGCGCCGGGGTGGCCGAACGGCCGAGCGTCCCGCTCGCGCGGCTGCCGGTCGTCCTGACCATCGACGGCGAGACCGCGTTCGCCCATGAGGGCGGCAACACCGGGGGAGACCCTGTCCGTCTGCTCACCCATCTGGCCAACGCCCGGCGCGGATCCGGCCGGCCCCTGATGGCGGGCGACGTGGTCACGACCGGATCGACGACCCCGTTTCTGCGGGCGACGCCGGGCCAGCGCGTGCGGGCGATCTTCGAGGGTCTGCGGGAAGCCGAGCTGACCATCTCGCCCGCTTAAGCGCGCGGGGCGGACTATGTTACCGTTCTGAATGAATATTCATGGAACTGCTGCGGCGCATGAACGTTTAGTTGCGCCGCAATACCTGCGGGCGGCGGAGCGCGCTGGTTGTCCTTCAAATAGCGTGTCCGTTGATGG
>JAEZHZ010000107.1 GCA_023436745.1 Pseudomonadota bacterium | reverse complement strand
AGTGAGTGCTGCCACGGCCGTTGCAGCGTCCGTGGCAGCGAGGAAACGCCGCGAGGGAAGAGGAACCCAAGCGGCATGGAGCGCGGCCGAGGCCGCAACGGGAGGATATAATGCAGTTAAGCAGACTTGGTCTATTGGCGGGCCTTGCGGCCGGCGCATTGATCGCAGCAACGCCGGCGCAGGCGCAGGTGACCCTCAAGGTGTGGTCGATCGACGGGAACGATCGCCCCGGCATCGCGGACACCTTCTCCAAGGAGTTCGACGATGCCAACGAGGACATCGTCGTCGAGTATCGCTACATCCCCTTCGATGAACTGGTGAACGAGACCCTGCGCGCCTTCGCGACGGGCAACGCACCGGACATCGTCTCCTTCGACAACCCCGACTTCGCTCTGTTCTCGTCCCGGGGCGCAATGCTCGACATCACCGACCGCGTCGAGGCCTCGGACATCATCAACGTCGATGCCTATTTCGAGGGACCGCTCAACTCGGTGAAGTGGGAAGGCAGGCTGTACGGGCTGCCGAAGTACACCGACACGATCGGCATCTTCTACAACAAGGACCTGTTTGCGAAGGCCGGCCTCAGCAAGCCACCGGCAACCTGGGCCGAGGTAGTGGAGTATGCCGAGAAGCTGACGGACCCGGCGAGCGCCGTCTACGGCATCACCTTCTCGGCGCGCGCCGGCGAGGAGGGCACGTTCCAGTTCCTGCCGATCATCCAGATGTCGGGCGGCAACGCCGACAAGGTGAACACGGAGGGCGCAGCCGAGGTGCTCGAACTCTGGAAGCAGCTGATCGACAATGGCTGGGCTTCGCGCGACGTGCTGAGCCTCGGCCAATGGGATTCCACCGGCGCCTTCAACTCCGGCAACGCGGCCATGGCGATCTCCGGCCCCTGGGAGATCGACCGGATGGTGGAGGATGCCCAGTTCGACTGGGGTGTCGCACTGCTGCCGACCATCACCGAGGGTGGCGAGCGCTCGTCGGCACTCGGCGGCTTCAACTGGGGCATCATGGCCAACACCCGGCATCCCGACGAGGCCTTCCGCCTGCTCGAATACTATGTGAGCCAGGAGGACCGCCTGTTCCCCGAATTCGGGAACCTGCCGGCCCGCGGCGACATCGAGCTGCCGGTGACCGGCATCGAGAAGAAGGACGCGGCTCTCAAGGTCTTCCAGGAGCAGCTCCAATACGCCCAGCCGCGCGGTCCGCATCCTGAATGGCAGAAGATATCGAAGGCCATCTACGACGCGGAGCAGCAGGCGCTCACCGGCCAGATGTCTGCCATGGATGCGCTCAACCAGGCTCAGGCCACCATCGACACCATCTTCAACAAGTAGCCCTCCCCCGGCGAGGCTGGCCGGGGCGTGCTCCGGCCAGCCGAATTTCGCGCTGATGCAAAGGAGGGCGTGGTGTCGCGATTGTTCAATTCGCTGCGGGACGGGATCGGCTTCGATATCGTGCTGGTCGGGGCGGCGCTGGTGTTCCTGCTGGCACTGGCCGGCGCCCCGTTGGTCTACAACGTGCTGATGAGCTTCCAGCAGGTGGACATGTTCACCCTGGGAGCGCTGGTTCGCCCATTCGTGGGCTTCGAGAACTATGTCGCGGTCGTGCAGATGCCGGAGTTCTGGCTGGTCACCCGCAACACGCTGATCTTCGTGTTCGGCTCGATGGCCGGCCAGTTCATCCTGGGCTTCTCGCTCGCACTGTTCTTCGCCCAGCGCTTTCCCGGCGCCGCAACGATCCGCGGGCTGTTCCTGGTATCCTGGGTGATGCCGGGGCTGGTGGTGGGCGCCATCTGGAGCTGGATGCTGGCGGGGGATTTCGGCGCACTCAACGTCATCCTGCGCGGGCTCGGCATCATCCAGTCGAACATCTTCTGGAAGTCGGATCCGGCATTCTCGATCTGGGCCGTGATCATCGCCAACATCTGGCTGGGCCTGGCCTTCAACATGCTGCTGCTGTCGGTCGGCCTCGCGGCCATTCCGCGGGACCTCTACGAGGCGGCCGAGCTCGACGGGGCCAACGCGTTCCAGCGTTTCTGGACCATCACCCTGCCGATGATGCGCCCAACGATCGGCGCCGTGCTGTCGCTGGGCCTGATCGGGACCCTGCAGCAGTTCGACCTGTTCCCCGCGATCACGGAAGGGGGCCCGGCCAACACGTCCAACGTCGCCGGCTTCTGGTCATGGCAACTGAGCTTCCAGCTCTATGACTTCGCCAAGGGCGCGACGGTCTCGGTGATGATGTTCCTGCTCGTGCTGTTCGCATCCATCATCTACGTGCGTTCGACCCGCCACGAGGTGCGCGGATGACGCGGATCTACACTCCCTGGTTCCTGCTGGCCGCCGCACTGATCCTCGCGGCCATCTACCTCTTCCCGCTCTACTGGATGTATGTGACCAGCCTGAAGAGCAGTTCGGAGATCTTCGCCAACCCGCCCACATTCTGGCCCCGGGATCCCGATCCCGGCATCTATGCCCAGGTGTGGCATCGCCGCACGATGCCGACCTTCCTGTGGAACTCGCTGGTGATCGCTTCGGGCGTCACGGCGGTCACCATCGTGCTCGGCACCGGTTGCGCCTATGTGCTGGCGCGATACCGGAACGTCTGGATCGATATCGGGCTGTTCGTGGTGCTGATGCTGCAGGTGCTGCCGGCATCGGTCATGGTCACCCCGCTCTTCGTCGGCTTCAACCAGGTGGGGTTGCTCGGCTACCCGCGCACCGCGGTGGTTCTGGCCGCGGCCGCGAAGGCCATGCCGTTCTTCGTCGTGCTGGTCAGGGCCACCTTCATGAGCGTGCCGCGCGAACTGGAGGAGGCGGCGCTGGTCGATGGCAATTCCCGTGTCGGAGCGTTCTTCACCATCGTGCTGCCGCTGGCGCGCAACGGCATTCTGGTGTGCGCCATCCTCACCTTCATGACGGCGTTCGGCGAGTACATCTACTCGAAGTCCATCATCCAGAGCCCGAGCCTGCAGCCGGCAAGCGTGGGCCTGTCGGGCTTTCTCGGCCCCAACTCGACCGACTGGAGTTCCATCATGGCGTATTCGGCCATCTACGTGACGCCCATACTGGCGATCTTCGTCCTGCTGCAGCGCCGCATCGTCTCCGGCCTCACCTCGGGAGCCCTGAAATGACGGCGCAGATCGAACTGGCCAACATCGACAAGCACTATGGCAGCTTCCACGCGCTCAAGGACATCTCGCTCACCATCGAGAAGGGCAGCTTCGTCGCCCTGGTGGGCCCCTCCGGATGCGGCAAGTCCACACTGCTGCGCTCGATAGCCGGGCTCGAGACCATCACCGCGGGCGAGTTGCGCATTGCCGGCAGGACCATGACGGGCGTGCCGCCGCGGCACCGCGACATCGCCATGGTGTTCCAGAGCTATGCGCTCTACCCCCACATGACGGTCGAGCAGAACCTGACCTATTCGCTGCGCCTGCATCGGGTGGGCCGGGCCGAAGCGAAGGCCAGGGCTGCCGAGGTGGCGGCGACGACCGGCCTCTCGCACCTGCTGGACCGCTACCCGCGGCAGTTGTCGGGCGGGCAGCGCCAGCGCGTAGCGATGGGACGGGCGATCATCCGCAATCCGAAGGCGTTCCTTTTCGACGAGCCGCTTTCCAACCTCGACGCGGCGCTGCGGGTGCAGATGCGCAAGGAGATCCGGGCCCTGCACGACCGGCTCGGCGCCACTTCGGTCTATGTCACGCACGACCAGATCGAGGCCATGACCATGGCGGACTGGGTGGTGGTGATGCGTGACGGCGTCATCGAGCAGCAGGGGCGGCCGCTGGACCTCTACGATCGCCCCGCCAACCGGTTCGTCGCGGGATTCATCGGCTCACCCGCGATGAACTTCATCCCCGCCACGGTGGCGGAGGACGGAATGGCCATCGTCCTCGATGAGAGTGGCGAGCGGGTCCCCATCGCCATCCAGGTGAGTGCGGGGCGGAAGGTGCTGGCCGGCATGCGGCCCGAGCACCTGAGGGTGACAGCAGGGCCCGCGAGCTTCCACTTCCTCGTCGGGGCCATCGAATCGACCGGGTCGGCTACGTATCTCACCTCGCGCGATGGCGCGCTGCAGGTGGTCCAGTCGGAGCGGACCGACCTCGTGCCGGGCGACCGCGTCGGCGTCGAGATCGATCCCCGCCATATCCACCTGTTCGACCCGGCGACGGGCGAGACGCTCTGAGGACCGCGATGTCACGCTACGCTCCGCTTGCCTTTCCCCATGTAAAGCTCGAGGGCGCCTTCTGGCGCGAGCGCCTCGAGACGGTCCTTGCCCGCACGGTGCCGAGCCAGCACCGCAAGCTCACCGAATACGGCATCCTCGAATCGCTGAAGTTGCCCCAGCCTCCGCCCCCGCTGCGGTTTCCCCGCGCGCCGAACGGCTTCACCGTGCAGGTGTTCTGGGACAGCGACGTGGGCAAGTGGATAGAGGCGGCGAGCTACGCGCTCGCCCACCGCCGCGACGCCGACATCGAGAGCAGGATCGAGGCCGCCATCGATGACCTGGAGCGGGCACAGGCGCCCGACGGCTACCTCAACTGCTGGTATCTGGGCCGGGAGCCCGAGAACCGCTGGACCAACCTTCGCGACAATCACGAGCTCTACAATGCCGGCCACCTGCTGGAAGGCGCCGTTGCCTACTACCAGGCGACCGGCCGCCGGCGCTTTCTCGACATCATGGAGCGCTACCTCGACCACATCTACTCGGTGTTTGGCCGGGGCGAGGGTCAGAAGCGCGGCTATGACGGGCACGAGGAGATCGAGCTTGCGCTGATGAAGCTCTACTACCTGACGGGGGAGCGCCGGCACCTCGACTTTGCCGCATACCTGATCGACGAGCGCGGCCGGCAGCCGCCACACTACTTCGATGTCGAGCGCGAGGCCCGGGAGGCGCGGGGGCAGACCGAGCAGCGCTATCCGTTCCCCAATTACGAGTACTCGCAGAGCCACAAGCCGGTGCGGGAGCAGGACAAGGTCGTGGGACATGCCGTACGGGCGATGTACCTCTACACCGCCATGGCTGACCTTGCTGCCGAACTGGACGATCCCACACTGAAGCGCGCCTGCGAGGTGCTGTGGGACGACGTGATGGAGACCAAGATGTACGTCACGGCAGGCCTCGGGCCGTCGGCGCACAACGAGGGTTTCACCCACGACTACGACCTGCCCAACCAGACAGCCTATGCCGAGACCTGCGCGTCGGTCGCCCTGATCTTCTGGGCCCAGCGCATGCTGCACCTCGACCTCGACGGCAAGTATGGCGACATCCTCGAACTGGCGATGTTCAATGGCGCGCTGTCCGGGCTGAGCCGCGACGGAGAGCATTACTTCTACGCCAATCCACTCGAAAGCGACGGACGCGCCACGCGCTGGGAGTGGCACACATGCCCATGCTGCACCATGAATGTCAGCCGGCTGGTTGCCTCGGTCGGGGGGTACTTCGTCTCCACCGCCGCCGACGGGGTGGCCTTCCACCTCTACGGGGGCATCTCGACGGAGGTCGAGATTGGAGGCGCGCGGGTGAAGCTGCGTGAAGTCTCCGAGTATCCGTGGAATGGCGCGATCACCATTCATGTCGATCCGGCGACGCCCACCGAGTTCGACGTGAAGCTGCGCATCCCGGGCTGGTGCACGGACGCGGGCGTCAGGGTGAACGGAGAGCGCCTCGACATGACCGGCACCGAGCGCGGCTACGTGACGGTGCGCCGGGCCTGGAGCAGCGGCGACGTGATCGAGCTCAACCTGCCGATGCCGCCGGTCCGGCTCTACGCAAACCCCGGGGTCATAGACGACGCCGGACGCGTCGCCCTCAAGCGGGGGCCGCTCGTCTATTGCGTGGAGGAGGCGGACAACCCGGGGGGAAGGGCCCAGCGCTTCCGGCTTCCACGCGATGCCCAACTGCGCGCCGAACACCATGATGCCTTCGATGGCATCGTTGCGTTGCGGGCGGAGGCCATCGCGGTGGACGAGAGCGAGTTCCGGGACCTCTACCGCACGTCTCCGCCCAAGGAGGGTCCATCGCCGCTCACAGCCATTCCGTACTTTCTCTGGGCGAACCGCCAGCAGGGATCGATGGTCGTGTGGATACCGGAGGCGGCTCGTCAGGTGGACTGAGCCCCGCCAGGCGATCCGGGCAGCAGCAGAACCATGGCGCATCGCCGCTCCGGCGGCAGTCCGCGTGCTTGCTCGGCATCAAGGACGTGCCGCAGGCGTTCGCCCAGATCGCCGGGCGCCGGCTCGCGGAAGCCCAGCCGCCGGTAGAAGGGGCCATTCCATGGAACATCCCTGAAGGTCGTCAGGGTGACTGCAGCCAAGCCGCGCCGGCGAGCCGCCTCCATGGCGGCCTGCAGCAACGCCCTGCCGATGCCCAACCCCTGATGATCGAGGCGAACCGAGACTTCCCATATGTGGAGGTCAGCGCCGATAGCTTCCGCACCGAGGAAGCCGACGGGTTGCCCCAGCTCGTCGCGGGCAACCCAGCAGGTCCCGAGGTGCATCAGCGTGCGATGACGCTCGACCGGCTCAACCGGCGCGTCGGCCAGCCATGACAGGCCCTCGATGCCCAGGAAAGCCTGAGCGGCCGATTGCTCGATAGCGGGCAGTGCGGGCAAGTCCTGTTCCGTTGCGAGCGCGATATTCACGAAAGGCCTCCGCCGGCAGTCAGTCCACCGCGGCGCCGCAGGTGACGTTGGCCGATGTCACCGTCATGGCGCGTGCGTAGTCGCTGGCGAGCAGGACAACGGCATCGGCTGCTTCGGCCACGGACGGCATCCGGCGCAGGGCGGCGCCGGCGGCATTCCGCCGGACGATCTCCTCGAAGCTGACATTGGCGCTTCTTGCCGCATTGGTGAAGACCTCCTTCAGGCCCGGCGTATCCGGCGAGCCGGCAGACCGCACCGCGGCAACGCGCACGCCTTCAGGGCCCATCTCCTGGCCAAGCTGGTGCAGGTAGGCCTCGACGGCGGCGCAGGCTACCCCGAAGCCGCCGACATGCGAAATCGGGTAGTGACCCGCGGTTGCCGTGAACCCGAGGATCACGCCCCTGCCTTGCGCGGCCATGTGCCTTGCCCAGTAGCCGCCGGTGGCGTGCCAGGTGGTCAGAGCCTTGGTGACGGGCGTGAGGAATGTCCTGAGTTCAATCTGCGAGAGCGGGATTCCCTGCTCGTCTTCCCACCCGATGGCATTGAACATGATGTCCACCCTGCCATGCCTCGATACGAGGTCATCGCCATGGCGCGTGACAGAGCCGGCATCGGTGGCGTCGACGACGCCGGTGTAGACCATCGCGCCACCGGCCCGCAGCCGGGCGGCCTGCTCCTGAAGCCGTTGCTCGTTACGGGCGGCCAGCAGCAGCGTGGCGCCCTCGCGCGCCATTGCCTGGGCGACCGCCGTGCCGATCGCGCCGGTGGCGCCGTAGATAATCGCCGTCTTGTTCTCGAGTATCATCTGTTCGCTTTCCTGATGAAGCTAGTTGTCCGCTGTCTCGAACTGCTGGAGCCTGCCGGCCAGGAGCTGCCGCTCGACGGTGTTGGCGCATAGCGCCAGCGCCCGCTCGAGCAGCGACTTCGCCTCCTGCAGGTGGCCGGCGCGGAAATAGATCTCGGCTGCCGCTGCCTGGGCGGGGAAATAGCTGTCGAGCTCACCAGCGGCGAGAATGGGTTCGATCGCCTCCATGCCCGCCTCGCTGCCGGAGCGCATGAATACCGCCACCGCCCGGTTGAGCCGGACGACCGCCGAGGACGTCGTGGTGAGGAGCAGATCGTAGAGGGCAACGATCTCGCTCCAGTTCGTCGAAGCCGCGCTGGGCGCGGTGCAATGTACCGCGGCTATCGCGCCCTGAATGGTGTAGGGACCGATGGTGCCGCTGGCGAAGGCACGCTCGATGAGCGCCGTTCCTTCCTCGATCAGCGGCCTCGACCACAGGGTGCGATCCTGGTCGGGCAGCAGGACCATGTCCCCCTGGCGCTGCCTTGCCGGTCGGCGCGCGTCATGCAGCAGCATCATGCCCAGCAGGCCATGGACTTCGGGCTCGGGAAGGAGGTCAGCGAGGAGCCGGCACAACCGTATGGCTTCTGCGCACAGGTTTTCCCGGACCAGATCGGATCCCGATGTGGCGAGATAGCCCTCGTTGAAGACCAGGTAGATGGTGTGGAGGACACTGTCGAGACGCTCGGCGAGTTCCGCCCGCTCGGGCACCGTGTAGGGCACCGCGGCCTGCTTGAGCCGAAGCTTTGCCCGCACGATCCGCTGTGCGATCGTCGGCGTCTTGGCGAGGAAGGCGCGCGCGATGTCCTCGGTGGTCAGTCCGCACACCTCGCGCAGCGTCAGCGCGATCTGGGCCTCGGGCGTCAGCATCGGGTGGCAGCAGACGAAGATGAGGCGCAGCCGGTCGTCGGCGAGCGCGTAGTGTTCGTCGGGCACGTCGTCCACCTCCGGGTAGAGACTCTGGATGATGTCCAGTTGCGCCCCCGCGAGCTTCTTGCGGCGGCGAAGCTTGTCGATGGCACTGAACCGCCCCGCCGAGACGAGCCAGGCCAGGGGATGACGCGGCATGCCGTCCGTCGGCCAGCGGCGGGCAGCGGCGAGGAACGCATCATGGAGCGCCTCCTCGGCCAGTTCGAAATCGCCCAGCAGCCGGATGAGGATTGCCAGCACCTGGCGGGAGTATTCTCTCCAGGCCGCGTCGAGGGGTTCGGTCGCCATGCTGTGTGCCGGCCGATTCAGGCTGGGGTCCGGACCAGGGCGCCGACCGGGCGCACTTCGATCCAGCCCATGGAGGCAAGCGGCATGCGCGCCGCAACATCTATGGCCTCGTTGAGATCCCGCGCCTCGATGACGAAGAAGCCGCTCAGATACTCCTTCGATTCGATGAAGGGCCCGTCGGTGGTCGTCAGGGCCCCCGCCCACTTGCGAACGGTAACGGCCTCCGTGGGCTTCTGCAGGCGATGGGACACCACGTAGTGCCCGCTGGCCTGCAGCTCTTCGTCATAGTCGAGCATCATATCCCCGAAGCGCTGCCGTTCCTGCTCGCTCAAGGGGGCGAACCGGTCGTCGTCGAGATAGATAAGGAACATGTACCGCATCGGCGCCTCGTCACCTTCACCGCAGATAGACGAATGCGGAATCCGGCTTTCGACAGCTCTTCAATAATCGTGCGGCGTCGATTCCGGCCGGTGAGGATCGGCTACCTCGGTCAATGGTGGACGAGGTGGAGACCGGTCATGATCGAAGTCCTGAGTGCAAGCGCGGCAGCGCAGCTTGAGCACGCGCATCGCAGAGAAGGCCACCTGCGCCGAACCCATCCGCCGGGGACGGACGACACGGCCGATGCCGCCGGGCGGCTGGTGCTGATGCTGGCGGTGTTCACGGTGCTTGGCGTGCTGGCCTGTCAGTCGTGGGCGAGTTGACCCATCCACAGGGTGGAGCG
>JAEZHZ010000088.1 GCA_023436745.1 Pseudomonadota bacterium | reverse complement strand
TGTCGGCGCCCGGCAGGCTCAGCGGGCTACTGCTTCTGCAGGAGCGACAGGTCGACGACGTTGTCGGAGCGGTGGGCGAAACCGAACACGTTGCTGCGCGCAGCCATCAGGGGCTTCACCGATGCGATGGTGATGTGGGGCGCAAACTCGCGCCACAGCCTCTGGGCTTCGCTCCAGTGGACGGCGGCCTCCGGCGACAGAGGGTCGCCGGCTTCGATGCCGGCGTTCACTGCCGCGTAGTAGTCGTCGTTTTCCCACTTTGCGCGGTTGATGCGACTGCCCTTGTTCAGGTTCACCAGCAGTTCGTACGGAGGGGACTGGGTGAAGGCCATGTCGCGCACGATGTACGCCTGGAAGGTGCCGTCTGAGATCGACTTCTGGAGGGCGGCAGGCGGGAGCGAGTTGACCTCGACCTCGATGCCGGCGGGGGCGGCGAAGGTCTGGATCTGCAGGGCGAGTTCCCCAAGGTCGGGAACAGCGCTGCTCACGCCGATGGAAATCTTGACTGGCTCGGTGTAGCCTGCGGCTTCGAGGATTGCCTTGGCCTTCTCCGGGTCATAGATGCGGTCGGGCAGCCCCTCGGACGCCCCGGGATAAACAGGGTTGATGAGGCCGGTCACGATCTTGGCGTGCCCCTTGTACACCTGCTCGACGATCCGCTCGTAGGGCACGGCAAAGTCCAGCGCCTGACGGAGCGCGAGGTCGTTGAACGGCTCCGCGTCGGTCTTCATGACCAGCCAGACATAGTTGTTGGTGGCCATGTCGTAGGTGTTGATGTCGGGATTGGCCGCGAGGTCGGCGATATCGGCCGGGCGCAGCTGGACGGCTAGGTCGACGTCGCCGTTGCGCAGCAGGTTGGCGCGGGTGCCGGCGTCAGGCACCAAGCGCTGGATGACCCGGTCGATCGCCGGCTTGCCGAGGACGTAATTCGGGTTCGCCTTGAGGACGAGTTCCTGGCCGGACGTGAAGCGGCTGAGCGTATATGGCCCGAAACCGAAATTGCCGTTGAGGCTCGACCAGGCCACCGCATAGGGGTCCTCAGGGGTGGCGTGCTGCTTGAGCAGGGTGCTGTCGTAAATCTCACCGGTGATGTTGGCGAGCAGCCCCAGGAGCGTGAAGCCGTCGCCCTTGCGGTCGATGGTGATGGTGAAGGTGTACTTGTCGACCTTCGCGAACTGGGTCGTCGGGTCCTTTATGATCGGCGTGTTGACGAAGGGCGCGACGCTGTGGGTCTTCCACTTGCGCTCGTAGGACCAGAGCACGTCATCGGCGGTGAGTTCGTTGCCGGCGACGCTGAGCACGCCCTGCTTCAGGTGGAAGGTATAGACGAGGCCATCCTGGCTCACCTCCCAGCGCTCCGCCAAGACGGGCTCGAACTGAGTCAGGTCCTGCGTCAGCGACATCACATCGTGCGTGACATAGGGATTGCGGATCAGCTTGCCCGCGGTGGCGTTGGCATATTCGATGTTCTCGTAGCCAGCCGGCTTGTCGTCATAGGCAAAGCCGGTGGGCAGAGCTGGCACGGCCTCTACGATGGTATCGGCCGGGATCTGCTGGGCCATGGCGACGCCATTCCCCATACCTGCCAGGATCATCGCGCTCGCGACCAGCGCCACCATGGACCGTCGGCGGAACCGTGGTCCACGAGCGAGGGGAAATCCATCGCTCGTTTCAGTACTCATATTCGCCATCATAGACTCCTCTGTATGCGGTCCGGTTGGTGAGAGTGACGATCAGGCTCGGCGACGCCCAAACAGGGTCGCGGCGGCAAGGGCGGTGCTGGCGACCGCAAGGGCGAGGGCAAGGGCAGGAAATCCCGCGGACCACCACCGTCCCGAAGCGGCATCCGTCGCGCCGCGCGACATCATGCTGCCCCATTCGGGCGTGGGTGGCGGCAGGCCGATGCCCATGAAGCCCAGGGCCGACATGATGATGATGCTGGTGCCGAAAAGGACGGTTGCGTTCTCGACAGCCGGCCAGCAGGAATTGGGGAGCACGTGCCGAACCGTGAGCTCGAACTCGCTGAGGCCGGCCAGGCGCGCCGCCTCAAGATACGCCTCCGAGCGTACCCGGAGCACCTCGGTCCGGACGAGGCGCACCTGCACCGGGCAGAGCGCCAAGCCCACCGCCAGCACCAGGGTGATCGCATTCTGTCCGTAGAAGGATACCGCGACGAGGCCGAAGATCACGGCCGGCACGGCCTGCAAGAAATCGATGATGCGGGCGAGGCCGCGCGTAAGCCAGCCGAGCGGGCCCCGCGCTGCCTCGTTCATTCCAAGAAGCAGGCCCAGCGCGATGCCGAGTCCGGAGGCGATGGCCACGACGCCGAGCGCCATCACCATGTCGAGGCGCGTGGCTGCAACGAGCTGCGAATAGACGTCGAGGCCGGCAGAATCCGTGCCGAACCAGAAGTCGCTGCTGGGCGGCACCGACGTTGGTCCCACGACCTTGGTCGGATCATAGCGGACCAGAATCGGGCCGAAAATCGTCAGCAGGAGAACGAGGCCCGCTGGCAGAAGCGTCAGCCGCCGGCGCCATTGGGAGCGGGGCAGAGCGGAACCCACGGACGTTGTATCGGACACGCTCGCCTCTTTGGCAGTATCGATGAGGGCCATGGCCTAATCCTCCTGGCGCGCGCCGGGCCGGCGCCGGGGGTCGAGCAACATGTTGACGAGGTCCACGAGCATGAAGACCAGGAGGGTCAATCCCGCAACGACTAGCATCACGCTCTGAATCGCGGGCAGGTCCACGGACATGACGGCATCGATCGAATACCGGCCGATCCCGTCGAGCCCGAACATCGTCTCGACTACCAGCGCACCACCGAGCAGGTAGCCGAACATGGTGCCGAGCATTGTCACGCTGGCCGGCAGGGCCCTGCGGTAGACACTGAGCAGAACCACGGCGCGTGGAGCCCCGGAGGCAATGCGGAACCGGGTCATCGGTGCAGACACCGACGCTTCGAGGTCGCCGAGGAGGATTTTCATCAGCACGGGCGTCTGCGCGAAGACCATCACGCCAACGGGCAGGACCAAGTGCGAGATCATCGACCAGATGACCGTGGGATCGCCCGCCAGCAACGCATCGACGAAGGGCAGGTTGGTGACGGCGGGGGGCGGATCGACGAACTGCGAGAGCCGGCCCATGGGCGGCGGCGCCCAGCGCAGCGTGGCATAGAAGACGAGGATCGCGGCAATACCGAGCACGAATTCTGGCAATGAGCCCGCTGTCCGGGCATAGCCACGGAGCAGGCCCGCAATCCTGAGGCGCGGGTGCAGCACCACAAGGTGGCTGCCCAGCACAGCCAGGAAGGCCGTGATGCTCAGTGCCATAACGGCCAGCTCAACCGTCGCTGGAAGCTTTTGCCAGATATCCGGTGCAATCGGGCGGCCGGTGATGAGCGAAGTGCCAAGGTCCAGCGTCGCCAGTTGCCGCACATAGCGCCACAACTGCTCGAGAAAGCTGCCATCGAGGCCGAGTGACTTCTGCACGGCGTCGTAGACTTCCTGGGTGTACTGGCCACCAGTTACCGTCTCGACTGGGTCTCCCGGGATCATCCGGATCACCACGAAGGTGATCAACGCGAAAACCGCAAGCTGCACGGGGAATACAGCCAACCGAAGCAACCACCAGCGCTGGCCGCCCCACCACTGCCTTGCCGCGCTCAGGAGTGTTTTGCCCCTGCTCATTCTGCTCTCCCAGGCTTGTGCCGGCGTGCACCGCGGGACGAAGCCACCAGAGCGGCGGTGTGATCGTGGCGGGGATTGGCTATCACCTCTTTGGTGGCGCCTTGCTCGATGATCCGCCCACCCAGCATCACATTCATTTCGTCGGCAATGAATGCCGTTGCCGCGATGCCGTGGGAAATAAAGGCCAGCCCCGCACCGGTGCGGGCGGCATAGGCCTTGAGGAAGTTCAGGACGGAGCCCTGAACCGACACGTCAAGCGCCGAGACAATCTCGTCGCAGATGAGGATGCGCGGCTGGACGATCAGCGCGCGCGCAATGGCAAGTCGCTGCCGCTGGCCACCCGAGACTTCCCGCGGATAACGGTCCGCCCAGTCGGGCAATATCGAGAGCTCCGCCAGGAGTTCGTTGATCGCCGCGTCGGCCTGCGCGGTTGTCATCCCCCGCAGGCGCTGCGCCGGGGTCCGCAATGAATCACGGAGGGTGCGCATCGGGTCGAACGAGGACGTCGTATCCTGGCCGATGAACTGGACAGCACGGCGCAGACGCAGCCGCTGAACCCTGTTCTCGAGCATGGCAGAGATATCTTCGCCGTCAAAGTATACTGCTCCGCGCGTGGGCGCTGTCAGTCCCGCGAGCATGCGGGCAAGCGTGGATTTACCGGATCCCGACTGGCCCACGATACCCATGCAAAGCCCGGACCTCAGGGTCAGATCGACCGCATCCACCGCCTTGTAGATACCCTTGTGCGCGCTTCCGAATTCTGCCGAGACGCTTCTTGCCTCGAGGTGCACGGCGCTCATCGCACTACCTCAGGATCGTCGGTGGACCTGGCGAAGTCATCGAGCGTGGGCAGCCGGTCGAGATTGGCACCCTCAAGGGTGGGAATGCAGTTGAGCAGGCCCCTGGAATAGGGGTGACGCGCCTCGGACAAGCTTGCAGTGTCGAGCTGCTCGATCACCTTTCCGTGCCGGAACACGACGATGGTATCGGCAAACTGGCGGCAAAGTTCGATATCGTGGCTGACGATGAGCAGGGAAGCGGACAGTTGGTCGGTCAGCTCGCTCATCAGTTCCATAACGCTCTCGGCCAGGACAGCATCAAGTGCGCTTGTTGGCTCGTCGGCGATCAGCAGACGAGGGCGAGTGCACAGGGCGATGGCCAACATCACGCGCTGCCGCATGCCGCCAGAGAGTTCATAGGGACGCGCCTTCATGACCCGCTCGGTCTGGTTGAGACCGACCCGCACGAGCCACTCACGCGCCCGGTCACGCGCCTCCTCGCGACTGAGATTGTCGGTCGCGCGCAACACGCTGGTCAGTTGGCTGCCGATGGTCCAGACGCTGTCGAGAGAGGTCATGGCATCCTGGAACACCATCGACAGCCCTGGCCGCTTGCGAGGTAGCTTTTCAGCACTGGCCAGCGGCACCGCCTGCCCGTCGATCTCGAACTTGCGGGCAGACATCGTCACTGCGTCGGCGGTGAGGAACCCGCCAATGGCAAGAGCAAGAGTGGACTTGCCCGAACCGGACTCGCCCACGAGCGCCACCCGCATACCCTGCGCGATGGCAAGATCGACGTCCTGAAGCACACGGAAGCCACCCGCGGCCGTGTGGTAGGTAACATCAAGCCCCTGCACTTCGAGTAGTTGTGTCACCCACGCCACCATTCCTGCCGGGCGCAGCACACAGCAGCGCAATTCCCCGGCGAAGCTCAAGTTTGACCAATAATTTTTAGGTGTCAACTTCCGTGGCGCAATTTTGCGCTATTTCGCGGGTTCAGAGGCCATTTTCACCCACACACCGCGAACCTGTCAATCAGTGGTTCCACATGTCCGCCCTTAGGGCCCCCCGGCGCAGCGGGTCAGCACGAGGACCCGGAGGCGAAACCGCCCTGTCGAGGGCGGGGGAGAGCTATGTGCGGCCGAGGAGCCACCAAAAACCGCGTCGGTCAGCTATGCGGAGGCGGCTACTTTGGACTCCTCGGTCGTCCGAGCAACGTCGGCGGCACATCGGCCCAGCTTGACGCGGACTTTGATCGCGGCGACCTCGACTTGATGCATGCCAAGCGCCGCTCGGAGGAGCAGCGCGGGATATCGCTCTATCGAGAGCCGCTCGTGTGGACGGGACACAGGGATTCCGCCATCGGGCGGAACAGAAGGCTTGCCCGGTTACCTTCCCATCGCCCAGCACAACCGCAGCGCCGCACTCGACAGTGTCAAGCGCAATGGCATCGCCTGGCAGAGCGCGTGCGGCTTGCCGGAACGCGGCGGAAGCTAAACGGCAGGAGTGGGCGCAGAGCAGCCAGCGTTCCATCGGTTTGGAACCGTCCACTCCTGCCTCGAAGTGGACTGGGGAAGTTCAGAGCCACAGAGAATTCTGGCCTCGAGGAGAATAGACAAGCGCAGTTGCGCCGCACCCCGTTCACCTCGCAGCGACGCGAACCTCAGCGGATTGCCGGCCTGGCTTATAAATCCTGGCCAGCCGAAGCGTTTGTTGTGGGAATGGCGGAGAGAGAGGGATTCGAACCCTCGAGACGGTTCCCCGCCTACACACTTTCCAGGCGTGCGCCTTCGACCACTCGGCCATCTCTCCGCATCGGCTGTTTTCCCGGCTGGAAGAGGTCCAGGAAAGCCGGTCAAGACCGGCGCGAGCGGGGGGCAATATACTTATCGGCGCCTCTCGCGCAAGGGATCACGACACGGCGATGACGATTGTTTCAACGTTTGCCACAACCCATCTCTTGTGAGCCGAACCTCGGGCGTGGCAGAAGACCGGTGTCCACCAGCGGAACGGGCGGCTTCAGCCCGGCTTATCCTGTTGAGAACAGGGAAGGGTCATGCGGCTGATCTTGCGTATCACGGGTACCTGGCTGATTGCGCTGGCGCTGGTGCTGGCGGTCGTCGACGGCACGCGCTCGCTGGCCGCCAATGCGGTGGAATTCACCAGCCTTGCGGAGCTGTGGACCCGGTTGAACCCTGCCAGCCTCGAAGCTGTACGGGGGTTCTTTGCCAGCCGGTTCTTCGCGGACCTGCTGGATGTGACGCTTGCGCAGGTGCTCAGTTCCCCGGCGTTCGTGGTGGTTGCGGTCCCCGGGATCGTGATCGCACTGCTGGGCCGCCGGCCCCGCCGCGAACGCTATATCCGGGCCGACCAGTTCTGACCCACGCCCATTGCAGACGGCTTGAAAGGAGTTCAGCATGTTCCTCAGATACAAGCCCATGACTATCCCCACCGCGGCGGAGGCCCTGCCGGGCCGGGACGCGCAAATGCCCGTGGCAGCTCAGCATTTCGTCAACGGGCAGCCGCTCAAGGGGCCCTACCCCGACGGCGCCGAGACCATCTATCTCGGGCTCGGGTGGTTCTGGGGAGCCGAGCGGCTGTTCTGGCAGCTGCCCGGCGTGATCGTCACGGCGGTCGGCTACCAGGGCGGCAGCACCCCTAATGCGACCTATGAGGAGGTCTGCAGCGGCCGGACCGGGCATACGGAGATGGTCAAGGTGGTCTATGACCCGAAGGTCATCGACCTCGAGACCATTCTCAAGACGTTCTGGGAAGAGCACGACCCGACACAAGGTATGCGGCAGGGCAACGACGTCGGCACGCAGTATCGGTCGGCGATCTACACGACAACGCCTGAGCAGGCGGAAGTCGTTCGCCAAAGCCGGGACATGTATCAGGCGGCCCTCGACAAGGCAGGTCGCGGCAGGATCACGACGGAGATTGCCGAGGCCGGTCCGTTCTACTACGCCGAGACTTACCACCAGCAGTATCTGGCCAAGAACCCGAACGGCTATTGCGGCCTCGCCGGCACCGGCGTGTCCTGCCCCATCGGACTCGGCGTGGCCGCTGCCGCCGGCTAGATGAACGCGGATGAACGGTACATGAACGGCAGATGATGGACTTTCCGCCGCTCATGTACCGCAGCCACTTCGAAGATTTCGTCACCTTGCTGCCAGCTGCACGGATCGTGCGGCAGTGGCGGGACGACTCGGTGGGCTATGTGGGCGAACGCGTCTTCGCGCTGCTCGATCGCGACCCGGGCGAGATCTGGCTCAAGGTGTCGGATCTCGCCTACCCCATCCTGGTGGAGCAGCCGGGCATACGGCCGGCACCCTATTTCGCCCGCGCCAAGTGGGTGGCGATCTCGGCGGAGAGCGGGTTCACCAACGAGGAGCTCGGCGCCTATATCGTCGAGGCGCACCGACTGGTGGCGGCGCGGCTGACCCGCAAGGCGCGCGTGGCGCTCGGGCTCGAGACGATCACTCCGGAAGCACCGCGAACACCCTGAGTGGGCTCTCGGGCAGGGTTACTTCCTCGAGCCAGTCCGGCAGGGCGTCTTCGTTCATCAGGTTGATGAAGCTGTCCTCGGCGCGGCCGCCGAGCCCGCGCATCTCGGGCATGGCCTCACAGACAACCACGAGGCCGAGGCCGCGCGCGTCGGCGATGTCGCGGGCGACGGCGATCGGCTCGTTGAAGAAGCGGAAGGTGTCGATCACTCCCGCCTCGTTTCGGTGGTACGGAGCCGCCACCACCGCATGGGGCGTTTCGAGCAGCAGGTGGGCGCCGAGATCGACGGGCGTCATGACGCGCTCCGCCGGGAGCGGGGCGAGATCGGCAAAGGCAGCCGGAACGAGGCACTGGTTCTTGCCGGCGCGGACGGTGGTCGCGGACTGGGCGTGACCCGGCAGCAGCGACATCACCGAGGTGACGGCAAATGCCAGCACCACGCCCGAGAACACCAGCCACGCCGCGACCAGCGCTGCGGCGGCCCCGATGCTGTGGCGGGACAGATAGCGCTCGCGGGCGGCAACGATCACCCAGGCGGCAGCGGGCATGGCCGGCATGATGGCGAGGCGCGCCCCGCGCGTCTGCACCAGCATGACGAGCGCAGTGGCCAGAAGAAAGACGAGCAGCACCAGCCATTCGGCGCGCCGTTCCGGCACCCGCCAGAGCCGCACCAGCACCGCACCGAGCGCCAGCAGGATCGGCACGCCGACCGCCACGGCATAGGCGGGCAGTTCAAACAGCGAGGCATGCCACGGCTTGGCCTCGGTGATGGCGGCAATCCAGTTCTGCCGCAGCCATGGATCGAGCTCGCCATAGGGGCCGCCGAGGCATTGCGGATAGATCAGCGCCAGGGCAACGGCGCCGGCCGCGCCCGGAATGGCGACCAGAACCAGCCGCTGCCATGGCTTGCCGGGCGCAGGCAGCAGCGCAACGACGGCAAACACCACGGCAACCCACAGGGCGGCCCCGGCATAGACCGGCGAGATCATGTCGCAGGCGCCTTCGAGCCAGCGGGAAGGCGGCCGCGTCAGGGCCAGCCCCAGAGCGGTTGCCGGGCCGAAGGCCAGCCCGAAGTCGCGCATCTGGCGGGCGCGGCCGGGCTCCAGCACAAAGCCGAAGGCGAAGACCATGATGGCGGCCACCGCGACCGGCAGGGACTCGGTGGCAATGGTCAGCCCGGCGGCCGCGAACACTCCCGCAAGCCAGGCGAAGCGCGGGCGCGACACCGCTTCGACCGCAGCCCAGAGGGTTGCGAGCGTGAGCACCACCACGACGTTGTGGTGATCGATGCGCCCGGGCGCGAACTCGGCGTGGATGGCGGGGCTGAGAACCGGCAGGACCAGCGCGGGCAGCACGCCGCCCGGGCCGACAAGGCGCAGCGCCAGCCGGGCACTCAGCCACAGCAGCGCCACAAGCAGCAGCAACGGCCAGACGGTGCCGGCAAAGATGGCGGCGGTCGTCGTACCCACGAGGGGCGTTGCGACCTGCACGAGCGCGGCCAGCGGCTGGTCAACGAGGCGCGACCAGTGGATCTCGGCGCCCCAGGGGGTGTTCAGCCGATGCTGGGTGAGGTCGTACCAGCCCTGCCCGGCCAGAAAGTCCCGCACCACCACCATGCGCATGGCATCGTCGGTATCGCCGAAGAACGGGTCCCCTGCCCGCCCCATCCAGGTGCGCAGCACCAGCACCAGAGCGGCGCTGAGAAACACGACGGCCAGCAGGCGGGGATCGATGCGGTTGGACTGGTTCACGCCCGGCAGAATGCCGACAAGGGATTAAGGCGAGGTTGGTGGGCCGGGATTCCCGGAGCCGAGGCCGTCAGGCGGCGCCGTCGGCGTCCTCGTCGAAGCCGTTGTTCACCAGTTCGACGATGGCTTCCAGCGCTTCACGAGCCTGCTTGCCGCTGGCCTGGACCAGAATGGTGGAGCCGGGACCGGCGCCGAGCATCATCAGGCCCATGATGGAGTTGCCGTTCACCGACTGGCCGTCCTTGACCACCTGCACATTGGCATCGAAGCACTCCGCCGTGCGCACGAAGCGAGCGGATGCCCGCGCGTGCAGGCCCTTGCGGTTGACGATGGTCAATTGCTGGGCAAGCGCCCGGCTGCCGCCGGCGGCAGTGTCCATCAGGCGATCCTCCGCGCGAGAGGCCCGGTCGGGCACCCCATACAACGCGCCGGCACCTTAGCCGGCTCCGAGGATCGAGTTGGCGACGGTGATGTATTTGCGTCCGGCTTCCTGCGCCATGTTCACGGCGGCCTTGATGTCGAGTTCGCTGCGCACCCGGCCCAGCTTGACCAGCATGGGCAGGTTGACCCCGGCGATCACCTCGACGTCGCGGTTCTGCATCACCGAGATGGCAAGATTGGAGGGCGTGCCCCCGAACATGTCGGTGAGGATGATGACGCCACTGCCCTGGTTGGCGCGGTCGACCGCCTCGAGAATATCGTCGCGTCGCTGCTCGACATTGTCGTCGGGACCGATGGCGATGGTTTCAACCAGTTCCTGCGGGCCAACCACGTGTTCCATGGCTGCCTTGAATTCATTGGCGAGCGCGCCGTGCGTCACCAGTACCAGACCGATCATGCCACGTCCCCATGCCGTGTCCCGATGGCGTTCTGCCACCCACGACATTCCGATTCCTGCCCCCTACCGACCGCATGCACGAGCCGGCCCGAACCCGGCCTAAGCGGACGAGCACGGGCCAGTCTTGACCCGAGCGGCCCGGTATTCAAGCAAATTGTTGTCACAGCCGGTTCTGTCCACTGCCAATGGCCGCTACCGCCTCTGCCACCAGCAGCACCTGATGCCCCAGAGCGATGACGCCGGCCTGCGGCACCGGCGCGCGCGGCAGGCTGCGTCCCAGCAGGTCAGTGGTCAGTTCGTCCTCCTCGATCAGCCGCACGAAGTCGGGCAAGAGGTCGATCACGAGGTCGAGGGACGCCAGGGTGCGGTGGGGGCGGCGGACGATGCCGCGGCCGCGAAGTTCGATCAGCCCCGCCAGTTGCGGGGGCGCCTGCATGGCGAGCTGGTTGCCGGTATCGACCAGTTCCACCCGATCGTCGGCCACGAGGAAGGCCGGCTCGCCCCGTGTATCCCACCGGTCCAGCAGCGCCAGCGCCAGAACCGACTTTCCGGCTCCAGAAGGCCCCCTGAGCAGAACGCCCGTCTCGCCCAGCACGAGACCCGTGCCGTGCACATTAAGCGGTTTAGTCATGCACCAAGCTTACTTGCGGGCGCGCGGCAGGACAACCGTGAACACCGCGCCCGACCGGTCCTGCCGGTTGCTGGCCCGGATGGTGCCCTTGTGGGCGTCCACGATCTGCTTGGAAATGGACAGCCCCAGCCCGGAATGGTCGCCGAAATGCTCGGCGTCCGGCCGGTCGGTGTAGAAGCGCTGGAAGATCTTGCCGACATCGCCGGTGATGCCGGGCCCCTCGTCGGAGACGGTGACGATGATGCTGTCGGCATCCGTCGCAAGGGCGACCGTGACCGTGCCGCCCGGTGGCGAGAACGACACGGCGTTGTCGATCAGGTTGGCGAACACCTGCGCCAGCCGCGACTCGTGGCCGTTGACCACGGTGGATCCGCGCCCGGTGCGCGGCGCCAGAACCACATTGACATCGCGGTTTGCGGCAACGTCGCGCTGTATGGCCACCATGGCCTCCGCGAGCTGCCACACATCGACGAGTTCGGCGCTCTCGCGGGCCAGTTCGGCATCGAGGCGGCTGGCGCTCGAGATGTCGGTGATCAGCCGGTCGAGACGCCTCACGTCATGCTGGATGATGGCGACGAGGCGTTCGCGATCCTCGGGCCGCTTGGCGACCGGCAGGGTCTCGACGGCGCTGCGGAGGGACGTCAGCGGGTTCTTGAGCTCATGGGCCACGTCGGCAGCGAAGCGCTCGATCGCCTCGATGCGGTTGTAGAGTGCGTCCGTCATGCGGCGCAGGGCGCCAGACAGGTGGCCGATCTCGTCGGGGCGCTCGGTATAGTCGGGGATTTCGGCACGGGCATTGCCAGCCGTCTGCACCCGTTCGGCGGCGGCAGCCAGCCGACGGATGGGACCGGCAATGGTGCCGGCCATCAGCAGCGACAGCGCCACCTGCACGCCGCCGGCAATCATGGCGATCCTGAGGATGCTCCAGCGCTCCTGCGCCACCACCGAGTCGATGTCTCCCGGGGCCGTCGACAGGAGGATGGCGCCCACGACGTTACGCAGCCGCTGCACCGGCACGGCAACGGACACCACCAGCCGGTTCTGGTCGTCGACGCGGACGAAATCGGCCGGTGCGCCATTGAGGGCCGAGGCGACCTCGGGATAACGGGAGCCTTCCGCGACCCCGTGCTCCTGATATTTGGGGAAGTTCTCTCCCGGCACCCAGGAGAGGATCGCGTTCCACCAGTCCCACAGGAAGAAGCTGTCCCCCTCGGGGGTGTCCGACGGCTTGATGACCTCGCCGCGCCCATAGATGTTGTCGCTGTCGAGGATCAGAAGGCCCTGCTGGTCGTAGATGCGCGCCCTGGTGCGGGTGGGCATGATGAGGTTGCGCAGCAGCGGCGCCACCCGCTCGGGGCTGATCGGGAATTCGAGCGTCGGGTCGTAGTAGGAGAGCGAGGAGACGGTGCCGTCGCCCTGAAGCTGCAGCAGCCGGTCGGGATTGACGGTGATGACGTCGCTGTCGGCGGTGGCCGAAGCGGCAATGGCTGCAGCGATGATCTCGCCCTGCACGCGCAGCGACTGCACGCGGGCGTCGATCAGGCCGGCGCGCCACTGGTTGAGGTAGAGAATGCCCACCACCAGCACCAGGAGGCCGGCAAGGTTGAGCACGATGATGCGGCGCGTCAGGCTCGAGAAGATGGTGATATCGAGAAAGCGCCGGATGCCGCCGCCGATCCTCGCGAAAGGCGCGACGACGCTGCGCCAGCGAAAGCGCCGGCGCCGCATGCCCGCCTTCTCCTCCGCCGGAGGGCCGGCGTCGGTCGGGGCGGGCGCATCATCGTCAAGGACGGCCAATAGAGGCTCCTACTGCTCCTTGAAGCGATAGCCGACGCCATAGAGCGTCTCGATCATCTCGAAGTCGTCGTCGACGGCCTTGAACTTCTTGCGAAGCCGCTTGATGTGGGAGTCGATGGTGCGATCATCGACATAGACCTGATCGTCATAGGCCGCATCCATCAGGGCGTTGCGGGACTTGACCACGCCGGGCCGCAGGGCAAGCGCCTGCAGGATCAGGAACTCGGTGACGGTGAGCGTGACCCGCTGGCCCTTCCAGGTGCAGGTGTGGCGCTCCTCGTCCAGCACCAGGGCGCCGCGCTCGATGAGCGCCTTGCCCGGCTGCGGCTCGCCGCCATTGGTGACGGCGGACGGATCCCGCGGGGCGGAGCGGCGCAGGATCGCCTTGACGCGCTCGACCAGCAGGCGCTGGCTGAACGGCTTGGTGATGAAATCGTCGGCGCCCATCTTCAGGCCGAACAGCTCGTCGATCTCCTCGTCCTTGGAGGTGAGGAAGATCACGGGTACGTCGGACTTCTGGCGCAAGCGGCGGAGCAGTTCCATGCCATCCATGCGCGGCATCTTGATGTCGAGGATGGCAAGGTCCGGCCGATCGGTGGTGAGACCTTCAAGACCGGAGGCACCATCGGTATAGGTGGAGACCGTGTAGCCCTCCGCTTCCAGCGTCAGCGACACGGAAGTGAGAATATTGCGGTCATCGTCCACCAGGGCGATCTTTGGCATGGGCTGCCTTTCTTCTTTATGACGCTTGCAACGTCCAACGCGCGAAGAGTCAAAACGGTTGGCGCGAGCCTGGCGTGCCGTTGCAGGTGACAAATACGCGCTAAATAAGGCGTATCCAAGCATTATGCGACCGACTGACGCGGACGCGGCCTGCTCCGACTTCAGTCTTACGACCCATTTCGGGATGGTTGGACGACCAATAAACGCCCAGCTTCACCACAGCAGCGTGGGCCGGACCGGCCCGCGCGAAGGAGAGGCGTTATGGCTGCTTTTGATCACGAAACCCTGCGGACATCGATCGGCGCACGGGCCGGCTCTGTCTCGCGCAACGACATTGCGCCGGTGCTCGTGGCCCAGTCCGTCGCCGGCGGCGAGGGCCGGTTCACGGCCGACGGTGCACTCTCGGTGACCACCGGCGCCTTCACCGGGCGCAGCCCGAAGGACAAGTTCATCGTGCGTGACGCGCTGACCGACACGCGCGTGTGGTGGGACAATTCGGGGGCCATGGCGCCCGAGGCCTTCGAGCGGCTGCTGGCCGACGCTGTCGCCTCCTATGGCGGGCTCAGCGTGTTCCGGCAGGACCTGATCGCGGGGGCGGACCCGCGCCACCAGTATGCCGTGACGGTGATGACGCCATCGGCCTGGCACGCGCTGTTCATCCGCAACCTGCTGATCCGCCCCGGCGAGGAGGTGGAGGCATCGGCGACGGCGAAGCCGGTCACCATCGTGCACGTGCCGCGCTTCAAGGCCGATCCCGCCCGGCATGGCTGCCGCACCGAAACGGTGATCGCGCTCGACATGAGTCGCAACATCGTCGTCATCGCCGGCACGCTCTATGCGGGCGAGATCAAGAAGAGCGTGTTCTCGCTGTTCAATTTTCACGCGCCGGACGCGGGCGTGCTGCCCATGCACTGCTCGGCCAATATCGGCGCCGGTGGCGACACGGCCCTGTTCTTCGGGCTGTCGGGAACCGGCAAGACCACGCTCAGCAACGATCCGGCACGGCCGCTGATCGGGGATGACGAGCATGGCTGGGGACCGGACGGAGTCTTCAACCTCGAGGGCGGATGCTACGCCAAGACCGTGAAGCTCAGCGCCGCCGCGGAGCCCGAAATCTTCGCGGCAACGCGCCGTTTCGGCACCGTGCTCGAGAATGTGGTTCTCGACGGTAACGGAACGCCGTCATTCGATGACGTTTCCCTCACGGAAAACACCCGGGCGGCCTATCCGCTGACGGTGCTGCCGCAGGTGGCGGCGGGCGGAACCGGCGGGGTGCCGAAGACGGTGGTGTTCCTCACCGCCGACGCCTTCGGGGTGCTGCCGCCGATCGCGCGGCTGACGCCGGAGCAGGCCGTCTACCATTTCCTGTCGGGCTATACGGCGAAGGTGGCGGGCACCGAACGCGGGGTCACCGAGCCGCAGGCGACGTTCTCGGCCTGCTTCGGGGCGCCGTTCATGCCGCTGCATCCGACGGTCTATGGCGATCTGCTGGCCGAAAAGCTGCGCACCAGCGGCGCGGCGGCGTGGCTGATCAACACCGGCTGGACCGGCGGCGGCCATGGCGAGGGGCGGCGCATCGACATCGCCTCGACGCGGCGGCTGCTGACGGCGGCGCTCGACGGCAGCCTGTCGGATGCGGCGATGCGGACGGACGAGCTGTTCGGCTTCGAGGTGCCGCTGGCAGTGCCGGGTGTCGACGCCAGGCTGCTGACGCCGCGCGCGACCTGGGCGGACGGGGACGCCTATGACCGGCAGGCCATGAAGCTCGCCGACCTGTTCCGGCGCAACTTCGAGAAGTTCGGCGCCGAAGCGGATGCAGGCCCCGGACCGAAACTGCAGGTGGCGGCTGAATAGCCGCCGCCCTCCCCCGGCTCAGTTGGGGGAATAGAAGATGTGGGAATCGATGGTCGCCACGGCGTTGTAGGTGCTGGCCCAGGACGGGCGCACGGCCGTGGTGTGATAGTAGAGCGCCGAGCCGGGGAGCTTGCCGACGGCGTCGCCGGTGGCGAAGCCGGCATAGATCTGCTTGGCGAGCTCGGCGGAGCGCTGCCAAGCGCTGCGCTCGCGGGGCGTATCGGTGCGGCCGTCACAGGCGAAGGTGAACTGGCAGCGGTAACGGCCCTTGTCGGCATTTTGGTAGATCACGCCGCACAGGGTGGACGGAAACTTGCTGGAACGGGCGCGGTTGACGATCACGTTGGCGACCGCGAGCTGGCCGTCGAGGCTTTCGCCGCGGGCCTCGTGGTAGATGGCCTGAGCGAGGCAGTCGCGCTCGGAATTGGCGTGCTGGAGGCGCGCTTCGAGCGGCTGGTAGTCCTCGGCGACATAGGCGGCGAGCAGGCCGGGGCTGATGCGCCCGTCGTCGGGCTGGGCGGCGGCCGGCTTGAACTCGGAGGTGAAGTCGGCAATGGCGTTGACGGCGCTGTTGCCGCCGAACGAGCCGCGGGAGATGTAGCCCATCAGCACTTCGCTGTTGAGTTCACCCTGGCTGGCCGGGGTCAACTCGACGGAGCGGAGCGCCTGCTGGCGCTGGATGTAGTTGGACAGGAGCGCCGGGGTCAGCGGCTGCTGGCCGGGGGCCAGCGGCACCAGCGTGGCCCCGAGGGCCGGCTGGCTACGGATCAGCACGAGATCGTCGGGAACCGGCATCGGCACCACGGAACCGTCGACGCTCTCGGCGCGCGCGGGCGCAAGCGTCACGATCAGCACAAAAGCCACGGCAGCGAGTGCAAGCACATGCGACAGCGCACGCACGGCGATGGCTTTCCAGCTTTGGGTCAATGCCCCGTCCTTACCCCTGAGCCCGTCCGGCCATATCCGGCGGGCCTTCTCTGCGCGGCGGGCTTGAGGACCCACCAGTGACTTCCCGGCGGGCACACTAGCCAAGTGGCAGACGGCTGGGAAGATGAAATTTACGCCTGGTTAACCATAACCGGCGGCTTCTTAAAGTAGGGTTAATCGAGGTCTCGAAGGATGAAAACCCTGATTCTTCAAAGCCTTGACGTGTGGTTAGGCTGCCCTTGCGCCAGTGCGTAAAGGTTTAGGCATCCCGATAACGGTTGGAGGCAGCGTGTGCCCGGCCGGCTACAGGCTCACGGCTCGATGAGCCCGAGCAGGGCCCGGCGGAGGCGCTCGAGGTCCTCGGGCCGGCTGAGGCGATGGTCGCCATCCGGGATCATGGTCAGTGTCACCGGATCGTGCAGCAGGTGGGTGGCAAGGCGCACCGCGTGGGCCGGGGGCACGTCCGGGTCCTGCCCGCCCTGCAGGATCACTACGGGGCAGCCGGGCTCGATCACCCCGCCGAACAAGCGGTGTTTCTCGCCATCCTCGATGAGCGCGCGGGTGATACGGTAGGGCCCGTCGCCATAGGCGCTCGGGCGCTCGGCATAACCGAGGTTCTGCAGGTCCTCGTGCTGGGCGGGGGTAAAGCCGGGCACCATCAGTTCGTGAGTCATGTCCACCGCCGGAGCGATCAGGACGAGCCCCGCGAGCCGGCCTGCCCCGCGCGACTGGAGCGCCCGGGCGAGCAGCAGCGCGATCCAGCCGCCCATGGAGGAGCCGACAACCACCTGCGGTCCATCGGTCAGGCCGAACACCGCCTCGGCCTCCTCGAGCCAGCGGCTGATCGTGCCGTCGCTGAACGCGCCGCCCGATGCGCCATGGCCGGAATAGTCGAACCGGGTGACCGCCAAGCCGTGCCCGGCGCCGAAGTCGTCAACGCAAACGGCCTTCGCGCCTGTCATTTCCGAGCGGAAGCCGCCGAGCCAGAACAGGCCGGGCGACTTGCCGGGACGGCGCAGAATCGCGATCTCGCGCGCCTCGGAACCCGATCCGACGACGATGCGCGAGGCAGTGGAAGGGAGGGCGGCCATGAACAATCTCCCATCAAGTGGAAACCGGCCGCGGCGGGCCGGCGTTTCCTTGCGGCAACAGCCCGGAAAATCGCGGCGGCGCTTGTTGACTTATGCTCCCGCTAACACGATTTTAGGCGCGCTTTCACCCCCTCCTTCCAATGATAAAAGGATAGCTTGCCATTCGCCGTCCCATGAGACCCGTGGCCCCCCAAAAGGACGGGCCCATTTCCAATGAGGATATTTCCAGCCCCGACGTCCAGCTGATCGACGCCGACGGTGAGAACCGTGGCGTGGTTCGTACGCGCGAAGCGCTGGCCGAAGCCCAGGAACTCGGGCTCGACCTCGTGCTGATCGCGCCGAACTCCGCTCCGCCGGTCGCCAAGATGCTCGACCTTGGCCGTTTCAAGTATGCTGCCCAGAAGAAAGCAGCCGAAACGCGCAAGAAGCAGAAGGTCATCGAGGTCAAGGAAGTCCAGCTTCGCCCCAACATCGACGACCACGACTACAACACCAAGATGAAGGCGGTGCAGCGGTTCCTCGATGACGGCGACCGGGTCAAGGTGACGATGCGGTTCCGCGGGCGCGAAATGGCGCACCAGGAACTCGGCATGCAGCTTCTGATCAAGGTCCGGCAGCAGATGGAGGCCATTGCCAAGGTCGAATCGCAGCCGCGATCCGAGGGCCGGCAGATGGTCATGGTGCTGGCGCCCAAGTAAGGCGCCGCCTACCAGGCCAGATCAAGGGGCAGGCTTTGGCCTGCCCTTTTTCGTTGCGGGACCGCTAGTCCGCCAGGACAGCCTCGACCTCGGCGCGGGTCGGCGGCTTGCAGCCCTTGCGCCCGCAATTGATGCCCGCCACCACCGCACCGAAGCGCAGCATGTCCGCCAGCGCCGCGTCCCCGAGCCCGGCCATTGCGTCCGGTGCGAGGCTGGCATGGTCGTCGAGCCAGGTGATTACGCCGGCCATGAGGCTGTCGCCCGCACCCACGGTATCGCCGAAGACCGGCGGCCGGTGAATGCCGGCACTGGCCGTGCCCGAACGGGTAAAGGCGAGTGAACCCCGGTCCCCCAAGGTGACAATGACGAGCCGGCACGCCGGGCCGTCCAGCAGGCGGGCGGCATAGTCCTGGAGCGCCATGCCCGGTGCGAGCGCGGCGATGTCCTCCTCGGACAGCTTCACCAGGTGCGCCCGGTCGAGGAACTGCTGCAGGCGCTGCTTGTAGCCTTCGAAATCATCGACAAGGCTGGGGCGCACATTGGGGTCGATCGAGATGGTGGCGCCGCGGGCTCGGGCCGCATCGACCACTTCGAGCCAGGCCTCGGCCTCGCGCGGCACGATCGGGCAGAAGCCGCCGATCTGGTAGAGTTCGAGCGCATCCGGCAGCGCAGCGATGGCGCTCCGTGCCTCGATGGCCCCGTCGGCTGCCCGATAGAAGCCGTAGCGGGCATTGTGCCGATCATCGAAGTTGACCACCGCCAGCGTGGTGTAGTCCTTCACCCTCTCGCCCAGCAGCGCCGCGACGCCGGCCTGCTCGAGCGGCCCCATCAGGTAGTCGCCGAAGGCATCGGCCGAGATGGGGCAGAGAAAGCCGGTCGCGTTGCCGAGCTTCGCGAGCGCGATGGCGCAGTTGTAGGGCGAGCCGCCCGGATGGGCGGTCATGACGATCTGGCCCTCGCCATCGCGTCCGATGATGCTGCCATCGGCCAGCGTCACCTCGGCCTTGAGATCGATCAGGCTTTCCCCGCCGACGACGAACATGTGCACCCTCCAACAACAGATGCGAGCACATAGCATCCCCGCAAGTGCCGTCGCCAGCACTGCAACGTGCAGATCCTGCCAAGCAGCTGCGGAAATTATTGACGATACAAATCAATCCTGTTCTACAAAAAAGCGGCCGCGGAGGCACATCCGCGCCGGGGATCGGGACATTGGGAGGATCAGGTGCAAGGACTCGCCTGGCTGGTGCGCGGCATCAGCGGCGTCAACCGGGTCGTGGGAGAAATCCTGAGCTGGCTGGCGCTGGGATGCGTGCTCGTCTGTTTCACAGTGGTGGTACAGCGCTACTTCTTCCACACCTCCATCCTGTGGATGCAGGACCTCTATGTCTGGATGAGCGGCGCCATGTTCACCGGCGTCGCCGGGTTCGCGCTGCTGCGCGACGACCATGTCCGGGTCGACATCTTCTACCGGCCGGCTCCGCTGCGCCGAAAGGCGATGGCCGACCTGTTCGGCGTGGTCGTGTTCCTGTTCCCCTTCATCTACGTGGTTTCGCACTATTGCTGGACGGCGGTCGCGCGCTCGTGGAGCTTCTATGAGGGCAGCGCCAATATCGGCGGCATGCCGGGGCTGTTCGTGCTGAAGAGCTTCATCATCGTGTTCGCGGTGCTGGTCGGGCTGCAGGGCCTTGCCATGGCGGCCCGCGCCATCCTGGTGCTGGCCGACCGCGAAGAGCTTCTCCCAGAACACCTGCGCTACCGCGCCAACGACGCCAAGGAAGCCCACTGATGGATCCCGTCCTTATCGGCGAGATCCTCGCCGCCCTCATGTTCGTGGGCGTCATCGGCGTCCTCATGCTCGGTTTTCCGGTGGCGTTCTCGCTGGCCGGCACCGCCATCATCTTCGGCCTCGTCGGCTGGTGGCTCGGCGTCTACGACCCTTCCAACTACGGCTCGCTGGCGGGGCGCTATATCGGCCTGATGACCAACGAGGTGCTGGTCGCGGTGCCGCTGTTCGTGTTCATGGGCGTGATGCTGGAGCGCAGCGGCATCGCCGAGCAGCTGCTGCTGACCATGGGCAAGCTGTTCGGCAATCTGCGCGGCGGCCTCGCCCTCTCCGTGATCGTGGTCGGCGCCCTGCTCGCCGCCTCCACCGGCGTCGTCGGCGCCACCGTGGTCACCATGGGGCTGATCTCGCTGCCGGCCATGCTGCGCGCCGGGTACGATCCCAAGCTCGCCACCGGCGTGATCTGCGCGTCGGGCACGCTCGGGCAGATCATCCCGCCCTCGACCGTGCTGATCTTCATGGGCGACATGCTGTCCGGCATCAACGCCCAGGTGCAGATGGAGAAGGGCAATTTCGCACCCGAACCCGTGTCGGTCGGCGCGCTCTTCGCCGGCGCCATCCTGCCGGGCCTGCTGCTGGTCGCGCTCTATGCGATCTTCGTCATCGTCAAGGCCTGGCTCGACCCCAAGTCGGCGCCCGCCACGCCCGTCCCCGAAGCGGAAAAAGCCGGCCTTGCCCGCGAAGTGTTCGTCGCCCTGGTGCCGCCGCTGCTGCTGATCGTGGCCGTGCTCGGCTCGATCCTTGGCGGCATCGCCACGCCCACCGAAGCCGCCTCGGTCGGCTCGGTCGGCGCACTGCTGCTGGCGCTGCTGCGCGGCAGGTTCACCTTCACCATCCTGCGCCAGGCGGTGATCTCGACCGCCACCATCACCTCGATGGTGTTCATCATCCTGTTCGGCGCGGCGGTGTTCTCCATCGTGTTCCGCATGATGGGCGGCGACAACCTGGTGCACGAGTTCCTGTCGTCCATGCCGGGCGGCGCGGTGGGCGCCATCATCATCGTCATGCTGGTGATGTTCCTGCTCGGCTTCATCCTCGACACCTTCGAGATCATCTTCATCGTGATCCCGATCACCGCCCCGGTGCTGCTGGCGCTGGGCGTCGACCCGATCTGGCTGGGGGTGATGGTCGGGGTGAACCTGCAGACAAGCTTCCTCACCCCGCCGTTCGGCTTCGCCCTGTTCTACCTGCGGGGCGTCGCGCCCGCGCGGGTCAGCACCGGCATGATCTATCGGGGCGTGGTGCCGTTCGTGATCCTTCAGATCTGTCTCTTATACACATCTCCGAGCCTACG
>JAEZHZ010000086.1 GCA_023436745.1 Pseudomonadota bacterium | reverse complement strand
CGCTTGAATGGGGCTTTTGTCGTCCGGCAGGGTGTCGACCCCAAGCTTGCCCGAGGTATCGAGGCGAACGTGAGAAAGCCGCCCCTCCCTTTCCCTACCAGAATGCCCGGAATGGAGTGGCAAGGGCGCTCCCCTGCTGACACACCTTGGCGAGGAGCGGCGCTATCCCCTCTGTATCGAGAAAGGAGCGCTGCCATGAGGGACCGTCCCAACGCCATTCCCGAAGGCTATACGACCGTCACCCCTTGGATCATAAGCCACAATACCGCTGGGCTGATGGCCTTTCTTACCAAGGCCTTCAGCGCCGTGGATCTTGGCCGGGTGGAGGGCCCGGACGGCCGCATCGGCCACGCTGAGATGCGCATCGGCAACGGCGTAGTCATGATGTTCGATGCCCCCGAGGGCTGGTCCCCGACCCCGGCTTTCGTGCGGCTCTACCTCGAGGACGCCCAAGCGACCTTCGATCAAGCCGTCGCCGCCGGCGCCACGCCGGTAACCAATGTCACCCACCTCGCCTTCGGCGACGCCGTCGGCCGGGTGCGCGATCCCTATGGCAACCTCTGGTGGCTGCAGCAGCGCCTCGAAGACGTGAGCGACGAAGAAGCGACGCGCCGCTGGAACGAACCCAGGTGGGCCGAGGCGATGGCTTATGTTCAGGGCACTCTGGTGGAGATTTAGCGTCGTTTGGTTTGGTGAGTACCCGCTCGACCTGTCGTTTTTCGGGTGGCACCTTCCCAGGTTTTGCTGACTATGACGGGCCGGTCCTCTCCTTATCCCAGCGAGAACGAAGCGTCGGCGTGAGCGGGCGTCCGCTTGTCGGTCGAAGCGCGACCGGCCGGAAATCTATGCGCCCTGCCTCGAACTCTGAGGCTGCAAACTCCACCACCGCCTTCCACGCGACGCTGCATGTCCGTTTCCAACCACTCCGATTGAGACGTTCTCAGCCCAAGGTCCCACGTCCGTTTTCAGGAACTCTCTGGCGCAGCGTGAACTTCTCGAATGGGGCGCATTGCCACCCGACAGGTGCCGGCCCAAGTCTTAAGTGGGATTCTCGGCTCGACCGTGCTTCCACCCCTTGCTTGTCTTCAGGGAGTGCGAAACACCGGCGGTCAAGGCGCCTGCCGTAATGCAGAGCCCGAACCTGACGGCGGTGTTCCCGACATAGCCGGAAGCGGCCGCCCAACATCGCGACGCCGAGAGTGCTTCAGATCAGCTTGCGTTCAGGGAGCCGGGCGGACGATCTGCCCCGCCTGCGGTTCGCCGCGCTCGACCGGCTCGTTGTCGGCGACGTAATCGTTGAAGAGGGCCGGCAGCCCCTCGCCGTCGCTCAGGTTCGGCGTCGTCTGAAGGTGAAAGTGGAGATGTGGCTCGGACGTGTTGCCCGAATTGCCGCAACGCCCAAGTTCCTGGCCCGCTCTCACCCGGTCGCCGGACTGAACGGAGATACTTCCCTCGCGCATATGACCCAGGAACGCGAACTCGCCGTCGCCGAGCTCGAGCACCACGTGATTGCCGGCCGGGTGCCGGGCGTCAGTGGCGCCGATGGGATTGTCCGGCAGGTCGTTGACGGCGACGGACACTGCACCATCAGCAGGGGCGAGGATAGGCTGGTCCCAACAGTAGTAGCTATCAAGCACCTCTGGCTCGCCCCGATGGGAGGAACCGTTACGGTAGATCAACAGGTCGGAGGCAAAGCGTTGTGCCCGGTCCGCGGCATGGTAGTTGTTTTCCAAGGTCCGCCCGCCCCACACCACGAACCATTCTCCCTCGAAAGGCAGGCGTAGCGGCGCCTTGGTCTGGTAATCGAGGAAGCGGCTTTCAGCCAGGACAGGCTGCGGGCGCACGAGGAAGCTCACCACGGTGCCGTCCGGAGCGACGCCGATTTCCATCAGGATCGGCACCTCGGTCCCGCTCCAGCGTGACGTGCGGATATAGGTGTCGATGCCGTCGCGCGTCTCCACCGCCTCCTCCATCACTGCCGTCTCGTCTCCGAAGCTCGCCGCCAGCTCGTCGCGGAAACCCTGAAGGTCCTCGGTGTCGCCGAAGAGTTGCTGCATGTCTGAGGAAAGGTCATCCCAGATCTCTTCCACTTCGCCATGGAGGAAGGTCTCCGCCGTGGAGCGGCCGCTATTGAGGCTGGTCCCGCCGGCAGCCAAGGTACCGAGGACCAGAAGCAGGGCGGTGAACAGCCAGCGCATTTCACACTTCCGGAAGGTCATGGGGCGGCCCACTATAGCGCTCTTCGTGACGAGGATGTGGTAGCACGCGTCTACGTTTTCAGCGGTGAGCGGACCTTGACCGCCCTGGGCTGCACCGTAGGCGTGCTGCTTTCAGGGATACACGCCGGCTCTCTTTCGGGATGGATCTTCCTGATCGCCATGAGCATCGGCATCGTGGCAAGTTGGCAGGTGAGCCGTCTTCTTTCTCATGGACGTCGCGGGCTGGCTGCGCCAGTTGCCTAACCGCCGCTTGCTCCCCCGGCACCTTTGCGGCCGCAGCTCTCAACCTGCTCGGGTACTCCGAACTGCGAACGCTCTAGTTTCGAGTCACAACCGAACCGTTTGGCCTAGAAATCGACGACCACGTTGATGAAGCCCCCGCTCCACACCTCATCGCTTCGGGTGATCGAGCGAATACCCTCGCCGGGAAGTGAAAAGGCGAAGGCGGCCGTGAGCAAGGCGTTCGGCGTAAGCTCGCGGTTGTACTCGATGAAGAAATCATCGCTCAGATGGGCGTTGGTAACACCGGTGATCTGGTAGGACCGGCCGCCGGCTTCGATAATCCGCGAGCCTTGCCCAAACTGGATCGGGCTCCCCAACTGGTTGGCCATGACATGCGCATAGCGCAGGGTGATCGTATCGGCCTGCGTCGGCTTGAGCGATAGCGCCAGCTGGTGCGCATTCACGTTGGAGTTGTTGAAGACCAGGGAGGACTTGGACCCTGTCGCCCAGGCGTCAGGGCTGCCTTCGTAGTAGAGCGGATCGAAGCGCTCGAACGTCGAGGTGGTGGCATCATCGCCCGAGAAGCTCTGGTAGGTGTAGGACAGAGTTGGAGTCCACGGCGCGTCGGCAAACGTATAGCCAATCTGGGCGCGTCCGCCCCAGGCCTGCATGTCGATCCGCGGGTTCCACTCGTAGGCTATGTCGCCGGAGACAAAGAAGTTCTCGTTGTCGGGGTTGAAGGGATTGCCACGCCCATAGAGGTTGATGAAGCTGAGCCCCTTGCGCCCGTCCGGGATCAGCTCGGGCGCACCGATGCCGCCCGGGGCGGGTCGTGGATATGGCGAACTGGATTCGGGGACATGCCCGATCGTGCCGCCAACGAAGGTCTGCGTGGTCTTGTCGTAGCGGAGATCGACACCCACGATCCTGGTGCCACTCTCGCTCGTGGGTCGGTCATTGGGCTCCAGGTAGAAGGCCGTCCCCTTGATGTCATCGAGCCCCACGGTGCCCAGCACCGCCATGCCCCAGGCCTTGCGAGGACCGAGTTGCAGCGCGCCGCGTTCGAATCCGTTGGCGCCCCCATTTGCCAGGAGCATGCCGGTGCCAGCCACGAAATCACGGGGCCCTATGGAGAGGTCGACCGAAGGGCCGGTCTGATTGGTAGTGCGCAGCCCCAGATAGCCCTCTTCCAGCGAGATGGCGCCGGTGTTGCCGGCATCAAAGGCGTCTATGCCCAGCGTACCGGAGGCGATGACCGAGACCTGACCGTAAGCAGTGACCCCGTTCTTGAGATCGAGGGTGAAACTCAGCCCCGGCTCAACATATCCCTCCAGCCATTGTGCGTCGGTAGGAGCACCCGGTGCAACCACATCGGCGAGATTCCAGAACAGGTTGTGCTCGACCACCCCGTTCACACCGGCCTGCAGATGGCCGCGCAGCATGAAACCGTTCTGGTCGATCAGCAACAGCGGGTCCTTGCCTGTCTGCTCCTGCGCAAGGGTCGTGGCAGGGGTCAGCGGGAGCAAGGCACAGAGGAGGACGGTTGCCGGGCCTGCAGAGCGAAAATGCGGCATGACTGGTACCCACCTGAGCGTGAATTCCTGGTGCCTGACCGGGCCCCGCAAGCAGTATTGGCTTCGCGCTGGAGAATGCGCAATCAGGGGATTCCCCGAGCCTGCGCCATGACGCCCTTCCCGCTTCGCGCCCCCTAAAGGGGTGTGAGATTGTTGCGGATTGCGTGGCGCACCAGATCGACGGTCGAGTGGGCACCGATCTTGCGCATGATGGCCGCCCGATGAGTTTCGACGGTCTTGACGCTGATACCCAGAAGGCTCGCGACCTCCTTGTTGCCGAGCCCTTCGGCCAGATGGCGCATGACCTGGAGTTGGCGGGGTGTCAGGGGGCCATCCACTGTGCCGGCGATCGGGTCCGGCAGCAGCTGAAGGAAACCCAGCAGATCCGGTTCTGTCAGGGATGGCGAAAAGAAGGTCCGGCCAGAGGCGAGCGCACGGACAGCGCTGACGACGATCTCCGCTTGATCGCTCTTGAGCACGCATCCCCGCGCACCAGCCAGAACAAGCTCCCGTACTTCCCCATGTTCGCCGGGAGGCAGGAAGACGAGGCCCAATGTGTCTGGCGACCCGGCCCGCAACCTGTTCATCACGACGGGACCGGGCATGTCACCGATGTGGGGGTCCAGGACCACGACGTCCGGCCGCAACTGAGTGGCAAGCAGGATGGCCCCCTGCCCTGTTCCTGCCTCGCCACAGACTTCAAGGCCAGGCTCCGAGCCGACAAAGCGCTTCAAGCCGCTCCTGACGACTGGATACCCGTCGGCGATCAGTATTCTGATCAGAGGTCGGTCCATCCAACTTTCACCGACTACATGCTGAGTTCCACGACAACCCGCTCCACAACCAAACCATAGTTCCACCACCCATTCGATCTAGGGGTATTCATGTAGAATTCATCGAAGTGAAGATGTGGCAAGATCAGTTGCGATTACCCGCAAATGCTACCAGCCGTGCGGCCCAAGATGGCGCCCGTCACCGGCGCAGCAGGTCGAGTGCATTTGCGAACATCCAGGCAAGGAAGATGCCGATCGTGACACGCTCGTAGAGACCCATGCCGTCGAAAATGGCTCTACCACCTGCGCCGGCACAACGTCGTGGCGGCACTCCCCTCGGATCATCGGGCTCGGACATGTACGCTCTCGGGCGATTGCCAAGTGGGTATCGTTGCGACACACTTCGTCGCAGGAGACACTCCACTCCTCCTTTTGCCCCGCGCTGTACCGGCGGCCTCGACCGGATGACATAGGAAGCTTGGTTGGTGTTCATAACGAGCATTGAGCAGCTTGGTGGAGCGCGTGATGTCATCGTGGTGGGCGCAGGCGCTGCGGGGATACTCATTGCTGCCCAACTCGCCGAGGCTGGCAAGCGTGTGCTGCTTCTTGAAGCTGGCGACAAGGTCGCTTCGTCCGATACCGCGTTCGAGGACGTCTCATCCGTGGGTCGTCCGTTCACTGGGCTCGAGCGTGGTCGTGCTCGCGGCCTGGGCGGCACCACCAACAGGTGGGGTGGCCAGATCGTCGCGCTGGAGCCGCTGGTGTTCGAAGAGCGCCCCTGGTTAGGCGAGAGCGGCTGGCCCATCCGGGCAACTGATCTCGACGACGCTCACGAGAGAACGCTCGACCTGCTGGGCATGCAGAGGCGACTAGACGACCAGGCCGTGTGGCAACGCCTTCGTGTTGCGCCGCCTCCTCCGGGTGAAGGTCTTCAACTTTTTCTCACCCGCTGGCTGCCAGAGCCCAATTTCGCCCGGCTGTTTTCAACGGTGTTGGAGCGTAATACCAACTTGCTGGTCGCAACTGGCGCCTGTGTGAGAAGCCTCGGGCGGTCCAGCGAAGGCTCGCGTATAGGCGTTTCGGTCACCTTGGGCGAGCAGTGCGCATATCTCGACGCAGAGCACGTTGTATTGGCCAGCGGAACAGTCGAGATCGCCCGCCTGCTGATGCAGCCGATGGCCGAACACCGCTTGGCGCCATGGGCCGACAACCGCTGGGTGGGCAGAGGATTTGTCGACCATATCGACTGCGATGCAGGGACTGTAATCCCACTCGATCAAAGGCGATTCCACGCGGTGTTCGACGCTGCCGTTGTCGACGGTCTCAAGTATCTGCCAAAACTGAAGCTGGCCTCGTCCTTTCAACGGGACAACCAGATGCTCGGCATCGCGGCGCACTTCGTTTCCAGCTGGACACCCGCAAAAACCGGGCGGCTGAGACTTCCGCCGCCTTCACGATCGTGTAAGTCCAGCGTTTAGGGCGATTTCAGACCCGCAATCGATTGCCCGCTGTGCCCAGTACGGGCACTTCCCGGTCATCCGGGCAGACTCATGGCGTGGCGAGACGCCTTTCGTGGAAGATGAGGCGGTCGAAGTTGTAGGCGAGGTTCGCCAGCGTCAGTTTCGACTCGGCGCGGGCGATGCCGATGGTGCGGATGAACAGACCGAACTTGTTCTTCTGGTGCGCAAAGACATGTTCGATCCTTGCGCG
>JAEZHZ010000072.1 GCA_023436745.1 Pseudomonadota bacterium | reverse complement strand
CAACCTGCTCTACTGGCGCTATGGCGAATATGCCGGCATCGGTCCCGGCGCCCATGGCCGGCTGATGATCAACAACCAGCGCCACGCCACGGCGGCAGAAAGGCTGCCCTTCGAGTGGCAGAAGCGCGTCGCCGCCCGCGGTCACGGCCTCGTCACCGACGATGTGCTCACCTGGGAAGAACAGGGCGACGAGTTCCTGGTGATGGGCCTCCGCCTCAAGGAAGGCATTTCGCCGGCGCGGTTCACCGCCATCTCGGGCCGCCAGATTTCACCGGTGCAGATCGACGCGCTCAAGGGCTACGGTTTCCTCGAAACCCTGCCCAACGGCAATCTGCGGGTCACCGAGAAGGGCTTCCCCGTGCTCGATGCCGTGGTCGCCGACCTCGCAGCCTGATCTGGCTAGAGCCGCGCTGCCTCCACCACCTGCGATCCGCCACCGGCGATCCGCCGAATCTCCAGGGGATACTCCGCCCGCCCGTCGGCCCGGAACCTGAACATTCCATCGCGCCCGCTGAAGCCTTGCGAAGTTGTCAGCAATGCCGGGCTGAACGGCGGCCGCGCCATCGACAGCGTGTTGACGTTGGCGAGGATGGTCGCCGTGTAGGCAATGGTGGCGAGCGGTGGCGGCGGTGCGCCGAACCGCTCCTGGTAGTCCGGTGCGATGGCGGCGAGCCCGGCCGGGTCGATACCCGGGTAGATCGCGCCGGCGAGGCCGGGCGTGGCTGCCAACGCGGGATCGCCCGCCCAGTCGCTCGAGCCCACGATCTGCACCGAACTGCCCGCTCCGGCCAGCGCTGAAGCGAAGGCGGGTGCGGTCGCCCGGTCGGGCATGAACAGGACATCGACGCTCCCGGAGCGGATCGCCGGCAGTGCCTGGCTGATGATGCCCTGCGCCTCTGCCGGCGAGGAGAAGCGATAGATCGCCGGCTGCCCGTATCCGGCCGACATCGCCTCCTGAAGGAACGCCGCGGCCTGTGCATCGCCCAGCGGCGTCGCCGGAAAGATGCCGCCGACGCCCCGTTTCCCCTGGCCCTTTGCCCAGCCGAGGCTCCGCCGGAACTCCGCCTCGGGCAGCACGCTGAGCAGGTATACCCCCGATCCGGCGGCGGCCGGGTTGTTGGCAAAGGCGATCATCGGCACGCCCGCCTGCCGGGTGACCGTGGCGGCGGCACTCACTTGGTCGCCGGTGAGCGGACCCAGCACCAGCCGGGCGCCGCCGGCAACCGCCGCCTGCGCCGCTGCCATGGCGCCCTGCGCGGTCGAGCCGGTGTCGCGCAGGGTGATGGTGATGTTCTCGGCGATGTTGGGGTTCTGCTCGACAAAGGCGATGGCCTGCCGGCTTGCATTGGCAAGACCCCGCCCCAGTTGCGCAAGCGCTGGATCCCCGCTCAGCGGCAACAGGAGCGCGACCGGAACCGGACCACGCCCGAACGTTTCGGCGCTCGCAGCCGTGGCAGGGGACGTCCAGGCCGGTACGGCAGCGGGGGAGGGCGGCATCGGCTCCGGACCGCCGCCGAAATCGAGCACCCGCGAGCCGATCTGGATGGGCGAGCATGCCGCAAGCGCGACGAACCCTATGGCGCCGGAGGCGCGTGTCAGGTCACGACCTGTTCTCCCCAATGGCGTCATGTGGGTCCCCAGACGCTGGCAGTCTGCTAACACTAGGGCTCAAATCCTGAACCAAATCAAAACCGGTGCCTGCCCATGTCCGATTCGACCCCGGCCTACTACCTCGCCGGCACCGGCTTTCCCGCCCCGGCGCTCCCGGCCGGGCTCTATGTGGTGTCGACTCCCATCGGCAATCTCCGCGACATCACCATCCGGGCGCTGGAGACCCTTGCCGGCGCCTCGACCATCCTGTGCGAGGACACCCGCACCTCGGCCAAACTGCTCGACCACTACGGCATCAAGGGGAGGCGCATGGCGCTGCACGAACACAACGAGCGTGACCGCGCCGCCGACATTGTTGCGCGGGTCGGGGCAGGGGAGGCGGTGGCGCTCATCTCCGATGCCGGCACGCCGCTGTTGTCCGATCCCGGCTTTCCGCTGATTCGCGCCATGACCGAAGCCGGGCTGCCCGTCATTCCCATTCCCGGTCCTTCGGCTCTCCTTGCGGCGCTGGTGGTGGCGGGCCTGCCCACCGATGCCTTCAGCTTCCGCGGCTTCCTGCCGCCGAAGAGTGGTGCCAGGGCCAATGCGCTGGCGGCGCTTTCGGATTCACGTGAAACGCTGGTCTTCTACGAATCGCCACGGCGCCTCGCCGACACGCTCTCGGCGATGGCCGATGCGTTCGGTGAGCGGCAGGCCGTGGTGGCGCTCGAACTGACCAAGAGGTTCGAACGCACCCGGCGCGGTTCACTGGCCGAACTCGCCACCGGCTTCGCCGGCGAGGAGGTCAAGGGTGAGGCCGTGATCGTCGTCGCCGGTGCCACCGAGACGGTGATTGCCCCCGAAGACTGGCAGGCCGCGCTCGAAGCGGCGATGGCGGAACAGCCGCTCCGCGCCGCGGTGGACGAAGTCGCCGCCCGCTACGGTCTCAAGCGCAAGGAGGTCTATGATGCCGCCCTCCGGCTCAAGGCCCGGCAGTAGCCGCCGCATCGCGGCGGAACGGGGCGGCCAGCGGGGCGAGGCGCTGGCGGCGCTGTTCCTGCGCCTCAAGCTCTACCGCATTCTGGCCCGTCGCTTCCGCACTCCGGTGGGCGAGATCGACCTGGTCGCCGAGCGCTGGGGCACCATCGTCTTCGTCGAGGTCAAGACCCGCGCCCGGGGATCAGCCGAGGAACAGACGCTCGAAGCGGTGAACACGCGGCGAATCGTGCAGGCTGCCGAGTACTGGCTGATGAAGCACCCCGATCACGCCGGCCGCACCTTGCGCTTCGATGTGGTGCTGGTCTCTCGGGCGCGCTGGCCGCTCCATCACGTCGACGCCTTTCGCCCCTAGGGCCTTGCGCGGCTGCGCCGGGCGGGCGATGTCATGGCAACGCTTACGACCCTCAAGCCGGATCGACCGCCCATGAGCCTCAAAGTCGCCGTCCAGATGGACCATGTCGAAACCATCAACCCGCTCGGCGATTCGACCTTCGCCATGATGCTCGAGGCACAGGCGCGCGGCCATGCGCTGCTGCACTATACGCCGGACACACTGGCGCTCGAGGACAACCGGGTCACGGCCCTGGCGCAGCCGATCACCGTGACTGACGCGGAACGCGGTCGGCACTACACGCTTGGCGAAGCCGCCCGCGTTGACCTCGGCTCGCAGGACGTGGTGCTGATGCGCCAGGATCCGCCCTTCGACATGCACTACATAACGCTCACGCACATGCTGGAGCGCATCCACCCGCGGACGCTGGTGGTCAACCCGCCCGCCGCCGTGCGCAATGCTCCGGAAAAGATCCTCGTCACCGAGTTTCCCGAACTGATGCCGCCGACCATGGTGACGCGGGACCGCCAGCTCATCCACGAATTCCGCCGCCGGCACGGCAACATCATCGTCAAGCCGCTCTACGGCAATGGCGGGGCAGGGGTGTTCTTCATCCAGGAAGGGGACCATAACCTCGCGAGCCTCCTGGAGCTGTTCGAGAACAGCTTCCGCGAACCGTTCATGATCCAGAAATACCTGCCCGACGTCCGCCAGGGCGACAAGCGCATCATCATCATCGATGGCGAGCCCGTCGCCGGGCTCAACCGCATCCCGGCCGAGGGCGAGGCGCGCTCCAACATGCATGTCGGCGGGCGCCCGGAGCTGAGTGAGCTCACCGACCGCGAGCGCGAGATCTGCGCCGCCATCGCCCCCGCACTCAAGGAGCGGGACATGATCTTCGTCGGAATCGACGTGATCGGCGGCTATCTCACCGAGATCAATGTTACTTCCCCCACCGGCATCCGCGAGATCAAGCGCTTTGGCGGGCCGGACATCGCGGTGATGATCTGGGATGCCATCGAGCGCCGGCGGAGCTGAGCGGGGGATGGAAACCTCCGCCTTCTTCGTCGCCTTCGTGACCCTGTTCGCGACGGTCGGCGTGGCCGATATCGCCTTCATCTTCGCAGCGCTCACCAAGGATCATACAGCGGCCGAACGTCGGCTGTTCGCCACCCGTGGCGTGCTGATCGCGCTGGTGATCCTCATTTTCTTCGCCTTCCTCGGCAACACCATCCTCGATGTCTTCGGCATCACCATCCCGGCGCTGCGGACGGCGGGCGGCATTCTGCTGCTGCTGATCGCCATCGACATGGTCTTCGCCCGCCATTCCGGCGGCACCGGCACCACCGACGAGGAAGAGGCGGAAGCCCGCCGGGCCAGTGACATCTCGGTGTTTCCCCTGGCCATGCCGCTGATGGCAGGGCCCGGCGCCATCAGCGCGGTGATCCTGCTGTCGACCGGTGCCACCACCGATGTCGACTTCTGGCTGGTGATTGCCGCCCTGGTGCTGGTGCTGGCTCTTGCCTGGATCACGCTTCTGGTCGCGATGCCCATCCAGCGCATGCTGGGGCTGACGGGTCTGTCGGTGCTGTCGCGCGTCATCGGCATCCTGCTCGCTGCGCTCGCGGTGCAGTTCGTGTTCGATGGCATCCGCACCAGCGGTCTGCTTGGCGCCTGAGCCTGCCGCTACGGGCGTGAAAGGTTGATCAAATCTTAACGGTCGCATTGACCCGAATCGGATCCCGCGCCAGACACTGCGCCATCCGAAGGGGCCCCGATGCGCATTGCCGTGCTGCTGACGCTGCTGATCCTGTCCATGCTGGCCGCGACCGCGCCCGGCACCGGTGCGGCGCGCTCGGAGATCCTGAGCCCGATCTCTGCAGAACTCCCTCCCGCCTGAGCACGGTTCGACCAGGCTGTCGAACGTCTGGTCGTATCCGTTACGCGGGCGAACCGGCTCGCGACCGCGCCGTGAGGCCATGCATGAACAGGTTCTCGAGATAGCGCGCCGCGTCCTCGAACCGGCCCTCACCGTTCCGTCCCGGCCCCAGCACCGCCCGCACCTGCACGTCGAAATCGGCGTAGTGCTGCGTTGTCGCCCAGATGGAGAAGATCAGGTGATAGGGATCGGTGCGCGCCAGCTTGCCTTCGTCCATCCAGCCGAGCAGCACCTTGGCTTTCTCGTCGACCAGCGCCTTGAGATCCACCTCGATCATCTCCTTCACCCGCGGGGCGCCCTGCAGCATCTCGTTGGCGAACAGGCGCGACTCGCGCGGGAAGTCGCGGGCCATCTCCAGCTTGCGCCGGATGTATGAGCGAATCTCGGGGAAGGGGTCGCCGTCGGCGTTCATCTCGCGCAGCGGCGCCAGCCAAGTGTCGAGCATCTCGGCGAGGAGCCGGCGGTAGATCTCTTCCTTGCGGGGGAAATAGTAGAGCAGGTTCGGCTTGCTCATGCCGGCGACCTCGGCGATCTGGTCGATGGTGGCACCGCGGAAACCGTGGGCGGAAAACACCTCCAGCGCCGCCGACAGGATCAGGTCCTGCTTTTCGCGCTGGATGCGGGTCAGCGGCCTCGCCCTCGACGAAGCGGCGGGAGTATCCGCCTTCTGCTGGCCCTTGCGGCTGGTGTTGGGTTCGGCACTTTTCACTTTGGCAGGGGGCATTTTCGCCTTGCTTAGGGAAGCGGGAGTGCTAACATTTTTCCATCTGGTCAAAATTCAGGGCATTGGCGCGAGCGTCAAGGCCAGAATTGCAAAGACCGCAGGGGGAGATGTGCCGTGTCCGTAACCAGCGTCGCGCCGAACGACCTCAGCGCCTTCTGGATGCCCTTCACTGCCAACCGGCAGTTCAAGAAGGCGCCGCGCATGTTCGTTGCGGCGAGGGACATGCACTACACCACCTCCGATGGCCGCCAGGTGCTGGACGGCACGGCGGGCCTGTGGTGCGTCAACGCCGGCCATGCCCGCCCCCGGATCGTCGAGGCCATCGCGAGTCAGGCGGCCGAACTCGACTACGCCCCCGCCTTCCAGATGGGCCATCCCAAGGCCTTCGAACTCGCGGCGCGCCTCGCCGGCATGATGCCGTCGCCGCTCGACCACGTGTTCTTCACCAATTCGGGCTCGGAGTCGGTCGATACGGCGCTGAAGATCGCGCTCGCCTATCATCGCGCCCGCGGCAAGGGCACGAAGTTCCGCCTGCTCGGCCGCGAGCGCGGCTATCATGGCGTCGGCTTCGGCGGCATCTCGGTCGGTGGCATTTCAGGCAACCGCAAGACCTTCGGCACGCTTCTCACCGGTGTCGACCACATCCGCCACACGCAAGATCTCGAGCGCAACGCCTTCACGCGCGGCGAGCCGGAATATGGCGCCGAGCTTGCCGACGACCTCGAAAAGGTCATCGCACTGCATGACGCGTCGAACATCGCGGCGCTCATCGTCGAGCCGGTGGCCGGATCGACGGGCGTGCTCATCCCGCCAAAGGGCTATCTGAAGCGGCTGCGCGAAATCTGCGACAAGCACGACATCCTGCTGATCTTCGACGAGGTCATCACCGGCTTCGGCC
>JAEZHZ010000324.1 GCA_023436745.1 Pseudomonadota bacterium | reverse complement strand
CCCCGCAAAATCGACAACCCCCACCTTGGAGAGGAACCCGCCACCCCAGATCCAGTGGGCCGCCGGCAGATAGACGAGAATGGTCCAGCAGGCGACGAAGAGGAGATAGGCGGCGAAGCGGATCCGGCCGACGAAAGCGCCGGTCATCAACGCCGGCGTGATGATGGCGAACATCATCTGGTAGGCGAACACCAGGATGAACGGCACGTTGGCGGCGAAGGCGGGGTTGGGGTCCACACCCACGTGGTACATGCCGAAATAGGGCGCGATGCTGCCGATGATGCCGCCGATGTCAGGCCCGAATGCAAGGCTGAACCCGCCGAACACCCAGATGATCCCGACCACCCCGATGCACACGAAGTTCTGGATCATCACCGAGAGCATGTCGCGCTGCCTGACCAGGCCGCCGTAGAAGAGGGCGAGTGCCGGCGTCATCATGAGGACGAGCGCGGTACAGAGCAGGATGAAGGCTGTGTCTCCGGCGTTGATGGCTGGCATCGCTGTCTCCTTCGGTTGGCCAGTAGACCTGGCGGCGGCTCGGGGCAGTCTCTGGAACCGGGGCGTCTGCGCCCCGGTGGAGGCCGGGGGCGCATCGAGCGTCCCCGGCGAACGACGTCAGGTTGGTGGGGCCGCTGCCGGGCGGGGCGGCGCGCTCGTGGTGTCCGAAGTCAGCATGTGACCGTTGACGGGCGCATGCGGGTGGGGGGCGAGCATCGCTTTCGGCGCGATGAACAGGTACATCGTGAGCACATAGGGCGCGGTGAAGGACGGTACGCCGACCGGTGCAACGAACACATCCATGGCCGCCTGCACGAACACCGTCACCACCGTGGCAAGCAGCGCATAGGCGATGATGCGCGGGCTCGGCTTGAGGAAGATGACCGAAACCGCCATCGCCGTGAGCACGGGGCTGAAGCCATAGAGGCCCTCGGACACCACCTTCGGATCGGCCCCCATGCCGAGTGCCACGATGAGCGCCACGACCGAGCCGGCCGCAGCGGCGATCCCCGCTGGGATCGAGGCGATGAATATGCCGATCAGGATGATGACGCCGCTGATCCAGCTATCCAGCAGGTAGACCTGGGCGATGTTGCGGAAGAAGATTTCACCCAGTTCCAGCGGCGCCGGCAGCGCGGCCAGTCCCTGGACGTAGTCGGTGGGAAGCTTCGCCGTTTCCCCCGTCACGTCGAGGCAGCCGAAGGAATAGGCCCCTGCCACCATCAGCCAGCCGGTAAGGACGAACGGACCGGTCGAGCCGGGTATGCCCCACTTCGCCGTCAGTGTGGCGCTGAAGGCGGCGGTAATGACCGTGCTCGCGGCCGCCCCGATGATGATGTACACCCACAGCAGCGGTGCCGCCGCGATGAAAGTCGGCAGGGCGGCCCCAACCAGCACGCCGTTGAAGCCATAGAGGCCGGAGTTGATGGACGGCTTGTCGCCGCCGATCAGGTGGGCGGTGGCGGTCGCCACGATCACTCCGAGCGCGGCGCCGATGGTTGTGGCCCAGTTCCCCGAGACATAGGACGCCACGGCCATGGCCACGAAGAATAGCACGCCGGTGATGGCGTTCTCCATGAAGAACACCTGGCTCGTGCCTTTCAACGCCTGAAGAATGAAGTTGTCGTTCTTTTCCATCTGCGCCTCCGGCGTCAGCCCCACAGGAATGCTTCTGGCAAGGTGCGCCCGCGCGCTTCCTCCCGGACGATGCGCCAGAAGCGGCGCACCTGAGCGCGCACGTCGTAGGTTTCCACGCCAACGGCGCGCAGCATCAGCCCGGCACCGTTGGGCAGGCGGCTGACGCCCGCCGCCGATCGGCGCGGCGCTTCGGGAAAGTGGGTCTCGAACCGTTCCTTGATCCGGTCCGCCACCGCTGGCGGGGTAAGGCACATGATGTTGGCCAGCGCGTCGAACCCGCCCATCACCGCTGGATCGTCGATCGTCGGGTCGTCCTTCTCGATCAGGATCTTCTCGGCAAAGATCTTCTTCCCGTCGTCCCGGCGTGCCGTTACCGCCACCGAGAGGACATCGAGGCCGAACCGCTCCTCCGGATGATGGTGCTTGCGGCCCGCCAGCAGCATTTCGCCGTAGAGCAGCGTCGCATCCGGTGCGATCACGACCTCGGTCTGGTTGATGAAGCGGGAGTCGCGATAGGCGATGGTGAAGTCCGGCAGGTATTCCAGATAGGCGCCGCTCTCGACTTGCACCGTCTGGTGCTGCGAGGCGTAGTTCGCGTCCATCTGATGGATGCGGTTGGCGCTTTGCGAGCTGACATGGGCACAGGCGCCTTCGCCGACCCTGATGTCGATCTTGTACCGGTCCCCCTGCAGGATGCCGCCGCCGACCGAGATGATCGCGCAGATCGGCAGCTCCGGCATGGCCTCGTCCCAGTACAGCGCTCGCTGCACCAGCAGGGGCGCCACGCGGTAGAGGTCGCTGAGGACCGAGCGGCCGTTGCGCATGCTGAAGCCGAGGCGCAGTTCTCCAACCTTGCCGGAGGCACCGGCCCGCATCTGCGCGGGTTCGGTCTGGAACCCGCGCAGTTCACGCGCGGCGTCGAGGTGATCGAGCTGCGCGTGCAGGGTCATGGCTATGCCTCCGCCGGCACGCGCGGGTTCACCTTCACGTCGAACAGGGCCATGTCGAGGATCATGTCGATGAGCGTGTCGACACCCTCTCCGGTCTTGCAGTTGGTGAAGATGAAGGGCTTCTTGCCGCGCATGAGCTTGGAGTCCCGGTCCATCACGTCCAGGCTCGCGCCGACATAGGGCGCCAGGTCCTTCTTGTTGATCACCAGGATGTCGGACTGGCAGACCCCGGCGCCGTTCTTGCGCGGGATCTTGTCGCCCGCTGCCACGTCGATCACGTAGATGTAGAAGTCGGCCAGGGCCGGGCTGAAGGTGAGGGTCAGGTTGTCCCCGCCGGACTCGATCAGGATCACGTCGCTGTCGGGGTACTTGCCTTCCAGTTCCTCGACCGCGGCGATGTTCATCGAGGGGTCTTCCCGCACGGCGGTGTGCGGGCAGGCGCCGGTCTCGACGCCCACGATCTTCTCTTCGACCAGAATGCCGTTCAGCGTGCGGCGGACCTGCTTGGCATCCTCGGTGGTCACCACGTCATTGGTGATGATGAGCGGCCTGATGCCGAGATCGATGAGGCGCGGGGTGATGGCCTCGATGACGGCGGTCTTGCCTGAGCCGACAGGCCCGCCGATGCCGATACGTGTGATCCTTTTCATCATCGTTCCTCAGTTCATGAACAGGTGGACATGGGTGGTGGTGTGGTGGGCAACGAGCACGTCGAGCATCGGCGCGAAGGAGGCCATTTCCTCGAGGGCGTGGTCCTTCACAGCCTCGTAGTCGGCTTCGACGCGGGCTTGTGCGGCGAACAGGATGCGCTGGGTGTCGAGATGGTCGATGCGCATCAATCGCAGCGCGGCGCTCAGCACCATGGATGCCAGCGCATAGTGCTGCATCACGAACGCTTCCGCCTCGTCGACCCCGGCATAGGCGAGGGTCACGGCGTGGCTGACCGGCAGGCAGCCGGGGGTCGCGTTCGCCTTGATGTCGGCGAGCCACAGCGACAGCAGGGGGCCGGGCATGATCTCGTTGGCAAGCTCGCCGAACTTCTTGCCGACGCGGGTCAGCATCAGCTGCTGCTCTTCGCCCACCCGCCGGCAGTAGAGCTCGGCATCGATTTCGAGAATGCGCTCGTAGTCACCGGCGCGGGCGGCGCGGTGCGCATGCAGCAGCGCCACGCCATCCATGCGCGAACTCTGGCGCAGGATCAGTTCCACATAGCTGCGGAGGCTGTCGGTATCGGCGACGATCCCGGTCTGCACCGCGGATTCGAGGCCGTTCGAGAACGCGAAGGAGCCGATCGGTAGCGTAGAATCCGACAGCTGCATCAGCCGCGCGAGATGCAGCATCGCCGAGCTGTCGGGGTGGTTGTGCTTGGGGCGCGGCTTCATCCCTTGCCCCCGTGGTGATGAGGATGGCTGTGGGCATGGGTGTGCTTGTGGGCATGCGGCGCCGCGCCCAGCCCGGCGTCGTGCTCGTCCTCATTGTCGTGCTCGTGCCAGTGCTCGCCATCGTCATGGGAGTGGCTGTGAGGGTGGCCGTTTCCGTGTTCGTGGGCATGGTCACCGCCCTCGTGATGGTGGTGGGGCGTTGCATCGGCGCCAGCAAAGAGCAGGCGCACCTCGCTGGCGTCGAGCTTGGCGGCAACTTCCTCGCCGGGCACGAAGCGGGTCTGGATGTGCTTGAAGGCGTGCGTGCGCATCACCGAGGACATCACCTTGTGGTCCACCGAGAGCGGCACGTAGACGGTGGTGCCCTTGATGACTGCCGGCCAGTGCTGGTTGCCGAGCGCATGACCCAGTTCGAAGCAGGTCCGCAGGAGCTCGGCGGGTGGAAGCGTCTCGATGTCGGCCAGCTCTATGACGAGCACGTCCTTCAGCGCGATCCGGGCGGCAACGATGACCCCCGTTTCCTCGTCGTGATAGAGCACGTCTCCGTCCTGCAGGCGCTGCGAGCGGGGCAGGGCGATCGCCAGTTCGATTCCGCCCTCGCTGGCCTTGCGCAGCCGGTTCTTCGGCGCCTCCCACTGTTCCAGCACCAGCAGGTCGACGCTGCCGCCCTTCGCCAGGTCCTGCCAGCGTGCGTCGCGCAGATTTCCGAGGGTGCTTTCCACCAGGATCATGTTGGTCTCCAAATCAGGGTTGCGACGGGCGCGAGGCGATGCGCACGCCGATCCAGGCTGCGGCAAACCCGACGACCAGGCTGGCAATGATGTAGAAGATCGATGCCAGCATCAGTCCGGGCCGCAGCATTTCCGAGTAGCTGCCGTAGACGAACGAGGAAAAGGTCGACATGCCGCCGCACACGCCGGTGGCTATGAATAGGTTGAGGTTCGCCGAGGCCACCTTCGACTGGGTGAGGGCGAAGGTCAGTCCCAGCAGGAACGAGGCGAGGATGTTCGCCGCGAAGATGTCGATGGGGAACACCGAGCTGTAGCGG
>JAEZHZ010000289.1 GCA_023436745.1 Pseudomonadota bacterium | reverse complement strand
ACTCGGATTCCACCTTCACTGCCGGCGGCTGGCAGCTCGGCCTCGGCGCCGACATGATGGTGACCGACAACATCATGGCCCGCCTGCAGGCCACCTGGACGCATTTCGGCGTCAACAGCTGGACCAGCGGCGGCACCGCGTTCGGCAGCAGCGAGCCGAGCGACGTGGTGGTGCGCGCCGGCCTCGGCTGGAAGTTCTAGCTCCGGCAAGAACAGGCTGCGCGAACGTCGAGGCCGGGCCCCTGTGGGGCGCCGGCCACACGCCTCCACGGCAAAACCGTGGCCTTCACGACACGCAATCGCTGAAGATCAGCCAGTGCGCCGGCTCCGGAGGCCATTCGGAGCCGCCCCGCCTTGCGCCCTCACGGCTATTGGCGGCATAATCGAGCCAGATCAACGTCTGACCCGGGAGACCGACATGAAAGCGATCCTGACCCTCGCGAAAGGACCCATCATGCTCAAGGACATCCCGACCCATGTCGTCGATCACACACGCGAGGCCGAGCGCCGCGCACCCTAGCCGATCTCTTCGCCAGCAGCGCTGGCGCAAGTTCCTCTCCTATTATCGCCCGCACCTGCCGCTGCTTGCGGGGGACCTCGCGGCCGCCATGGTGGTCGCGGCGACGGCCGCGGCGCAGCCGCTGGTGGCCAACATCGTCACCACGCGGCTGATCGGACTGCCGCCCGGCCCCGACGTGATGAACCAGATCCTGCTTGCGGGCGGGGTCATGCTGCTGCTGCTTGCGGTGCAGGTCGCGGCGAGCTTCTTCGTCGACTACCACGGCCACATGATGGGCGCCCGGATCGAGGCCGACGTGCGCCAGGAACTGTTCGAGCACGCCCAGAAGCTCAGCTTCGGCTTTCACGACCGCACCCGCACGGGCCAGCTGATGAGCCGCATCACCCACGATTCGCTGTGGCTGGGCGAACTGTTCCACCACGGCCCGGAAGACCTCACCATCACGGTGCTGAAATTCGCCGGCGCCATTGCGGTGCTGGTCTATGTCGACCCGGCGCTGGCGGGATGCATCGCCGTGCTGTTCCCGTTCGCGGTCGGCTATGCGCTGCACTTCAACGGGCGCATGAGCCGGGCGCTGGCGCGCAGCAAGCACGAGATCGCCGCCGTCAACGAACGGGTGGAAGATGCGCTGGGCGGCATCAGGGTGGTGCAGTCGTTCGCCAACGAGCCGCTGGAGAGCCAGCGCTTCGCCACCCATTACCGGCGCTTCCTCGAAAGCCGGCGCGACGGCTACCGCAGCGAGGCATGGTTCTCGGCGGGCGCGGACACCTTTGCCCAGCTCGTCGTCATCGTTGTCATCATCATCGGTGCGCTGCGCGTGCGCGATGGCGCGCTGACGATCGCCGACATGCTGACCTTCCTCCTGGCAATCGGGCTGCTGGTCGATCCGGTGCAGCGGCTCGCCAACATCATCCGGCTCTGGCAGGAGGGCCATACCGGCTTCGTGCGGGCGATGGAGATCCTCGAGGTCGCGCCCGACATCGCCGACCGGCCCGGCGCCATGGCGCTGGCCGCGCCGCGGGGGGCCATCGGCTTCCGCAATGTCGGCTTCCGCTATGGACGGGACTGCACCGAGGTGTTCTCCGGCCTCAGCTTCGACATCGCTCCCGGCTCGTTCGTGGCTCTGGTCGGCCCCTCCGGGGTTGGCAAGACGACCCTGTGCAGCCTGATCCCGCGGTTCTACGACGTCACCGCCGGCGCCGTGCTGATCGATGGCACCGACATACGGGACGTGACCCTCGCCTCCCTGCGGCGGCAGGTGGGGGTGGTGCAGCAGGATGTCTATCTGTTCGCCGGCACCGTGGCGGAGAACCTGCGCTATGGCCGGCCGGATGCGAGCGAGGCGGAGATCGTCGCCGCGGCCCGTGCCGCCAATGCGCATGACTTCATCACCGCCCTGCCCGACGGCTACGGCACCGATATCGGCCAGCGCGGCGTGCGCCTGTCAGGCGGGCAGAAGCAGAGGCTGACCATCGCGCGGGCCTTCCTCAAGGATCCGGCCATCCTGATCTTCGAGGAGGCCACCAGCGCGCTCGACACCGAAAGCGAACGGCTGGTGCAGGAGTCGATGACGCGGCTGGCGCATGGCCGCACCACCATCGTCATCGCCCACCGCCTGTCGACCATCCGCAATGCCGGCCGCATCCTGGTGCTCGGTCCCGATGGGATCGGGGAGGACGGCACCCACGAGACGCTGATGGCTAAGGGCGGCGCCTATTGGCGCCTGCAGCAGCTCGCCGCCCGCATCTAGCCAGCAGGACGATCCGGCGGGCGCGTCAGGCGGCCGCCGGGTTCCGTCGCCCGGCAGGGACCGAACCGGGGGCATCGGCGGCGCGGAAGATGTCGACGATGCCATCGAGTTCACTGGCCTGCCGCTGCGCGCGTTCGATCGAGCCGTGGGTCTGCCGCACGAGGCCGGCATTGTGCTGGGTCAGCGCATCCAGTTCGCTCATCGACACAGCCACCTCGCCGATGGCGCTGGCCTGTTCGCGGCTCGAGTGCGCAAGCGCATCGAGCAGGGTGCTGTTTTCCTGCACCGCCGCGAGCATGGCCGCCAGCGTATCGGCGGCCTCCTGCACCAGGCGGGTGCCGCTGCTCACTTCCGACACGCTCTGCTGGATCAGGTCCTTGATCTCGCGCGAGGCACCGGCGGCGGACTGGGCGAGGCGTCGCACCTCCACTGCAACCACGGCGAAGCCCTTGCCGGCGGCGCCGGCACGCGCCGCCTCGACCGAGGCATTGAGCGCCAGCAGGTTGGTCTGAAAGGCGATGTCGTCGATCAGCCCGACAATGCTGGCAATGCGGCTCGAGGAGGTGGTGATGCGCGCCATGGCTTCGGTCGCGCTCTGCATGGTGGCACCGCCGTTCGAGGCCACGGACGCCGCATCGCGCGCCTTGCGGAAGGCCTCGTCGGCGCGGGTGGCATTGTCATCCACCGTACGGGCCAGTCGGGCGACAGTCTGCTCGATCTCCTCGATGGTGGCGGCCTGGCGGGTGGTGCGCTCGGAGAGGTCGTTTGCCCCGTCCACCAGCGCGGTGGTCGCGGAGCGGATGGATTGTGCCGAGTTGCGCAGGCGGGAAACGATGCTGCCCAGCCGGCCAATGGTCTGGCGCAGCGCGAGACGCAGTTCGTCGTAGTCGCCGGCGAAGGGCTGCTCGAGATCGACCGTCAGGTCGCCCCCGGCAAGACGGTCGAGCGCTGCGCCCATGGCGGCGATGGCCAGCTTGCGCTCGGTGACGTCGGTTGCGTACTTCACCACCTTGATCAGCCGCCCGTCCGGATCGAGGATCGGGTTGTAGGTGGCCTGGATCCACACTTCACGTCCGCCCTTGCCGAGGCGGCGGAACTCGGAGGCGCTGTAGAGCCCGGCCCGGAGCCGCTCCCAGAACTCGCCATATTCGGCGCTCGCGGCGTAGCCCGGCTCCACGAACATGGCGTGATGGCGGCCGACGATCTCCTCGAGCCGATAGCCCATGGTGGCGAGGAAGTTGGCGTTGGCCGTCAGGATCGTGCCGTCGAGCGCAAACTCGATCACCGCCTGGGACCGGCCGATGGCGGCGACCTGCCCGGCGTGATCGATGGCGGCACGCCGCGTGCCGGTGCTGTCGGTCGCAAGCATCACCACCTTCATGGGCGCGCCGCGCTCATCCAGCAGCGGCATGTAGCTGGCCTGCAGCCAGACCTCGCGGCCGCCCGCGGCAAGCCGCCTGACCTCGCCGGTGAAGGCGCGGCCCGACCGCAGGCCGGCCCAGAACTCGGCCTGTTCCGCCTCGTTGGACAGGGCGGGGTCCATGAACATCGCATGATGCCGGCCCATGACCTGTTCGCTCGTGTAGCCCATGAGCGCGAGGAAGTTGTCGTTGGCCTCGAGGACGACGCCATCGAGGTCGAGTTCGAGGACCGCCTGTGTGCGCAAGGTGGCGTCAACCATGGCGCGCAGGGCGCGCTCGTTGCTGCGCCCGCGGGCGCCGAAGAAGCCGAAGCTCATGTTTCTGGAAATCCTTGCAGGAGATAGCGTCAGAATAACCGGCGCCGGTAAACTTATGTTAAACAATGCGGGGTCCTGCCCGGCCTCGACAAGGGGGGCGGCGGACACGTAAAGCTCGCCGCATGTCAGCAATAGCGATCATCGGCGGCGGGCCTGCCGGGCTCATGGCAGCGGAAGTGCTCGGTGCGGCCGGGCACGCGGTCACCGTGTTCGAGGGGATGCCGACCGTCGGGCGCAAGCTGCTGATGGCCGGCAAGTCCGGCCTCAACCTCACCCATGCCGAACCACATGCGGAGTTCGTCAGCCGCTATGGCGCCGCGGCCGAACGGCTGCGCCCGATGCTGGACAGCTTCACCGCGGCGGATATCCGCGACTGGTGCGCGGGGCTCGGGGTGGAGACCTTCGTCGGCTCGTCCGGCCGGGTGTTTCCGACCAGCATGAAGGCATCGCCGCTGCTGCGGGCCTGGCTGAACCGGCTCGACCAGCTCGGCGTCACCATTCGCACCCCCCATCGCTGGATGGGATGGGATGGCGACGCGCTGCGGCTCGAGACGCCGGACGGGGCGGTGAGCCTCAGGTTCGACGCCACCATTCTCGCGCTCGGGGGCGCAAGCTGGCCGCGGCTCGGGTCGGACGCGGCCTGGGTGCCGTGGCTGACCAGCCGGGGCATCGCCGTCACCCCCTTCGCGCCGGCCAATTGCGGCTTCGATGTCGCGTGGAGCCCGGTCTTCATCGAGCGTTTCGCCGGCCAGCCGGTGAAGTCGGTGCGCGCGACGTCCGATGCCGGAACCGTGGCAGGCGAGTTCGTGATCAGCCGCCACGGGGTGGAGGGTAGCCTCATCTATGCGCACGCGGCGGCGCTGCGCGACCGGATCGCGGCCTCCGGCAGTGCCACGCTGGTGCTCGACCTGATGCCGGGCCGGGATGCGGGCCGCCTCGCCGCGGACCTTGCCCGCCAGCCGCGAAAGCTGAGCTTCAGCAACCGCCTGCGCAAGGGCGCCGGGCTCGACCCGGTCAAGGCCGGGCTGGTGCGCGAGGTGCTGCCCGGCGCGGCGGCGCTCGAGCCGGCGGACCTTGCCGCTGCACTCAAGGCCCTGCCGGTACCGCTCCTGCGACCGCGGCCGATCGCGGAGGCGATATCCTCGGCGGGCGGCGTCAGCTGGGAGGTTCTCGACGAGCGGCTGATGCTGCTGCCGCTCCCCGGCACCTTCGCGGCCGGCGAGATGCTGGACTGGGAGGCGCCGACAGGCGGCTACCTCCTTACCGCCTGCCTCGCCACCGGCCGCGCCGCGGCGGCGGGCGCGATCAAGTGGCTGAAGCGCGCCTGAGCGCTACTCCGC
>JAEZHZ010000283.1 GCA_023436745.1 Pseudomonadota bacterium | reverse complement strand
CCCGCGCCCACCGGACCACCGGCCGCTCGACAAGGCGGAAGCTCAGCGTGGCCACCACCAGCGTTGCGCCGATCACCATGGCGCTGGTAGTCAGCCAGGTGCACCAGCCCTGCGGTCCCGATGTGGCGAATGACCCCGGCACCCGCTGCTCGATGAGCCACATGATCAGGAAGTGCCAGATGTAGATGCCGAACGAGATTTCGGCGATGAACCGAAAGGCCCGTCCGTCCAGCACCCGGCCCGCCACGACGGACCCGGGCAGCGCCACCAGTGCCGTCCCGACCAGCAGCGGCATCCACGGGAACGCATAGGGCACCCCGAGCCAGCCGAAGCCCTCGCTCTGCCCGCCGACACCCATGGCCATCAGCACGCCGAGGCCGACAATCGCCAGCACACCGGCAACGTCGAACCCGGGGTGCCGCAACCCCTCGAGCTTCACCTGCACCCCGGCTGCCAGCGCCCCCACGGCGAAGATCGCGAAGAAACCGACCGGATTGAACCGCGGCATCCATGCCTTGGCTCCGCCGACCAGCCCGTGCTGCCAGCCACGCTCAACCTCGTCGATCGGTGCCCACTGCACCACCAACGCGTGCACCGCCAGCACCAGTCCGATGACCCCCAGCCACGCAAGCCGCGCGGCCCATCCGCGTGCCCCCAGCGCGATCACCGCCGCCAGGGCCAGGGGCAGCAGCAGGTACGAGGTCACCTCGAAGCCGATCGACCAGAGCGGCCCGTTGTTGTCGACGGGAAACAGCGTCACCCAATGCCAGTCGCTGACCAGCAGCGCTCCGGCCACAAAGCGCAGGATGCGCTCGCCGTCGAGCAGCTTGCCGCCCAGCCAGAGGTCGAGCACGAGGCTCGCCACCAGCGCCAGCCAGAAGCCGGGCAGGATGCGGGCCATCCGCCGCACCCCGTAGATCCTGAGGGAAGGCATCGGCTGCCCGGCGTCGAGCGCCAGCCAGAATGGCCGGGCGAGGAGAAATCCGCTGAGTACGAAGAACACCGAGACGCCGAAGCTGCCCATGGCGAGCCAGCGGATCAGCGGCTGCAGCGCTTCGGGCACCGAATCCACGTCCATCCGGAATGCGAGGTGGTGCATCAGCACCGCCAGGCATGCCAGTGCCCTGAGGCAATCGGCGCCGCTCAATCGATTCCCGGTCACCGGCAAACCCCTCGCTTCTGCCGCTACGCCAACGATTCAGCGGCTTGCCCGTTTCTTCCGGCCGAAGCAAGGCCGGCTTGCATCCGACGCGCTTGCGAAAACGGCGCGTTGGCGATAAGGGCTCGCCATGCAAACCCCCGCCAGCGCCGCCCCCACCGAGTCCATCCTCATCGTCGATTTCGGCTCGCAGGTCACTCAGTTGATCGCCCGCCGTATCCGCGAAACCGGGGTGTACTGCGAAATCCATCCCTTCCAGAACGCCGGCGCTGCCGTCGCCGCGCTGAAGCCCGCCGGAATTGTGCTCTCTGGTGGCCCCGCTTCGACGCTGGACGAGAATGCGCCCACCATCGACCAGGCGGTCTTCGACGCCAACGTGCCGATCCTCGGCATCTGCTACGGGCAGCAGGCCCTTTGCATGGCACTCGGCGGGCGGGTGGAAGCCGGCCATCACCGCGAGTTCGGCCGCGCCGAAGTCACCGCCGAGAAGCCCTCCGCCCTCTATGACGGCGTCTGGGAAGTCGGCACCCAGCACCAGGTCTGGATGAGCCATGGCGACCGCGTCGTCGCTCTGCCCCAGGGCTTCGAGGTTGTCGGCACCTCGCCCAACGCGCCCTTCGCCATGATCGCCAACGAGGCGCGCCGCATCTGGGCCGTGCAGTTCCACCCCGAAGTGGTGCACACCCCGGACGGGGCGAAGCTCTACGCCAACTTCGTCCACAAGATCTGCGGCATCGAAGCCAACTGGACCATGGCGGCCTACAAGTCGCGCATGATCGAGAAAATCCGCGCCCAAGTCGGCACCGGCCGCGTCATCTGCGGTCTCTCCGGCGGCGTCGACTCCTCCGTGGCCGCGGTGCTGATCCATGAAGCCATCGGCGACCAGCTCACCTGCATCTATGTCGACCACGGACTGATGCGCCTCAATGAATCCGAACAGGTCGTCGGCATGTTCCGCGACCAGTTCAACATCCCGCTCGTGCATGTCGATGCGTCCGATCTGTTCATCGGCGAGCTCGAGGGCCAGTCCGACCCCGAGACCAAGCGCAAGATCATCGGGCGCCTGTTCATCGAGGTCTTCGAGGCGGAAGCCGAAAAGCTCGGCGGCGCCGAGTTCCTGGCCCAGGGCACGCTCTATCCCGACGTGATCGAGTCCGTGTCGTTCACCGGCGGCCCATCGGTCACCATCAAGTCGCACCACAATGTCGGTGGGCTCCCCGAGCGCATGAACATGCAACTGGTCGAGCCCCTGCGCGAGCTGTTCAAGGACGAAGTGCGTGCCCTCGGGCGCGAGCTCGGCATTCCCGACAGCTTCATCGGCCGCCATCCGTTCCCGGGCCCGGGCCTCGCCATCCGCTGCCCCGGCGGCATCACCCGCGAGAAGCTCGACATCCTGCGCCAGGCCGATGCCATCTATCTCGACGAGATCCGCAAGGCGGGGCTTTACGACAAGATCTGGCAGGCCTTCGCCGTGCTGCTGCCTGTCCAGACCGTCGGCGTCATGGGAGACGGGCGCACCTACGAGTTCGTCTGCGCCCTGCGCGCCGTGACCTCCGTCGACGGCATGACCGCCGATTTCTACGCGTTCGACATGAACTTCCTCGGCCGCG
>JAEZHZ010000219.1 GCA_023436745.1 Pseudomonadota bacterium | reverse complement strand
GTCCATGGGAGGGCAGAGTAAGTCAGTCGCCCTTGTCACCCTGGTTGCGGGGCTTCTCGGTGCTGGCGTGCTTGCGCACGTCCTGGCTGAGGGAGCGCGAGACGTCGTCGCTTTCGGTGAAGCGGCCGTTCTCGTCGCGGCGTACATAGCGTTTGTCGCCCTTGTGGGGCTCGATCAGTTCACGCTGGCTCATGGCCTTGCCTCCGGTTTATGGCTGGCAGGGAAACGGAGCAGATTCACTCTTCGTTCCGTTTGTGGTACGAGAGGCGAGTTGCCGGTGGACCCGACATGAGCCTGATCGAGAACGAACGTACCAAACTGCTGGCCAATGCGCTCGACAGGTCGTCGACGGCCTGCCTGACGGTGGGCCTTCTGGCCCCCGTTGCGGCGGTGTTCTATGGCGCGGGGGGAACGGCGCTGGAGACCTGGACGTTTGCCCTGGGCGGCGCGATTTGGCTTTTGGCCGCGGTCGCACTACATTTGGTAGCGCGAAAGGTCCTTGGAGGACTGCGATCATGAGTTTCATCGAGGTCTTTGCCTTTATCGTCATGCCGGTGGCCGTGGTGGCTGTCGGCTGGGCGGGGGCGTGGCTGCACCTGCGCGACCTGAGGCGGCACCGCCAGCATCCGGCGGAATAATCCGCCCCCACATCGTCGAGTCTTTTCGAGCCCCGAGCGCCCTGCGCCGGGGCTTTTGCTTTTCCTGACCGCTGGAGGCCCAATGCCCAACTGGATGAACCGCCTGTTCGGCGGCGGTGCCCCCGTGCCCGGCGAACACAAGAGTTTTGGCGGGCACACGCTGGTGACGCTGGGACAGCTCGGCGCGCCCAACTGGAGCGGGCGGGGCTTTGCGAGCCTCGTCAACCAGGGGTTCGCCCGCAACCCGGTGGTCTATCGCTGCGTGCGGCTGATCGCGGAGGCCGCGAACCGGGTGCCGCTGGTGGTGACAGAGAACGGCCGGCGGCTCGACGAGCATCCGCTGGCGGCGCTGCTGGCGCGGCCCAACGGGCGGCAGGGCGGCGGCGAGATGCTGGAGGCGGTCTATGCCTTCCTGCAGACGGCGGGCAACGCCTACCTGCAGGCCGGCGTGGTGGACGGGGCGGTGCGCGGTCTCTTCGTGCTGCGGCCCGACAGGATGAAGGTGGTGGCGGGCAGCGATGGGTGGCCGGTCGCCCATGACTATACGGCGGGCGGGCGCACGGTGCGCATCAGGCAGGACACTGAGCCGGTGCCCGGCGTGCTGCACCTGGCGCTGTTCCACCCGATGGACGACCATTATGGCATGGCCCCGCTCGAAGCGGCGCAGGTGAGCCTCGACATCCACAACGCCTCGGCAGCGTGGAACAAGGCGCTGCTCGACAACGCGGCGCGCCCGAGCGGGGCACTGGTCTACTCGGCCGGTGGCGGACAGCTGACGCAGGACCAGTTCGACCGCCTGAAGGCCGAGCTCGACGGCGAGTTCTCGGGCCCAGCCAATGCCGGCCGGCCGATGCTGCTGGAAGGTGGGCTCGACTGGAAGGCGCTGGCGCTGAGCCCGCGCGACATGGATTTCATCGAGGCACGCAACGCGGCGGCGCGGGACATCGCGCTCGCCTTCGGCGTGCCGCCGATGCTGCTCGGGATCCCGGGCGACAACACCTATGCCAACTATGCCGAAGCCAACCGGGCGCTGTGGCGGCACACGCTGGTGCCGCTGGTGAAGCGCGTGGCCGACGACCTCGGCACCTGGCTGGGCCCGGCCTTCGGCGGCGCCACCATCGAGCCCGATTTCGACGGGGTCGAGGCGCTCGCGGAGGACCGTGCGGCGCTGTGGGCCCGGATCGGCACGGCGGAATTCCTGAGTGACGCGGAGAAGCGGACGATGCTGGGCATCGACGCCGCGCGGGAGTGACGGCGGTCGCGGCCACGGGGCCGCGGCCATTGATGGCAGGCGGGAGCGATTTCCCGTCGCTCGCCCGGAATGTGGCGAGGGGAGAAGGATCGAGGACCATGGACGAACTGACACGCACCGTGATCGAGCGCGGCGACCTGGCGCACCTGGCGCTGTTCCTGTGGGCGAGCGGCGCCAGCGCGCTGCTGGTGTGGAGCCTGAAGGAGATGGCGCGGGTGAATCGCCACTTCAACGACTTCGTGCAGGAGATCGCCTCGTTGAATCGACTGTTCAGGGACAAGGACTAAATGCATGGGGCGCAAGGGAAAACGTGAGGACGTGCTGGGCGAGGGGCATCCGGCACAGGGAGAGTTCCATGGCTGAGACGCGCTTCGACATCTGCCTCGCGGCAGTGCTGCGGGAGGAGGGCGGGTTCAGCGACCACCCGGCGGACCCGGGCGGGGCAACGAACATGGGGATCACCCGCCGTACGCTTGCCGACTGGCGCGGAGTATCCCCCTGGCAGAGCCTCGACGTGGCGGCGGTGAAGGCGCTGACGCGCGAGGAAGCCGCGCGCATCTACCGCGCCCGGTACTGGGATGCGTGCGCCGCCGACGACCTGCCGGCCGGACTGGACCTCGCCGTCTTCGACTTCGCGGTGAACTCCGGGCCGGTGAGGGCGGTGCGAACGCTGCAGGAGCTCGTGGGCACCGATGGGGATGGCATCGTAGGACCGCGCACGCTGGCGGCCGTCCGGGACCGGGCGCAGCGCGGAGGAATGCGGCTGCTCATCGGGCTCTACTGCGACCGGCGGCTGGCGTTTCTCGAGTCGCTCGCGACCTTTGCCGTCTTCGGGCGCGGCTGGAGCCGCCGCGTCGACACCATCCGCGCGGCTTCGCTTGAAGCGGCCGGGCCGATCACAACCTCGACAGGGAGACCGACTATGGACATTCTCAACGGCTACCGCACCTATGTGGTGGCGGCACTGATGCTGCTGGCGGGCATCGCGCAGGTACTGGGCATCGAGGTGCCGAACCTCGACGCGGGATCCGCAGGACAGTTGATCCTGGAGGCTTTGGCGGTCATCTTCCTGCGCAGGAGCCTCAAGCCCACTGTCGCAAAGGTGTAGCGACGGCGCTTGACGCGGCGGGGTGCGGCAGTCATTGCCGCATTCATGTCCCATTCAGCAACGCACCCCTAGGGTCGAGGCATGAACAGAATATCCAGAACCATTGCGATCGGCCTGTCGGCGCTAGGTCTTGCCCTTACGGCTTCCGTGCAGGCGGCAGTGGCGCAATCCTGCCTCGACCGCTACCAGATACAGGAAGCCGTGGCGTCGGGTCAGATCCGCTCGCTCGATGCCGTGCTTGCGGCGGCGGGCGTCGACAGCAGTACCACGGTGCTGAACGTCGAGGTGTGTGACGAAGGGGGACGGCTGGTCTATATAGTCGGGGTGCTGAATCCCGACGGATCGGCACAGAACCTCGTGCTGAACGCACAGTGATCCGCGACTTGGGGGCGTGAGGCCATGCGCATTCTCGTTGTCGAAGACGACGTAAACCTCAACCGGCAGCTCAAGGACGCTCTCACCGAGAGCGGCTACGCCGTGGATGTGGCCTTCGATGGGGAAGAGGGCCATTACCTCGGGGACACCGAGCCGTATGACGCCATCGTGCTCGACATCGGCCTGCCGCAGATGGACGGCCTGTCGGTGCTGGAGGAATGGCGCCGCGCCGGCAAGACCACCCCGGTCCTGCTGCTGACGGCGCGCGACCGCTGGAGCGACAAGGTGCAGGGCATCGACGCCGGCGCCGACGACTATGTCGCCAAGCCCTTCCACATGGAAGAAGTGCTGGCGCGGCTGCGGGCACTGGTGCGGCGGGCAGCGGGCCTTGCGAGCAACGAGATCGTCGCCGGTTCGGTGCGGCTCGACGCCCGTTCCGGCAAGGTGACGGTGGACGGGCAGTCGGTGAAGCTGACGAGCCATGAACTGCGGTTGCTGAGCTACCTGATGCACCACAAGGGCAAGGTGGTCTCGCGCACCGAATTGACCGAACACCTCTATGACCAGGACTTCGACCGCGACAGCAACACCATCGAGGTGTTCGTCGGGCGGCTCCGCAAGAAGCTGCCGGACGATTGCATCCAGACGGTGCGCG
>JAEZHZ010000184.1 GCA_023436745.1 Pseudomonadota bacterium | reverse complement strand
AACAACGCGGGAGAGGCGAGCCCGAAGCCCATCCTCCCCCGCTCAGGGGCTTTCACCCTTGTCCCCGCGTCTGGGCGCGGGTCTATGTATCGGCAACAGGCTGTCGCGGCGGTTGGTTCCCGTCACGAATCCGTGGCCTCCAGGGTTCGCGTCGCGAAATCGACAAGGTGAAACCTGCGCTGAGCGCCGTTGTTTCTGGTGGGCGGCAGAGGGAGATCGTGCCTGGCCTCTGCCGGGCTTACTTGCTTTTGCGGCTCTCATCACATATATCGCCCACGCGTTCGGCTGCGGTCGACGCAATTCACACACGAGGCCGGCGCCCGCGAGGGCAACCATCCGGTGGCGGGAAACCGCCGCACTGCCTCGTGGAGGTTCAACCGGTAAAGCTAAGGAGCAGCCATCATGGCTCTGCCCGATTTCTCTATGCGTCAGCTACTCGAAGCCGGCGTCCACTTTGGTCACCAGAAGCATCGCTGGAACCCGAAGATGGAACGCTACATCTTCGGCGTGCGCAACGACATCCACATCCTCGACCTGTCGCAGACCGTCCCGGCCCTGAGCCGCGCTCTGCAGCTGGTCTCTGACACTGTCGCTGATGGCGGCCGCGTGCTCTTCGTCGGCACCAAGCGCCAGGCAGCTCCGCTGGTGGCCGATGCCGCCAAGCAGTGCGCCCAGTACTACGTCAACTCCCGTTGGCTCGGCGGCACGCTGACCAATTGGCAGACCATCTCGAACTCGATCTCCCGCCTGCGTGAGCTGGAGTCGATGAGCGAGGACGAGCGCAGCCTTCGCACCAAGAAGGAACGCCTGATGATGTCCCGCGAGCAGGAGCGTCTTGAGCGCGACCTCGGCGGCATCAAGGACATGGGCAACCTGCCGTCGCTGCTGTTCGTGATCGACACCAACAAGGAAGCGAACGCGATCAAGGAAGCCCGTCGTCTTGGGATTCCGGTCGTTGCCATCGTCGACACCAACTCCGATCCCGACGTGGTCGATTACCCGATCCCGGGCAATGACGACGCCTCGCGCGCTCTCGAGCTCTACATGTCGCTCGTGTCGCGTGCTGCTCTCGACGGCATCAGCCGCTCGTCGAGCGCCCTCGGTCAGGATATCGGCGCATCCGCCGAGGCTCCGGCCGAAGACCTGCCGTCCGAGACCGCCGTCAACTAAGTCCGTTACCGGACTTCCGTTTCGAATCGAATTCAGGCGGTCCCCGTGTGGGACCGCGGAAAGGTGAACCCATGGAAATCACTGCTGCAATGGTCAAGCAGCTCCGCGACTCGACCGGCGTCGGGATGATGGACTGCAAGAAGGCCCTGGCCGAAACCAATGGCGACATGGACGCGGCGGTCGACTGGCTGCGCACCCGTGGCCTTGCCAAGGCCGCCAAGAAGGCCGACCGCGTTGCCGCTGAAGGCCTGGTGGGCGTTGCCACTGCCGGCAACAAGGCCGCTGTCGTCGAGGTGAACTCCGAGACCGACTTCGTCGCCCGCAACGAGCAGTTCCAGTCCATCGTCAGCAGCGTGGCCAAGCTGGCCCTCGATGCCGATGGCGACGTGGTGAAGCTCGGCGAGATGCCGTTCCCCGGTTCGGGCCACTCGGTTTCGGCCGAACTGACCGAGGCGATCGCCAAGATCGGCGAGAACATGAACCTGCGCCGTACCGCGCTGGTGGAAGTGTCCGACGGCGTCGTCGAGAGCTACGTCCACAACGCCGTGAAGCCGGGCCTCGGCAAGATGGGAATTCTGGTCGCTCTCGAGTCGACCGGCGACAAGGCCCAGCTTTCCGCTCTCGGCAAGCAGCTCGCCATGCACATCGCTGCGACCAACCCGCTGGCGATCACGCCGGACGAGCTTGATCAGGAAGTGGTTGCCCGCGAGCGTTCCATCATTCTCGAGCAGGTGAAGGAATCCGGCAAGCCGGCCGACATCGCCGAGAAGATGGTCGAAGGCCGCATCCGCAAGTACTACGAGGAAGTGACGCTGCTCGCGCAGACCTTCGTGATCGACGGTGAGACCAAGGTCGGCGACGCACTGAAGAATGCCGAGAAGGACGTCGGCGCTCCCGTGAAGCTGACGAAGTTCGTGCGCTACGCCCTGGGCGAGGGCATCGAAAAAGCCGAGAGCGACTTCGCTGCCGAAGTCGCCGCTACTGCCGGCGTCAAGGCGTAAGATCTGGGGGCGGGCCGCAAGGTCCGCCCTTTCCTTATGGGCGGGCCTTGATTTAGCCGGGATCGCCGCTACAACCCCTCCTAACCACCCGACCGGCGCGGCGGCTTTCATCAAGCTGCTAGCCTGGTGTAGTCCGGGCGCCGGTGCGGTCGGCGTTCAAAACCTGTAGTAATCAAGTCGAAGAGGTCCGCCGATGGCGCCTGCCTATAAACGCATCCTGCTCAAGGTTTCTGGGGAGGCGCTGGCGGGTGATAATTCCTTCGGCATAGAGCCACCCTTCCTGCAGGCCGTCGCCAAGCAGATCGCCGACGTGGCCAAGTCTGGCGTGGAGGTTGCTATCGTCGTCGGTGGCGGCAATATCTTCCGCGGCATGGCCGGCGCCGCCGATGGCACCGATCGCGTCACGGCGGACACGATGGGCATGCTTGGCACCATGATCAACGCACTGGCGCTGAGCAACGCCATTTCCCGTCAAGGTGTTAAGTCAAAACCCTTCAGTGCCGTGCCTATGCCATCCGTGGCAGACGCCTTCACGGCCCGCGAGGCCAAGGCCTCCCTGGAGGAGGGCTACGTTGTGGTCCTCGGCGGCGGTACCGGCAATCCGTTCTTCACCACCGACACTGCGTCCACCCTGCGAGCTATTGAGCTCGAGTGCGATGTGGTGCTGAAGGGCACCAAGGTCGACGGCGTCTATTCCGCCGACCCCATGAAGGATCCCGCAGCGGTCCGCTACGAGCACGTCACCTACGACGAAGTCATCGGGAAGGACCTTAGGGTCATGGATACTGCGGCTTTTGCGCTTGCCCGCGACAACGGCATGCCGATAATCGTTTATGCACTTAACGATGCGGCTGGCCTTGCGGGTGTACTCTCCGGCACGGCCCGCTCCACCCGTGTGAGCAAGAGCAAGCCGCTCTGACCAGAAGGACCAGAAAATGGCCACCTATGATCTCGCCGATCTCAAGAACCGCATGCAGAAGTCCATCGCCTCGCTCCGTGACGAGCTGGCCGGCCTTCGGACCGGGCGCGCCAGCGCCAGCCTGCTCGAGCCGGTGACAGTCGAGGCCTACGGTTCGCGCATGCCGCTCAATCAGGTGGCGACGGTCACGGTGCCGGAGCCGCGCATGCTCAGCGTGCAGGTTTGGGATCGCTCCATGGCCAGTGCCGTGGAAAAGGCCATCCGCGACAGCGGCCTCGGCCTCAACCCGATGGGTGAGGGGCAGGTCATTCGCGTTCCCCTGCCGGAGCTGAACGAGCAGCGCCGCAAGGAATTGGTCAAGGTTGCCCACAACTACGCGGAGCAGGCGCGCGTTGCGGTCCGTCACATCCGTCGCGATGGCATGGATGCCCTCAAGAAGGCTGAGAAGGACGGCGACCTAAGCCAGGACGACGCCAAGAAGCAGAGCGAGTTGGTGCAGAAGGCTACCGACGAAGCCGTGGCCGAGATTGACAAGGTCGTCGCCGGCAAGGAACAGGAGATCATGCAGGTCTGATTTCACCTGCATGGCGCGCGGGGAGCGCAGCGCATGTCCATGGACACCGCCATAT
>JAEZHZ010000164.1 GCA_023436745.1 Pseudomonadota bacterium | reverse complement strand
CTCCATATCCTGCACATAAACGACTTCCACTCCCGCTTCGACCCGATCACGGATACCGACTCCAACTGTGACGAGGAAACAGACGCCGCAGGCGAGTGTTTCGGCGGCATCGGGCGGCTGAAGACTGTCATCGACGACACGCGCGGCAAGTACGAAGCCGAGGACGGCAACGTGCTGCTGCTGTCGGCGGGCGACAATTTCCAGGGCTCTCTCTACTACACGACCTACAAGTCCAAGGTGGTATCCGACTTCTTCAACCAGATGGGCTTCGACGTCGTCGCCACGGGGAACCATGAATTCGACGATGGCCCCGAGGAGTTCCTCAGGTTCATCGAGGCTGCAGAATTCCCTATCATCGGCGGCAACTTCGACGTCACCCGAGACGATAACCTGCGCGGCAAGATAAAGGGTTCGATTGTCCTCGATGTGGGCGGCGAGAAGATCGGCATCATCGGCGCGACCGCCGAGGATACCCCTGAGATCGCAGCGCCCGGGCCAGATATCGAGTTCACCGATGTCATCCAGTATGTGCGTGGCGCCTCCGAAGCACTCGATGCCGCCGGGGTGAACAAGATCATCCTGCTCTCCCACATCGGCTATGGGATGGATTTGGACGTTGCCGCGTCTCTGCCTTTGGTGGACGTCATCGTTGGCGGTCACTCGCACACGCTGTTGTCGAACACTGCGGAGGGCGCGGCGGGCCCCTACCCCACCATGGTGACCAACCCCGAGGGCGTTGAAGTGCCGGTGGTACAGGCCAATCAGTACGGCAAGTACCTCGGCGATATCGCCATCACCTGGGACGATGACGGCGTTGTGCTCAGCGCAGAAGGCGAGCCGTTCCTGATCGACGCGTCGGTGTCGCACAACGAGGACTTCCAGGCCCAGCTTGCCGAACTTGCGGCCCCGGTCGAGGAAGCCATGGGCGTGGTGATAGGCACCACTACCGAGGCGATCGAGGGGTCGCGCGAAGTATGCCGCGTGCAGGAATGCGCGATGGGCAACCTGCTCGCGGACGCCATCCTCGACCGGGTAGCCGACCAGGGCGTGACCATCGCCTTCCAGAACGGCGGGGGCATTCGTGCCTCGATCGATCCGGGGGAGATCACGGTTGGTGAGGTGATCACAGTCCTGCCCTTCTCCAACACCCTTGCGACCGTCCAGATCAGCGGTGCCGACGTGATCGACGCCCTGGAGAACGGCGTCAGCGACGTTGAGAATGTTGCCGGCCGTTTCCCCCAGGTGGCTGGCCTCAAATACAGCTACACCCTCGCCAATCCCCCGGGTGACCGGGTGAGCGACGTTCTGGTCAAGGGCGAAGGCGATGAGTGGGTGCCGATCGATGAGGAAGCCACCTACACCATCGTCACCAACAACTATGTGCGTGGCGGCGGGGATGGCTACGGGACGTTTGCCGAGGGCGAGAAGCCCTATGACTTCGGCCCTCCACTCGAACAGGTCGTGGCTGACTACATCGCCAAGCTGGGCGGCGAGTACACGCCCTACACCGACGGCCGCATCACCATCATTGAGTGACGGAGCATCCAGGCAGGGGCGCCAATCCTGGCGCCCCTTTCGTTTCTCGGTCAGGTTCGTTCAGGCACGGCGCGCAAAGGCGCCCCAGATCAGCAGGACAATGACGGCGCCCACTATTGCGCCGATGAAGCCTGCCCCGTCGTTCGGACCGTATAGCCCGATGGCTTGGCCGAGCCAGGTCGCCACGACCGACCCGACGATGCCGAGCACAGTGGTGAGGATGAAGCCGCGCGGCTCCCGGTCACCGGGAACCAGAAAGCGGGCGATCAGGCCTGCAAAGAAGCCTACGATTATGGCCCAGATAATGCTCATTGCTGACGCTCCGTAGGTTAATCACCACATAAGTCCGAGCGCCACACATCGGTTGCACTGGGCCCCGGAGACCCGGAACCCTTTCAACCCTCTACCCGCAAGTCAAAGCCTAGACAGCATGCTCTATCCGGTCGCGGTCGGTGACTGTCGCAAGGTCCAGCACCTTCTGGATATTGGTCGCATGCCGGAAGCTGGGCTCAAGGTTCCGGCCCAGCCGGAAGGCCTCCACGAACCGCATGTAGTTGGTCGGCACCGGCGGAACCTCCACCTCGGTCCAGGTGCCCGTTTCGACATCGTGGCCCAGGCAGGTGAACAGCTTGGACCAGTCGTGCCGGTGCTGCACCTCGACCGAGCCGAGCTCGCCATAGATGCGCAGCCGCAACTCGTTGAAGTGCCCCGTAGCCCAGCGGGTCGCGTGGATTACACCCAGTGCGCCGTTCTCGAGCTGAGCGGTCATGGCGAAGCTGTCATTGGCATCGAGATCGTACTCGCCGATCCGGTTGTTCTCGGCCTTCTCGAACGTCTCGAGCCGGCAGAACACCCTTGAGAAATCGCTGCCCGCGCCGTAGGCGGCGAAGTCGAGGATATGCACCCCGATATCGCCGAGCACCCCGTTGGAACCGTGCTTCTTGGACAGGCGCCAGAGCCACTGCGACTCCGTCCGCCAGTCGCCCCATGCCTTGGAGACGAGCCAGCTCTGCAGGTAGCTGGCTTCGAAGTGCTTGACCTTGCCGATCTGCCCGGACTGGACGATCTCGCGCGCCACCTGGAGCTGGGCGACATTGCGGTAGGTCAGGTTGACCATGTTGATCAGCCCGAGCCGTTCAGCGGTCTCGGTCATTTCCAGCGCCTTGGCGTGGTCAGTGGCAAGCGGCTTCTCGCAGAAGACGTGCTTGCCAGCCTTGAGAGCAGCCATGGTGGTCGGATGGTGGATAGCATCCGGGGTAACGTTGGCGACGCCGTCGAACTCGCCCCATGCCAGGGCCGCGTCCAGTGAACCAAAGCCACGCTCGATGTTGTGCGTCTTGTTGAACGCCTCGACGCGTGCAGGGTCGACGTCGACGCCCCCCGCCAGCGTTACGCCATCGATGGCAGAAAAATGCTTGGCATGCTGGTTCGCCATGCCGCCGGTACCCAGGATCAGGATACGCATTGGTTCATTCCTTCAGCGGCCACGCCGCATACTCAATTCTGTTCAGGGACATTGTGGCCGCTCCCGCAAAAACGCCGGGGAGCGGTCCTCTCCGGCGCGTACTATACCCTGGCCCGCGGGGGCGGAACGCGTAACAGTGCCGCGCCCCTTTTCACGCCTCAGCGGAAGCCTTCGCGGCCCTGGTGGAGGGTGGGGCCGCGCTCTTCGATCTTCTCGAGCGCTTCGCTCACCGGCACGTTCGGCGCCTTCAGCAGGCCGGGATAGGTATTGGGGTTGTAGGCCCAGTTGACGGCATTGCGCAGCACCTGCCCCACGGTCGCGTCGTGATAGGTCGGGTAGGTCTCGTGGCCGGGACGGAAATAGAAGATGTTGCCGGCGCCGCGCCGGTAGGTCAGGCCCGAGCGGAACACTTCCCCACCCTGGAACCACGAGACGAACACCGTTTCCAGCGGATCGGGAACGCTGAAGGGCTCGCCGTACATCTCCTCCATCTCGAGTTCGAAATAGGGGGGCAGGTCCTTCGCGATCGGATGGCCGGGGCTCGTGACCCAGACACGCTCGCGCTCTCCTGCCTCACGCCAGTTCAGGGCGCAGGGGCTGCCCATCAGGCGCTTGAATATCTTCGAGAAATGCCCGGAATGCAGGACGATAAGGCCCATGCCTTCCCAGACACGCTGCGCCACGCGCTCAACGATCTCGTCCTGCACCTGCCCATGAGCAGCGTGACCCCACCAGATCAGCACATCGGTCTCGGCCAGCGCCTCCACGGTGCAGCCATGTTCCGGTTCCTGCAGCGTCGTCGTCCTGGTGACGATGTTGGAGTCACTGGCGAGCAGTTTGGCGATCTGGTTGTGCATGCCTTCGGGATAGTTGTCGGCCACGACCTTGTTCTTCTGTTCGTGGACGTTCTCACCCCACACGAGGGTACGGATAGGCATGAATAGTCTCCTTGGATCGGTCGGCCGGGAGGAGTGGCCGAGCGTAGTTGGGCCTTGTCTCTGTATCACTCACGCACACACCGGATTCCGCGCACGTTGAGTGCGGAACCCCATGCTCGCGGGAATGACAGTGATGGTAATGGAGTTGCGCGACCTGCGGCGATTGTGATCTGGGTCAGCGGATTGGTTTGCCGGCTCCATCGAAGCGGTGAATCTTGTCCTCCATCGGCGACACCTGCACCACGTCGCCGGAATGGTAGCTGTTGACGCCGTCGAGGCGCACCACCACCGGCTCCTCGGTTCCCATTTCGAGATAGACATAGGAGTCGGCGCCCAGGTTCTCCGTGTGGATCACCGTGCCGCTCCACAGCCCGTCGCCGGGCTTGATCAGCATGTGCTCGCCGCGAACGCCGATGGTCGCGGCCCCGAAACGGTCGGCCTTCTCGCCCGAGATGAAGTTCATCTTGGGCGAACCGATGAACCCGGCCACGAAGATAGAGTCCGGTCGTTCATAGAGTTCCATAGGCGTGCCGACCTGCTCCACCAGCCCGTCGCGAAGCACGCAGATGCGATCGGCGAGCGTCATCGCCTCCACCTGGTCGTGGGTCACGTAGATCATGGTGGTCTGGTCCATCTCCTCATGGAGCTTGGCGATCTCGATGCGGGTGGCGACGCGCAGCGCCGCATCGAGGTTGGACAGTGGTTCGTCGAAGAGAAAGACCTTGGGATCGCGCGTTATGGCGCGGCCGATGGCGACGCGCTGGCGCTGTCCGCCCGACAACTGCTTGGGCAGCCGGTCGAGATACTCGCGGATCTGCAGCATGTCTGCCGCCTTCTCTACGCGCTGGCGGATCTCTTCCTTGCCCTTGCCCTTCTCGAGAGTCAGCCCGAAGGCCATGTTCTCGTATACGGTCATGTGGGGGTAGAGCGCGTAACTCTGGAACACCATGGCGATGCCGCGCTTGGAGGGCGCCAGCGAGTTCACCAGCTTGCCGTCGAACAGCATCTCGCCCGAGGTGATGTCCTCGAGGCCCGAGATCAGGCGCAGCAACGTGGACTTGCCGCATCCAGACGGCCCCACGAAGACCATGAACTCGCCCTTGCGGATCTCAAGATCGACGCCCTTGATCACGTTCACCGCGCCGAAGGACTTGCGGACGTTGCGAAGCTCGATTGCAGCCATTTTGGATTAACTCCTTAGCCCTTGACGCCGCCGGCAGTGAGACCACTCACGATCTTGCGCTGGAAGATGAGGACGAGAACGACGAGCGGGACCGTCACGATGACGGATGCGGCCATGATGAGGCCCCACGGGATTTCGAACCGCGAGCCGCCCGACAGCAGGCCGATGGCGACCGGCACCGTGCGGGTGGCGTTGGACGAGGTGAAGGTCAACGCGAACAGGAACTCGTTCCAGGCGCTGATGAAGGCCAGCAACCCCGTCGTGACCAGTGCCGGCCACATGAGGGGCATGAACACGCGGGTGATGATCACCCATGGCGACGCCCCGTCGACAATGGCTGCCTCTTCGATCTCCACGGGCAGGTCGCGCATGAAGGTGGTGAGCACCCAGACCGTGAACGGCAGGGTGAAGATCGTGTAGGAGAAGATCAGCGCCCAGGGCGTGTTGTAGATGCCAAGGAAGCGGATCAGTTCGAACAACCCGGCGAGCACCGCGATCTGCGGGAACATCGACACTGCAAGGATCGTCATCAGCAACAGGCTGCGTCCGCGGAACCGCACGCGGCTGAGCGCGAAGGCGGCGGTGACGGCGAGGAACAGCGCCAGCAGCACAGTCAGCGTGGCGACGAACACCGAGTTGAGGAAGTTCTGCGGGAACGAGCCGTTCGCCAGCACGTCGCGATAGTTGGCGAGACTGAACGACGTCGGCCAGTAGGTGATGCGGAACAGGTCGGTGCCCGATTTGAAGCTGGTCAGCATGGCGTAGTAGAACGGGAACACGCTGACCACGACGATCACCACCACCAGCAGGTAGAACAGCGTCGTCTTGATGATCTTCCAGGGATTCAAGGTCGCGCCCATCAGCGGTCTCCCCCGTCGAAGTTCACGCGGCCAAGCCAGATGTAGACGATCGTGAACAGGGCAATGATCAGGAAGAGAAGCGTGGACTGCGCTGAGCCCTCCGCGAACTTGTTGAACTCGAAAAGGTTTTCGCGAGCGATCACGCTCATGGTCTTTGTTGCGTTCGAGTTGGGCGTCAGCACGTAGATCAGGTCGAAGATGCGAAGCGCATCCAGCACGCGGAAGATGATCGCCACCATTAGGGCCGGCCGCACCAGCGGCAGGGTGATGCGGAAGAACTGCTTCACCGGATGAACGCCGTCGATGTCCGCTGCCTCATAGATGTCCTTTGGGATCATCTGCAGCCCGGCGAGGATCAGCAGCGCCATGAACGGTGTGGTCTTCCAGATGTCCACCACCAGCACCGCCAGCATTGCGGTGTCGGGGGACGCAGTCCAGGCGACCTTGTGGCTGAGCAGGCCAAGGCGCATGCCGAGATCGTTCAGGATGCCGAACTGGTCGTTCAGCATCCAGCTCCACATCTTGGCGGACACGATGGTCGGGATGGCCCAGGGAATGAGGATGGCAGCGCGGACGATACCGCGGCCGCGGAACTCGGCGTTGAGAACCAGCGCCACGATCATGCCCAGCACCGTTTCCCACAGCACCGACCAGAAGGCGAAGCGCACCGTGTTCCACACGGCGTTCCACCAGTTGGGATCGACAAGCACACCGCGATAGATGGTGCGCCCGCTCTCGAGCGTTCGGATCTGAAGGTAATTGCCGAAGCCGATCCACTCCGCCCCGTAGAGGTCGTTGAGGGTAGCGTCGGTGAAGGAGAACCAGATCGATCGAAGCAAGGGCCAGCCGGCGACGATCGCGAGGGCAATCATCATCGGCAGGAGGAACCAGCGGGCAGCGCGGACGCGCTGCTGCATCAGTTCCGACCGGGCCGGTTTGCTGGGTGCAATGGCTGCGTTTGCCAGGGCCTCGGTAGTCATCCACGTCTCCCAATCGATCGAACTGCAGATGGGTGCGGGAAAGCGACTCTCCCCGCACCCGAGTTCCTGAGGAAGTCTAGTTCAGCAGCTCGTCGAGATCGGCTTCGAGAATCTCCAGGTTCTCTGCAGCCGAGCCATTGCCCGACAGGGTGTCGTGAACGGCCGACCAGAACAGCGAGGAGACCTCGTTGTAGTTTTCCTGGGTCGGTGCGGACGGACGTGGCACGGCGTTCTGGAAGATCTCCTTCCAGCTGGCCATGAACGGGGCGGCCGCCAGCACGTCCGGATCGTCGTACAGGACCTCGATGGTGGGCAGGTTGGACTGGTTGATCGCCCGCTCCTTCTGGATCTCCTCGGAGCCGAGGAACAGCGCCAGCTGGATGGCCTCTTCGGGGTGCTGCGAGTACTTGGACACGGCGTAGTTCCAGCCGCCGAGCGTCGCCGCGGAGCGGGCGTCCGGACCGTCGCCGGCCGGCAGAGGCGCAACGTCGAACTTGTCCTTCACGGCCGAGTCGTCACCCTGGCCAAGTGCATAGGCATAGGGCCAGTTGCGCATGAACACCGCATTGCCGAGCTGCCAGACGCCACGGCTCTCCTCTTCCATGTAGGAGAGGTTGCCCTGCGGCGAGATGGTGCCGATGAAGGTCTTGATCTCTTCGAGGGCCGCGGCGGCCTGATCGTTGTTGATCGAGATGGTGCCGTCGGCCTCCACGATCTGGCCGCCGCCATAGGACTTCACCCACTCCAGGGCATTGCAGGTCAGGCCTTCATAGGCGTTACCCTGGAACACGAAGCCCCACATGTCGCCGTTGCCATCGGCGCGCTCGCCATCCATGACTTCCTGGGCAGTGGCCTTGAGTTCGGCCCAGGTGCCAGGCACCTCCTTGCCATACTTCTCAAGCAGGTCGGTGCGATAGAACAGTGCCGGCGCGTCGGTGTAGGCCGGGATGGCGACGAGCTTGCCCTCCACGGTCTGCGACTCGATGATCGAGGGGAAATGCTGGTCCATGACGTCGGCGGCAGCCTCTGTCAGGTCGAGGAACTGGTCGGCCAGTTGCGGGGCCCAGATGACGTCGGTGGTGTAGACGTCGATGTCGGCGTTGCCGGCAGCGAGCCACAGCCTGTACTGGCCGAACTGGTCGGTGGTGGACGACGGCATCGGCACGATGGTCACCGTGTGACCGGTCTGCTCTTCGAACTTCTTCAGCTGTTCCTGAAGGAAGGCTAGGCCGTTGCCGGTGTCGCCGGAGACGATGGACAGCTCCACGGCCTGAGCCGTACCGGCCACCAACGTCACGCTCGCCATCAAGCCGGCAAGCATCTTGCTGATCTTCATTAGATATTCCTCCCGAATGAGCCAACACTGGAAGGGCGCGTCAAAGAGCGCCGTGACATGCACGCCGCCTGACGGTCCTCCTCCCATCAAAAGCCCCTTGCTGGCCGCTCCCCGCGACCGATCTCAAAGCGCTTTGAATGAAAAGGAACCAGAGCAGCCAAATACTGTCAAGCGACTCGCAGCGGCAAATTTAAAGAATCGCTGGCGCCACCAGAATTTATTACTGCATTACAATTGCTTACAGGTGCCGCTCACTTTTCAAAGGTTAACGAGCGTCGCCGCAGGCTGAGGTACGCACCTCAGGAGAGACATCGATGAACGAGCCCCTTGCGTCAAAAATTGAAATCGCTTTGAATGCGCATGGGAGGAGAGCGGCGCTACGCAACATGTGCGCCCGCCTGATGTGAGCGGCGGCTTCCGACACCGCTCGCTGGGCCAGTTCGCCAATGAGATTGAAGGATCTGGCCGAACATCTCGGCCTGTCTCAGACCACTGTCAGCCGCGCCCTCAATGGCTATCCAGAAGTCAACGAGGCAACGCGGCTCCGCGTTGCAGAGGCAGCAGCACGTCTGGGTTACCGTCCCAACGCCAGTGCGTTGCGCCTTGCCACGGGCCGTTCGGGCGCCGTGGGACTCGTGCTGCGCGGGGCAGACGAGCTCGGGCCTCACATGAGCGAGTTTCTGTCGGGGCTGGGCGGGCGTCTCGCCACCGAAGAGATCGACATTCTCGTCACGACCGTGGAAAGCTATCAGGACGAGATCGCCGCCTATCGCCGGCTTGCGGCCAGCCAGAAGGTGGACGCCGTCATCCTGCACTCCCCAAAGCTCCACGACGAGCGGGCGGAGGTGCTGATGGACCTCAAGCTGCCCTTTGTGCTGCACGGGCGCACCAATGTGGACCGGCCGGTCGCCTGGCTCGACATCGACAACACGGGGGCCGTCGAGCGCGCCACCAGCCACCTGCTGGACCTCGGACACCGCCGGATTGCCCTGATGAACGGGATCAAGGGCCGCACCTTTGCCGAACACCGAGAGATCGGCTATCTCGCCGCGCTGTCGGCTCGCGGGGTGCCTTTCGACCCGGCGCTGATGGGCAACTCGATCTTCACCGACGAAGTGGCGTTTCGCCTGGCCCAGGCCATGCTCGAGCTCCGGCCGCGGCCGACTGCCTTTCTCGCCGGATCGATGATGACTGCGCTCGGCATCTTCCGGGCCATCCGGCAGGCAGGCTTTGCCCTGGGAAAGGACGTGTCGATGATCGCCCACGACGACGTGTTCCCCTATCTGAATGCCGACAACATGTACCCGACCATGTCGACGACCCGCTCTTCCATACGGGCGGCGGGCACCCGCATGGCAGAGCTCATCCTGCAGCTGCTTGCGGGCAAGCCGGCAGAGGATATTCACGAACTCTGGCCCGTGGAACTGGTGCTGCGAGAGAGTTCCGGCCCCGCGCCGCGCCCCTGACCGCCAAAAAACTTCGTTTCCATTGCACTCGCCCGAATGGTGAGCTTGTGGAAGCACGAGCTCACGGGCACAGTTTACGCCACGGCGGAGCAAGGAGCATAAATGGATAACCCCTTCGTCACGACGACGTGGCTGGCCGAACACCTGGACGATGCGGACCTGGTTGTCGTCGATGGCAGCTGGCACATGCCGGGTGCTGCGCGCAACGCGCAGGCCGAGTACCTTTCCGGGCATATTCCCGGTGCAGTCTTCTTCGACATCGACGGCATAGCGGACCGCTCCACGGACCTGCCGCACATGCTGCCCGCCCCCGCCGACTTCGCCCGAATGGTCGGCGCGCTGGGCATCAGCGAGGACATGACCATCGTCGTCTACGACGAGATCGGGCTGTTTTCAGCCCCCCGCGTGTGGTGGACGTTCAAGGTTATGGGCGCCCGGGACGTGCGGATTCTCGAAGGTGGCGGGCCGAAGTGGCGAGCCGAAAAGCACCCCACCGAGCCGGGACAGGTGGCTCGCGAGTTGCGGCACTTCGAGGTGAGCTTCGATCCGGATCGGGTTGCGGACTTCGAGATGGTGCGCGAGCGCAGCCGGGACGGTGCAAGCCAGATCGCCGATGCCCGTCCCGCACCGCGCTTTCATGCCGAGGTGCCGGAGCCGCGCGCAGGGCTGCGCCCGGGCCATATCCCGAACAGCCTCAACGTACCGGTGAGCCTGCTCAGCGAAGGCGGAATCATGAGGTCGCAGAACGACTTGCGTCAGCTCTTCGCAGAGCGCGGCGTAGCGCTCGACCGCCCGATCATCACCTCCTGCGGATCGGGGATCACCGCCTCGACCCTTGCTCTGGCGCTGGAAATTGCCGGTGCCAGGGACGTCGCCGTCTATGACGGATCGGGGACGGAATGGGGCTCCCGGCCGGACGCGGACGTGGAAACCTGAACGAAGATGAACGGAGTATGAACGAACCCGGGGGGTCGTTTCCGCGACCATGAACGAAAGGCCGCCGGATTTCTCCGGCGGCCTTGCTGATTCATGAACGGGCCGATCAGGCGGCGCGGTTCTTGTTGTAGAGATCGAAGAACACGGCGGCCAGCAGCACGACGCCCTTGATCATCTGCTGCCAGTCGATGTTGACGCCCATGATCGACATGCCGTTGTTCATCACGCCCATGATGAAGGCGCCGATGACGGCACCGGCCACCTGCCCCACGCCGCCGAGGGCCGAGGCCCCGCCGATGAACACGGCCGCGATCACGTCGAGCTCCAGCCCCTGCCCCGCCTTCGGCGTCGCCGAGTTGAGGCGGGCGGCGTAGATCATGCCGGCGAGAGCCGCGAGCACGCCCATGATGGAGAAGACGTAGAAGGTCATCCGCTCGGTCTTCACGCCCGACAGGGCGGCGGCCTTGAGGTTGCCGCCCAGCGCGTAGATCCGGCGACCGAAGGTCATGCGCTTGGTGAGGAAGACGAAGGCCGCGATCAGCACGGCCATCACCACCAGCACGTTGGGCAGGCCGCGATACGAAGCGAGCATGTAGGCGAAGAACAGCACCAGTGCCGCGATCACCACGTTCTTGACCACGAACAGGCTGAACGGCTCGTTTTCGTAGCCGCGCGCCTGGCGGCGATGGCGGCCGCGAATGGCAAAGAACACCATGGCGACGACGGCCACGATGGCGATGACCATGGTGGTGGTGTGCAGCACCACCGGCTGCACACCGTCGCTGGCAGCGACCAGCGTCGTCGGCCCGATGATGTCCGGGATGAAGCCCGCCGACAGCAGCTGGAACTCGGCCGGGAACGGACCCACCGACTTGCCGGCGAGAATGGCCAGCGACAGCCCCTTGAAGATCAGCATGCCGGCGAGCGTCACGATGAACGAGGGAATCCTGTGGTAGGCGATGAGATAGCCCTGCGCCGCCCCGATGATGCCGCCCGCAACGAGGCAGATCGCGCCCGCCACCAGCGGGTTGGCGAGGAAGGCCAGCTCCGGCGGAAAGCGCCAGCCCACCATCAGCATGGCGGCGAGAGCGCCGATGAACCCCGACACCGAGCCCACGGACAGGTCGATATGGCCCGCGACGATCACCAGCAGCATGCCCAGGGCCATGACGATGATGTAGCTGTTCTGCAGGATGATGTTGGTGAGGTTCACCGGCTTGAACAGCACGCCATTGGTGAAATACTGGAAGAACAGCATGATCAGGATGAGCGCGAGTAGCAGGCCGTAGTCGCGCATGTTGGTCTTGAGCGCGCTCCAGATGCTGAGCTCCTGGACCTTGACCGGTTCGCCGGTCGACGAGATGCCCGGCTGGGCGGTGTCAGTGGTCATGATGCCTTCCCTTCAGCACGCACGATCGCGCGCATGATCTTCTCCTGGCTGGCTTCGGCCGTCGGCATTTCCCCGACGATCCGGCCCTCGTTCATCACATAGAGGCGGTCGGTGATCCCGAGCAGTTCCGGCATCTCCGAGGAGATGACGAGGATAGCCTTACCCTGTGCGGCCAGCTGGTTGATGATGGTGTAGATTTCGTACTTGGCGCCGACGTCGATGCCGCGCGTGGGCTCGTCGAGGATCAGCACCTCCGGATTGGCGAACAGCCACTTGCTGAGCACCACCTTCTGCTGGTTGCCGCCCGAGAGATTGCCCGTCACCTGGTAGACGCTCGAGGAGCGGATATTGGTGCGCCTGCGGTAGTCGTTGGCCGCGTCGAGCTCGGCGAGATCGTCGATCACGCCCGCCTGCGAGACTCCGCGGAGATTGGCGATGGTTATGTTGTGCTTGATCGTGTCGATCAGGTTGAGGCCGTAGGTCTTGCGGTCCTCGGTTGCGTAGGCGAGGCCGCGCGCCACCGCCTTGCCGACGGTGCTGGTGTCGACGCGCTGGCCGTGCATCAGCACCTCGCCGCTGATCCGCTGGCCATAGGCGCGCCCGAAGATGCTCATCGCCAGTTCCGTGCGGCCCGAACCCATGAGCCCCGCAATGCCGACGACCTCGCCCTTGCGGATGCTGAGGTTCACGTCGCGGATCACCTGGCGCTCGCGGTGCTGCGGGTGGAACACGTTCCAGTTGCGGACCTCGAACACCACCTCGCCCACCTGCGGCTCGCGGGCGGGATAACGGTCCTCGAGAGACCGGCCGACCATGGAGGTGATGATGCGATCCTCGGTGATGTCCGCGGTATCCATCGTCTCGATGGTCCGGCCGTCGCGGATCACCGTGATGCGGTCGGCGACGCGGCTGATCTCGTTGAGCTTGTGGCTGATCAGGATGGAAGTGATGCCCTGCTTGCGGAACTCGACCAGCAGGTCGAGAAGCGCCTGACTGTCGGTCTCCGAGAGGGATGCCGTCGGTTCGTCGAGGATCAGCAGCTGCACCTGCTTGGACAGCGCCTTGGCGATCTCCACCAGCTGCTGCTTGCCCACGCCGATATTGGTGATGAGGGTATCCGGGTCCTCGTTGAGGCCGACCATGGCGAGCAGCTTGCGGGCGCCGTCGCGGGTCTCGTCCCAGTCGATCACCCCGGCCTTCGCCTGCTCGTTGCCCAGAAAGATGTTCTCGGCAATCGACAGCAGCGGCACCAGCGCCAGCTCCTGATGGATGATGACGATGCCCTTGTGCTCGCTGTCGCGAATGGATTTGAAGTGCTGCTCTTCGCCCTTGTAGATGATCTGGCCATCATAGGAGCCGTCGGGATAGACCCCGCTCAGCACCTTCATCAGGGTCGACTTGCCTGCCCCGTTCTCGCCGACAATGGCGTGGATCTCGGCTTCGCGGACATCGAGGTTCACGTCCGAGAGCGCCTTGACCCCGGGAAAGGTCTTGGTGATGCCGCGCATCTCCAGAATGGTGTTGGTCATGCTGGCTCTGTCAGTTCGTGCTGCCCTGCAGATGGCCTGGAATCTCTAGGCCTCGCCTGCCCCGGGGGCAAGCATGCGACTGAGGGCCGCTGAAATCCGGAGGGCCCCGCGTCGCCGCGGAGCCCCGGTGTTCGATGCACCCGGTGCTTACTGGATGTCTTCCGGCTTGATGTAGCCGGAGTCGATGACCAGCGCCTGGTAGTTGGTGGCGTCGACTTCGTACGGGGTCAGCAGGATCGAGGGGACGACCTTGACGCCGTTGTCGTAGGTGGTGGTGTCGAGGCCTTCCGGCGTGCCGCCGGACACGATGGTGTCGACGAGGTCCGCGGTGACCTTGGCCAGTTCACGGGTGTCCTTGTACACGGTCGAGTACTGCTCGCCGGCGACGATCGCCTTCACCGAGGGAGCTTCCGCGTCCTGGCCGGTGATGACCGGCCACTGCAGGTCGCCCGAGCCGTAGCCCACGCCACGCAGCGAGGAGATGATGCCGCGGCTGAGGCCGTCATATGGGGCCAGCACGCCATGCACGATCGAGCCGTCCGAGTAGTTGGCCGACAGGATGTTGTCCATGCGGGCCTGCGCCACGGCGCCGTCCCAGCGCAGGGTGCCGACGGTTTCCATGCCCTGCTGGCCCGACTTGACGACGATGTCGCCGGAGTCGATCAGCGGCTGGAGCACGCTCATGGCGCCGTCGTAGAAGAAGAAGGCGTTGTTGTCGTCCGGCGAGCCGCCGAACAGTTCCACGTTCCACGGCTTCTGGTCCGGGAAGCGCTCCTCGAGGCCCTTCACCAGCGAGTTGGCCTGCAGCACGCCCACCTGGAAGTTGTCGAAGGTGGTGTAGTAGTCGACATTGCCGGATTCGCGGATCAGGCGGTCATAGGCGATGACCTTGATGCCCTGGTCGGCAGCCTGCTGCAGCACGGCGCTGAGCGTGGTGCCGTCGATGGAGGCGATCACCAGCGCCTGGGCGCCCTTGGTCACCATGTTCTCGACCTGCGAGAGCTGGTTCGGAATGTCGTCTTCCGCATACTGCAGGTCGACGGTGTAGCCCTTGGCTTCCAGAGCGGCCTTGAGCTCGTTGCCGTCCGAGATCCAGCGCAGCGAAGACTGGGTCGGCATGGCAATGCCGATCAGGCCCTTGTCCTGGGCGAACACTGCCGTTGAGGCCGTCAGCGCCACGGCGCCGGCTGCCAGCACGGTGGCAAGCGTCTTGAAGAGTTTCACGTCTCGACTCCCTTTATGTTCTCGAGAATAAACTGAGAGGTGGGTGGCAGCCTGGCCCGAAGGCGCAATTCCCCCGCACGCTGTCAGCCGGCACACGGCCGGCCGGCGGCAGCTAAGCGCACACGCCAGGGTGTTGCGGCCGGAACTGCATGGACATCCTCCCACTCGCGGCCTGCGCCGCATGGCCCTCCCGGCCACGGCGGCAAGCTAGGATGGTCAGATACCTTCTGTAAAGCGCCTTTGCGGGTGACCCGCGCATATTTTTCGAGGCATGAAGATTCTTGTCGGGCCCGCAGGGCGGCGATGTGCGGTACGCACCTCTGGCTCAGGGAGACGCCGGCCCGACGTTGAAAATGCCGCCGATACAGCAGCATGGACAGCCACGATTTGCCGATGGTATCTGATACGTGGAGGCGTTCATGGATCAGGTCACAGCAGGACACGACGGCGGCACGGCGGCCAGCAGCGTCGCCGAAGCAGTGGCGGCGATGATCGTGGAGGAGCTTGCTCCCGGCACGAGCCTTCCCTCGGAAGGCGAACTCGCCCGCCGGTTCGGAGTGAGCAGGCTGACCCTGCGCGAAGCGCTCAAGCAACTGGAGGGCCGCGGGCTCGTGGTGCTGTCGCGCGGCAAGCGGGCAGTGGTGCGCGAACCGGATGGCGCCGCCTTCGGCGATTTCCTCGCCATGCTGATCAGCCATGACCCCAAGGGCCTGTTCGACATCATCGAAGTGCGGCTGTCGCTCGAAGTGCAGGCGGCGACCCTTGCGGCCAAGCGGGCAACCCGGGCGGGGCTGCTGGCGATCGAGAACGCCCTTGCCGCGATGCGCGAGGCGGCGGGCAGCGACGGGCTGACCGACCCCGGCCGGGAAACCCGTTTTCACGCCGCGGACGTGGCCTTCCACGAGGCGGTGGCGCTCGCCAGCGGCAACCGGGTGCTCGGCGCCCTGTTCGAGGCGATGGCGGGCCCCTTGCGCGAAGGCTTCTTCATCAGCCGCCGCGGGCACGAGCACCGGGGACACACCGTGTTCGACACCATCGCGGCGCACGAGCGGATTCTCGAATGCATCCGCGCCGGCAACGCCCGCGCCGCCGGAGAAGCGATGCGCTTCCATCTCAAGGACACCGAGCGCGACATCCGGGTAGCGGTCAGCCGGCTCGGGCGCAAGGGCTGAAGGCGCATACCGGCTGGGACACGGGTTCGTGTGGCCAAGCTTGCCGCATTGTAACTTTGAAAAAATCACGTCGCTGATAATGATTGGCGGGGCGCGTCGCCTCCCCTCCATGTACCTGACTATCCGAGACCGCACTTGATCCGGCAAATCCTCGCCTCCGTCGTTGTCCTCTCCTGCGCGGCGCTCGCCTGGGTGTTCTTCGCACCCGGTTCCACCGAAACACTGGCACGGGTCGGCATCAGCCTGCCCTTCGGCCCCGAGGTCGCGGCGCAGGCCGGCTCTTCCGGCGGTGGGCGACCCGGCGCAGGCCCCGGCATGCGTCCCGGCGGGTTCGGCGGCAGGGTCACCAACGTCGTGACGGCCGCCGCGACCACGGCCACCATCAACGACAGGCTGACGGCAATCGGCGAAGGTTCGGCGGTCCGCTCGGTCACCGTTACGGCACCCACCGGCGGCGAACTGGCGGAGGTGCTGGTGCGCCCCGGCCAGGTGGTGGCCGCCGGCGACGTCATCGCCCGCTTCGACGCCGATGCCGAACAGATCGCCTATGACCGGGCGCGCCTGGCCAGCGAGGATGCACAGGCGGCGCTGGCGCGCACCCAGGGGCTCGCCAGTTCCAGCCTCGTTGCCAATACCGCCCTGACCGCGGCAGAGCTGGCCGCCAAGAATGCCGAGCTCGAGCTGCGCAATGCCGAGGTCGCCCTCGGCCGGCGCACCATCACCAGCCCGATTGCAGGCAGGGTCGGCCTCTTGCGGGTGACACCGGGCAACTATGTCGGCGCCCAGACCACCGTCACCACCATCGACGACACCTCGTCGGTGCTGATCGACTTCTGGGTGCCCGAGCGCTACGCCGCCAACATCACGCCCGGCATGCCGGTCACGGTTTCCGCGGTCGCCCTGCCCGGCCGCAGCTTTTCGGGCGAGGTGAGCGCCATCGACAACCGGATCGATCCGGCCAGCCGCACCCTGCAGGTGCAGGCGGAGATTCCCAATCCCGACGGGCTCCTGCGGTCGGGCATGAGCTTTTCCGTATCCCTCGACTTCCCCGGCGAAGAATTCCCCGCCGTCAACCCGCTGGCCATCCTGTGGTCCGCCGAGGGCTCCTATGTGTGGAAGTACGACAACGGCCGCGCCACGAGGGTGATGGCCGAGATCGTCCAGCGCAACAGCGACGGCGTCTTGGTGCGTGCCGACCTGTCGCCCGGCGACGCCATCATCACCGAGGGCATTCTCCAGCTCAGCGAGGGCGCGGAGGTCACGCTGCTCGACGGGCCCGACGGCACCACCGCCACCGCCGACGCCGCGACAACGCCCTAGGAGCCGACATGTCCATCGCCAGCAAGAATGAACGTGGCGGCACCCTGGCAGCCCTGTTCGTGCGCCGCCCGGTTCTGGCGCTGGTGCTCAATGCCCTGATCATGGTGGCGGGGCTCGCCGCCCTGCTCGGGGTGGAGGTCCGCGAACTGCCAAGGGTCGAGCAGCCGGTGCTCTCGATCTTCACGAGCTTCCCGGGGGCTGCGGCCGAGACGGTGGACCGCGAGATCACCGCCGCCGTGGAAGGGGCCGTGGCACGCGTTCAGGGCGTCATCGCCATCTCCTCGAGCTCTTCGGTCGGCCAGAGCCGCGTCACGCTCGAGTTCAGCGACTCGACCAACCTCGATATCGCCACCTCTGACGTCCGCGACGCCCTGAGCCGGGTGAACCGCGGCCTCCCCGACGGCGCCGAGGAACCGACGATCTTCAAGGCGGACAGCGACGCGCAGGCTGTCATCCAGCTCGCGGTCACCTCGGACACGATGAGCGTGGCCCAGCTCAGCGAACTGGTCGACACGGTGGTCGCCGAGCGGCTGGCGGCGGTCGACGGGGTCGCCGAGGTCCAGGTCTATGGCACCCGCAACACGGCCTTCGAGATCGACATCGATCCGCTCAAGCTGGCGAGCCACGGGCTGACCGTCGCCGACGTGCGCAATGCCCTCTCCACGATCGCCTTCGACACTCCGGCGGGTTCGATCAACGGACCGAACCAGAACATTTCCGTGCGCGCCATGTCGGAAGTGACCCGGCCGCAGGATTTCGAAGAGATCATCATCAACGGCATGACCCGGCTAGGCGACGTGGCCACTGTCGTCTTCGACGCCAGCGCCAGCACCTCGGCCATCCGCGCCGACGGCAAGCCGGGCATCGGGCTCGGCATCGTGCGGCAGGCGCAATCGAACACCATCGCCATTTCCGAGGCCATCCACGCCGCCGTGGACACGCTGAACCAGACCCTGCCGGAGGGGGTGACGGTCAAGGTGTCGAGCGACGAGGCGGTCTTCATAGAGGGGGCGCTGCACGAGGTGGAGATCGCCCTGGTGGTGGCGCTCATCGTGGTGATCGCCATCATCTACCTGTTCCTGCTCGATTGGCGGGCCACCATCGTGCCGGCATTGGCAATGCCCATCGCCCTGCTGGGGGCGGTGGCCGGCATCTATCTCGCGGGGTTCTCGCTCAACATCATCACCCTGCTCGCCCTGGTGCTGGCGACGGGCCTCGTTGTGGACGATGCGATCGTGGTGCTCGAGAACATCGTGCGCCGCAAGCACCTCGGGGCCGGCCCGCGCGCGGCGGCGGTACTCGGAACCGAGGAAGTGTTCTTTGCCGTCATCGCCACCACGTTGACCCTAGCGGCGGTGTTCATCCCGCTCTCCTTCCTCGAGGGCCAGAGCGGGCGGCTGTTCCGGGAGTTCGGTTTCACCCTCGCCATCGCGGTGCTGCTGTCCTCGGTGGTCGCGCTGACGCTGGGGCCGATGATTGCCTCGCGGCTGCTAAAGTCCGGTGCTGCCGAGGGCAATGGCGGGATGTTCGGCGCCATCGGACGCGCCTTTGCCGGCTTCTATCGCAGGACGCTCAGGCTCGCGCTGGGCAACCCGCTGGTGGTGGTGCTGGTGGCGCTGCTGTTCGCCGCCTCGTCCTATTATGTCTATGGCAGCCTGAGGCAGGAGATCACGCCGGCCGAGGACCGCTCGCAGATCAACCTGCGCGTTTCCGCGCCGAATACGGCCAGTCTCGATTTCGTCCGCACCCGCCTGACGCAGGTGGAGAGCATGCTGCAGCCATTCGTGGACAGCGGCGAGGTGGAGTCGATCTTCGTGCTTTCCGGCTGGGGCAGTGGCGGCTCGCTGACGCTGACCCTCGCCCCGTGGGGCGAACGCGAGCGCTCCCAGCAGCAGATCGCCTCGGACATCAACGCGCTGATGGCGCAGGTGCCGGGCGTGCGCGCCTCGGTCAGCCAGGGCAACAGCCTCGGCATCTGCGGCGGCGGCTCGGGCCTGCAGTTCGGTATCGTCGGGTCCGATTACCAGGTTCTGGCGGATACCGCCGAGGCCATCGCCGACCAGCTCGAGGCGGACGGCGGCTTCGGCCGGGTCACCGTCAATTTCGACACCACCCAGCCGCAGCTGACGCTCACCGTCGACCGGGCCCGCGCCGACGCGCTCGGCATCGAGATCAACGGCCTCGCCGGGACCATGCAGGCGATGGTGGACGGCAGCGACATCGGCAGCGTGTTCATCAACGACACGAGCTACACCGTGCGCATGGTGTCGACCACCAACCCGGTCAACGACCCGCGCGACCTTGAAACGCTGTTCGTGCGGACGGGCGACGGCCGCTACGTGCCGATGTCGACCATCGCGACCATCACCGAGTCGGCCGTGCCGCCCTCGCTGCGGCGGGAACAGCAGCGCCGCACCGTGACGGTGACGGCCAGCCTCGAGGACGGCCTTGCGCTCGGCGATGCCTATCAGCGGCTGCAGGAGATCGCCGCGCCGATCCTGCCCGAGGACACGGCCATCATCCCGCTCGCCGAGGCCCGCACGCTCGGCGAGGGCACCAACGGGCTGTTCATCACCTTCGGCTTCGCGCTCGTCATCATCCTGTTGGTGCTGGCGGCGCAGTTCGAGAGCTTCTGGAGCGCCATCATCGTCATGGCGACGGTGCCGTTCGGCATAGCGGCGAGCCTCTATGCGCTGCTGGTGACCGGAGGGAGCCTCAACATCTTCAGCCAGATCGGCCTGGTGCTGGTGGTCGGCATCATGGCCAAGAACGGCATCCTGATCGTCGAATTCGCCAACCAGTTGCGCGACCGCGGGCTGTCCGTGGCCGAGGCGATCGAGGAGGCGTCCAACATCCGGCTGCGTCCGGTGATGATGACGATGATCGCCACCATACTCGGCGGCGTGCCGCTGGTGCTCGCCCAGGGTGCGGGGGCCGAAGCCCGTGCGGCACTGGGTTGGGTGATCGTCGGCGGGCTCGGCTTTGCCGCTATCTCGACGCTCTATCTCACCCCGGTCGCCTACCTGCTGCTCGCCCGCTTCAGCAAGCCCAAGGCCGAGGAAGAGGCGCGGCTGGAAACCGAGCTGGACGCCGCCGGCGCGACGTCACCCGCACCGGCCGAGTAGCGGCTAGTCGCAGAGCCGCGCCGTGCAGCTGCCACCGTGGCAGCCCATGTCGATGTGGAAGTGGTCGTGGTGGTCGGCGTTCGCCTCCGGGCCCAGCGTGGTCGAGAATATCGAGCAGGCGGAAGCGTGAGAGAACCGCAGGAACCGCCCCTCCGCCGCCCCGGCCGGCGACCAGCTGTCCTCGACAGCGACCGTGCGTCCATCGGCAAGCTCGAATCCCACCACGTCGAGCGCGTTGGCGAGCCCGTGCTCTGACAGTCGCCCCTCGCCGCCGTTGACGTCCCGGCAGAGATAGCTGGTGCCGACCACGATTCCGGCAAGCTCGGTGTCTTCGGTGGACTTCAGGTAACCGTCCATCGTCTCGGCCCAGGCGGGTAGGTTCCCCGCCATCTCGCAGGAGAGGGTCGCCGGCGCCGACAGCGGCACCATGCGCCCGCCGACCTTCACGGCAGTCACTTCCCACGGGGTCTGCTCTCGACACGCCTCATCCTCGATCGGTGCCAACAGCGTCGCCTCGACAAGGCCACGCACCACCATCGGGCACTGTGTCTGATAGATCCGGTCGGGTTCCGCTTCCGCTGCCGGCGCGTCGGCTTCGGTCGCTTCTTCGGTTTCGGCCGCCGGCCCGTCCTCGCTCTCCGCCGCGGCTGGCGGCGTGGGGCGCTCGCGCGGCAGCGGCACATCCTCCGCGAGCGCAGGAGCGGCCAACAACAGCACCGAGATGAGGGAAGCTCTCCTGATCACGCGACGGCAACGCCGCCGGGCCGATCGGGTTGCCCCGGCACTCACGAAGAGGCCCGGTTACGCCCCTTCGCGCGCCTCACCGAACGGCGTAACGAACTGGCACTGGAACCAAAATCCAGCACGCTCCGTTGTTTGGGCAGCGCCGACAAGGCGTCGACTGGAAAAGAGGCCAGACACTGGCCGGTGGAGGCAGGAATGACCCACATCGAAGCAAAGGCTCTCGAGAATGCCGCGCGCAGTTCCGCGGTGTGGACCGAGGCCTATGACGGACAGACGCACTACGGCGAGGTGGCCCGTGCGCTTGCTCCGGCGTTGTTCATCCTGGCCGCCGCCACTGCCCTGATGCTCGCGATCCTCTAGTCCGGCCGTACTAAGCGTCAACAAGCCGACAGGAGATCCATATGGGCTTGGGTACTATTCTTCTGATCATCCTCATTCTGCTGCTGATCGGCGCCTTGCCGACCTGGGGCTATTCCCGCGGGTTCGGTTACTTCCCGTCCGGCATTCTTGGGGTGATCCTGATCGTCGTTCTCATTCTGGTGCTGATGGGTCGCATCTAGCACCGGTCCAACTAAAAAGGCGCAGCCCCTGGTCCCCCCAAACGGAAGCTGCGCCCTGCGGGTCGAAGGTCGCCCCCCTTTCACCCGCACCCTGTCACCCCGGATGCGCCTCAGGCGCTCCGGGGTGGTTTCTTTTCTGGAACCCGGCGCGTTCTGCACACGTTGAGTGGGCAAACCCGCCAACGGAGCGTCACATGGCTAACACTCCCGATTTCGCCCCTTCCCGCAAGCGCGCCAACAACGCAGGCGCTGCTGCCGCCGATGCCGCGACCGCGGCAGAGGCCGCAGCCTCGTCCGCCACAAGCGAGGCGCGCGAGGAAGAACTGCAGGCGCAGATGGCGCAGCTGCAGGCAGACCTCAAGGCTGTTGCCGCAACCCTGACCAAGCTCACCGGCGAGAAGGTCGAAGAGGTTCGCGACGTCGCCAGGGGCGAGATGCAGCACCTCCGCCGTCAGGGTCAGAACGTGCTCGACGAAGCACAGTCCCAGGCGAGCGCCATGGAAAAGCAGCTGACCGACACCATCCGCGAGAAGCCGCTCACCGCCGTGGCCAGCGCAATGGGCATCGGCTTCATTCTGGCCCTGCTCACCCGGCACTGAGCGCCATGCCATTGCTGGGGCCGCTGGCCGCCCTTCTCGGCATCGAGATCGAGGCGATAACCGACCGCGTCCGCACCCTGATGATCGTCTATGCGGTCATCGCGGTGCTGGCGCTTACAGGCGCCGCGTTCCTGCTGATCGCCGCCTATCTGGGGCTGGCGCAGCAGATCGGCGCCATCTATTCGGCGCTGGCCATCGCGGCCATCATGCTGCTGGTGGCAGGCGCCGTGCTGATCGGCGTCCGGATGAGCGAATCCCGCCGCCGGCGCGAGATCGCCCTGCGCCGCAGATCGAGCGAGGCCGGGGCATTCGCCACCACCGCGGCGCTCACCGCCCTGCCCGCCGTGGTCAGTTCTCCGAGCCTGCGCCTGCTTGCGATACCGGCGGTGGCCGTCGCGGCCTTCCTCTTCGTGCGCAGCGCCCGCAAGGGCGAGGACGATCCCATCTAGGAAAGGCGCCGCTGCTCAGGGCAGCGGCAGCCAGATATGTGCCCGCACGCCTTCCGGCTCGAACTTGAGCTCAACCCTGCTGTCGAGGACCTTGGCGAGGCTCCGTTCGATCAGCCTGGCGCCGAGACCATAGTCCTGCGGCACGACCAGCGGACCACCGTCCTCCCGCCAGGTCAGCTCCAGCCCGCGCCGCGGGCCGTCGCGCACATCCCATTCGATGCTCACGATGCCGCTGTCGTTCGACCAGGCGCCGTACCGGTGCGCATTGGTGGTGAGCTCGTGCAGGATCAGCCCGAGCCCCAGCGCATGATCGGCCGGCAGGGATACGTCTTCGCCGCGGACATTGGCACGGTCGGGCTTGCTGAGAAAATGCGGGCCGAGCTGGGAGGCGATCACCTCGTAGAGCTGCACCCCCATCCAGTCGCGGTCGGCAAGCAGCACATGCGCATCCGAGATGGTGCGCAACCGCCCCGAGAACGCTTCGATGAAGGCCTGCGGGTCCGGATTCTGGCGGATGGTCTGTCGCGCCACCGACTGGATCATGGCGAGGGTGTTCTTGACCCGGTGGTTGAGTTCGCGCAGCAGCACCCGGGTGCGCTCGGCCCCCTCCTTGCTTTCGGAGATATCGATGCTGGCGCCCATCATCACCATGGCGCGGCCATCGGCGTCGCGCTGGTAGACCCGGCCGCGCATGCTGAGCCAGCGCCCGTTGGTGGCCACGCGCGCCTCGGCCTCGTAGTCCACGCCCCGGCTGATGCTCGCGCCGAGCCCGCTTTCGACCGTCTGCCGGTCGGCGGGGTGCGTCGCTTCCAGCACCTGAGTGGAGTAGATCGGCCCGCTCTCGGGCAGGTCGTACATGCGGCGGAACATGTCGTTGCACGACACCTCGTCGGTGCGGATGTCCCACACCCAACTGCCGACCTTGCCGGCTTCGAGGGTGAGCGCGTGGCGCCATTCCTCGCGCATCAGCGCCGCAGCGGTCCGCGCACGCACGCGCGCCTCGTCCTTGAGACTGAACAGCGTGCTGGCGAGGGCCGCAAGATCGATCATCTGCTCGCCGAATTCGTCCGGGGTGCCGGCAAGCGGCTCCGTACCGAGGACGCAGAGGGCGCCGAGGCGCTGGCCGGAATAGGTGATCGGCACGCCGGCAAAGAAACGTACCCCGGTTTCGCCGGTGACGAGTGCACTTTCGCAGAAGCGCTCATCCTTCCCGGCGTCGGCGACCAGCAGCAACTCTCCGGCAGGCACGGTCAACGTGTGAGCAGCAAAGATGGGATCCGCGAACGCGGCGGCGTTGGCGCCATAGACGCCCTGCAGCTGCTGTCCTGCAGCGTCGACAAGGGAAATGAAGCCGTACTGGGCGCCGCACAGTCGAGCCGCCGTGCGGCTCAGACGGTCGAAATCGCCGTCGGTCTCACCGGCTGGTTGGGCAAGCGCAGCGAGGGCCTTCAGACGCCCTTCATCCTCAACCACCCTGCGAACAGCCGCGGGCAGTGGCCCCCTGAATTCCTGCACTGTACTTCCCAAATGCCGCGCCGTTGCAGCATCGATATAAGTTCGATGACGGCCTCCAACGCTCGAGGCGCAGAGTGGTTCCACTGCTGGAGACATTATCAGGCCGCCCTGGGCCGCAACACCTTGAGAGCACCGGGATGGAGCGTGATCCGCACCGACCGGTCGAGATCGATCAGTTCGCCGTCGAGGACCGCCTGGTTGCCGCGCCGGCGCTTGGGAAAGCTCAGCGTCACCTCCGCCACCTCGCGTTCTTCCACCAGCGGGCTCTGCCGCCAGCTGCCGGTGAACAGGTCCATAGCCAGCTTGAGGAGCGCCGACGTGTTCATCGGCAGCGCCACGTATACACCGAGCACGCCGCGATCGAGCCGGTCCGCAAAGATCTGCCCTTCCCCGAGCGGATTGTTGGACACCGATATGCCCGACACCTGCCGGCGCTCGGAGCCGCGGCTCGTCTGCAGCTCCGCCTCGAACCGCGGCGGGTCGAGCGCGGTGGCCGCAATGGCCCGCAGGCTCGCCAGCATCTTGCCGGTGCGGCTTCCGTAGCTCATGCTCTCTTCCCGGATGCGGACCAGCCGGGCATGAATGCCGACGCTGAACTGGTGCACGAAGGCCCGTCCGTTGGCGACGGCGATATCGGCGGTGTCGATCTCGGCATCGGCGAGCGCAACCAGCGCCTCGTCGAGATCGAGCGGCACCCGGAGGCTGCGCGCGAACAGATTCATGGTGCCGGCGGGCAGCACGCCGAGCGGCAGGCCGGCCGCGTAGGCGATCGCGGCCGCCGAGGAGATGGTCCCGTCCCCGCCGCCGGCGATGACAGCATCGACGCCCGGCGTCGCCACCACTTCCTTGAGGGTCGCATCCACAGCGCCGCCCTCCACCGCCCGGCATTCGAGCTCGTGGCCCCGCTCCGCGAAGATGGCCGCGGCCCTTTCGCATAACTGGTCGAGGTCGGTGGTCTTCAGCGTTCCACCATCGCGGTTGAGTACGGCAACGATACGCAATCGATCCTCCGTGCCGCTCAACCCTGCGGCATCACCCTTGTCAGTTCCGGCAATCCCACACTCACTTCAAGCCCGCCGCCAGGAGACCGGCGAAATTCCGGCCTGCCCCCGAACTGCTGAGCCAGCTGGCGCACGATGACCGAGCCAAGCCCGCCATCCTGATCCGCCTCCGCCGGGGTGAACCCGATGCCGTCGTCGGCCACCACCAGCGTCGCCACGCCCGCCGCATCCAACGCGAACCGCACCCAAATGGTGCCAGACCGGCCGCCGGGAAATGCATGCTTGAGCGCGTTCACCACCAGCTCCCCGGCAAGAATGCCAAGAGTGGTGGCATCGCGGGCGCCGATGACGATGGGGTCGATGCTTGTTTCGATGCTGACGCCGGCGGAGGCCCCGGCAGTGCTCTCGATGTCCTCGATCACCGAGCCAAGGAACTCGCTCGCGACGGCGGTCTCGAGATCGGCGCCGAGGCGCAGGCGGCGATGGGCGGAGGCGATGGCATGGACGCGCGACCGCGCCGCTTCGAGCGCCTCGCGCACCTCGGCGGAGCGGGTGCGCAGCAGCTGGAGCGCCAGCAGCGAGGATACGGTCGCCAGCGAATTGCCGATACGGTGGCTCGCCTCCTGCAGCAGGGCCTCAACACGCCCCCGCTCGCGTTCCGCATGGGCACGGGCCTCCTCGAGATCGCGGGTCCGCTCGACCACGCGCGCCTCAAGCTCCTCGTTCTGCGAGCGCAGCAGGTCCTGCCGTGTCGCGAGAGCCCGAAGTTCCTCGCGCGCCCGCAGGAAAAACACGTACCCGAGCACCAGCGCCCCCGCGAGCGCTGCGACCACGGCGACCGCGAGGCCCTGGCGCGACGCTGCGACCTCGGCATTGCGCTCCAGCAGTTGCTGGTTCTCCTCGCGGATGAAGCGTTCAAGGCGCGCACTGACCTCGTCCATCAGCCGGGCGCCCATGCCGGTGCCGGCAAAGGCGCGCGCCACCTCGATGCGACCCTGGACCACCAGCTCCACGCTGCGGTCCATCTCGGCGACCTTGTTGGCGATCTCGGCCGCGATGGCTGCGACCCGCTGGCGCTGCCGCTGGTTCGACTCGGTCATGGCCGTCAGGGTCATCAAGCGGACGTCCACCGTCACCGAATCGGCCCGGTAGGATTCAAGGTAGGAGGGCTCTCCCGTCAGCACGTAGCCACGCTGGCTGCTCTCTGCCTGGGCGAGCGCTGCGCTCAGGTCACGTGCCGAGTTGCGCACGTCGTAGGTGCGGGTCATGTCGTCGATCTGCCCGTCGATTCCCCGCACCAGCACGAGGGCAGCGATCACCGCGAGGATGACGAGGGTCACCGCAGCACCGATCGCGATGGTGGGCGCAAGGTGTCTCAGGGCGAGAACCCGGTGGTTCCCGGCAGTTGCAGCAGTCGATTGTCCCAAGCCATCAGTCCCTTGCACAGGCTGGCGAAGCTCGTCGGTGCTGGTGGCGGTTTTGAGGCTGTCGGTCATCGCCGGCTGCGCCAGGTTCCTTTGAGGCGGGATTCAGCGCCGCTTGGGCGGCGGGACCGGCCCACAAGATCATGCCGGAAAGGCGGCGGGAATGTCATAGTTGAATGACGCCGGCCGCAATCCCGACGCATTCTCGCCCACACCATCGTGAGACCCTGCATGCCTGCCGGCAAGAGCGCGCTGATCGTCGAGGCCGAATTCCTGATCGCTCTCGACCTGCAGCGGATGCTGGAAGGGCTGGGTTTCCTCGATCTTCGGATCTGCCGCCACCCCACGGAAGCCCTTCGACAGGCCACCGGCTGGACCGGCGTCGGCCTCGCCGTCATCGAGGTCCGGCACCATTCGGGCGATGCGCTGCACCTCGTCGGCATGCTGCGCCAGCACAGGGTGCCCACCATCGCGATCACCTCGGATACCGAAGTGTTGCGCGGGATCGACGGGCTCGCCGACATTCCGGTCATTGGCAAGCCCGTCTCAGAAGATCAGCTCGCAGCCGCGATCCATCGCATTCTTGGCACGCCGGCCTAGAAGTTGTTGGTCGTGACCTGGGCCGAGACGGCGTCCGGGCCGTAGTCGGCCTCGCCGTTGATCTTGAGGATATCCTGCAGCCGCGTGCGGGCACGGCTGACACGGCTCTTCATGGTGCCGACGGCGCAGTCGCAGATTTCCGCGGCCTCCTCGTAGGAGAAGCCCGAGGCACCGATCAGGATCACCGCTTCGCGCTGGTCGTCGGGCAACTGGGCGAGCGCCTTCTTGAAGTCCTGCATGTCCATGGAGCCATACTGGCTCGGATGGACCGACAGGCGTTCCGTGAAGGCGCCGTCGCTGTCCTGCACCTCGCGGCCGCGCTTGCGCATCTGGCTGTAGAACTCGTTGCGAAGAATGGTGAAGAGCCACGCCTTGATGTTGGTGCCCATCTCGAAGCTCGACTGCTTCGCCCAGGCCTTCATCACCGTGTCCTGCACCAGGTCGTCCGCCTTGTCGTGCTTCCCGGTCAGGGAGACGGCAAAGGCTCGGAGGCTGGGAAGCGTAGCGAGCATCTCTCGCTTGAAGGACGTAGATTCGCTGTCCACCATTCAGTCTCCATCTCGACCGGTTGTCTGGACGCGCTGTGCCTGTTCGGCGTTGTCCAGCTTTTCGAGAAGGTCGAGCAGATGGTCGGGGACCCCTTCCTCCTGCACGGCGCCATAGAGCGCGCGAAGGCGGGCACCGATGTCGGAATTCGGGCCAAGGCCATCATCCACCCTCCCCGCCTGCGTGCGCATACGTTGGGGGGTCACAAGTTTGTCCTTCATCATGATAAAGTCGGAAATCCGGGGTGTCGTGAGCTCACATCGGGCCATACAATGCGGGGCACGCAAAAAAGTTCCAGAGGTGTACGGAACTTTCCCCGATGTCCCGCCGTTTGCTGGTTTCGTGAGTCACGAGCCTAGCGTCACTGGGAGTCCTCTTTTATGACCTTGTCTACGCGGATTGCTCCGCATCTGCCCTACCTGCGGCGTTTTTCTCGCGCCGTAACCGGGTCGCAGACGTCGGGCGACGCCTACGTCGCCGCAACCCTGGAAGCTCTCATCGCGGACATTTCGCTGTTCCCGGAAGCATCCAGCGACAGGATCGCACTCTACAAGCTGTTCTCCGCGCTGTTCTCGTCGTCGGCCGTCAAGGTGCCGGAGCCGAGCTCCAGCTTCGCGTGGGAAAAGCGCGCTGCAGCGAACCTCGCCAACCTGCCTGCCCGCCCGCGGCAGGCTTTCCTGCTGGTGGCGGTGGAGGGGTTCACCCACGCCCAGGCGGCCGAGGTGCTTTCGGTGTCGGACAGCGAGTTCGCCTCGCTTCTCGATGAGGCTTCCCTGGAGATCTCCCGCCAGGTGGCCACCGAGATCATGATCATCGAGGACGAACCGCTGATCGCGATGGACATCGAGCAGTTGGTGGAGAGCCTCGGCCACAAGGTGGTGAGCGTCGCCCGCACCCACCGCGAGGCGGTCAACCTGTTCAACCAGACCCATCCGCGCATGATCCTCGCCGACATCCAGCTCGCCGATGGCAGCTCGGGGATCGACGCGGTCAACGACATTCTTAATACCCATTCGGTGCCGGTGATCTTCATCACCGCCTTCCCCGAACGCCTGCTGACGGGCGAACGGCCCGAGCCGACCTTCCTCGTGACGAAGCCCTTCAACCCGGACATGGTGAAGGCGCTGATCAGCCAGGCGCTGTTCTTCGACGAGGGCTCGCGCGCAGCAGCCTGACACCAGACGCACCAGCGACGATTCTTGATAAAAGGCCGGTTCACCAACCGGCCTTTTTGACTTTTGTGAAGGAACGTTCGTCCCCAGCCTGCCGTTTTCCGCCCGAACAACTCGAATGTGGAGACTCTGATGCTCTACTATGCACTGGTTTTTCTGGTCATAGCTTTGATTGCGGGCGTTCTTGGCTTCGGTGGCATCGCTGGTGCCTCGGCCGGCATCGCCCAGATACTGTTCTTCCTGTTCCTCGCTTTCCTCGTCATCTCGCTGATCGTGGGCATGATCCGGCGCACCTGAGGGTTGCCTGGCAGCGCGTGAACAATGCTGGCTTCGCCCCCGGGCGAAGCCTTTTATTTCCGGAGTCTTGATGGCGGAGCTGGACACCGATCACGGTCTGATGCGCGAACGCGCCCTGCTCGCTGGCCTTGAGGGCCGCGGGGTGACGGTCCTGCGCTTCAACGACACGGGCCACTGCGACATGGCAGAGGGCATCCCGCCCGGCTGGCCGGAACGCCCGCTGGGCCTGCCGCTCGGCGATGCCATTCCGGAGGCCGCCGCCGCCGCCTTCACCGCCGGCGGAGAGGCCGGCGAGTTTCACTGCGGCGAGGGCAGCGACCGACGCATCTTTGCCCTTCGCGTGGTTCCGGATGGCAAGGGTACGATTGCGGTGTTTACCGACGTCAGCGAGGACCGCCGCCGCGAGGCTGCCTTCGCAGCGCTTCTGCGCGAGGTCAGCCATCGCTCCAAGAACCTGCTGGCCATCGTGCAGTCCGTGGCGATGCAGACCGCGAACCATTCCGGCACGGTGAGCGACTTCCTGCTCAAATTCCGCGGGCGCCTCCACGCCCTCTCCAGCACCCAGGACCTCGTGACCGACAGTGACTGGCGCGGCACACCCCTCCAGACCCTGATCGCGGCGCAGCTGCGGCGCGTGAACCCCGTGGCCCACCAGAACGTCCACGTGTCGGGTGACAATCCGATCCTGACGCCGAATGCGGCGCTGCATGTGGGGCTGGCGGTGCATGAACTCGCGGCCAACGCGGCAGCCTATGGCGCCCTGTCCCTTGACCTGCCCGGGCAGGTCTGGTTCGACGCCCGGATCAGCGAGGAAACCCCGGAGACGCTGGTGCTGGAGTGGCGCGAGACCTTCCCGCCGCGAAGTGCGAGCGTCGAGCCCCGCTTCGGCACGCTGATCCTCGAGCGCATCGTGCCGCTATCCGTCGGCGGACGCGCCGAGTTCACCCTCGACCAGAGCTACGTGACCTACAGGCTGGAGGTTCCCGCCGGGGAGTTCGAGGCTTGAGAGGGCAGGAGTTCATCGGTGCGTCCGGTCCAGTGGTAGGCCAGAAGACCGATCCACTCCTTGATCGCCACCGAAGCGACCTCGAGATTGTTCACCGGATTGGCAAGGTCGATGCCGAAGTGCTCCCGGCCGCTGCTGCGGTAGTCGACCGGCCACGGCACCACCGGCACGCCCTGTGCGGCGAACAGCGCCACGGAGCGCGGCATGTGGAATGCCGATGTCACCAGCAGGATCGGCCCGTCGAGATCCTCGAGCATCTCCCGCGTCAGTGCGGCGTTCTCGTCGGTATTGCGGGATTCGCCTTCGAGGCGAAGCCGCTCCGGCGGAATGCCATGGGCGACCAGCAGTCTTTCGGCCGTGACGGCTTCGCTCTCGGTGTCCCCGTTCAGCAGGCCCGACCCGCCGCTGATCACGATCGGCGCGTCGGGATAGCGCGCCGCCAGCCACAGCGTCGCCACGAGCCGGTCGCCGGCTTCGTTGAGCTCCGCCACCTGGCGCGCGGTGCTGACCCGGGCGAGCGTGGCACCGCCCAGCATCACGATGGCTCCGGCCTCTTCGGGCAGCTCGTCCGGCACACTGAACCGCGCTTCGAGCGGCTGGATCATCAGGTAGCCGATGCTCGTGAAGCTGACGAGCCCGTGCACCAGCAGCGCCAGCGCAATCCCGGCGATCGCCAGGCGCCTCCGCCCGGCCAGGAGCGCGACAAACCCCACCAGCATCAGGAGGAACACGATGCTGAGCGGCTGTGCCAGCAACCAGAACACTTTAGAGGCCACGAAGAACATGCCGGCACCCTAAGCCACCGCCGCCGGATTGGCGACCGGGTAGCCGCTGCCCACAACGACGCAGCCCTTCCCGCGCATTTCCGCTTGCTATCTGGACCGCTTCTGGTTTTGTGGTGGGCGGTCAAGGCTGTCAGCCGCTTAAATAGGCAGCCACCGGATAACAAGGCGGTCCGTCAGGGCCAATCGGAAGTGTATGACTGAAGTGGCTGCGCACGCCGCAGAGAAGTCTGCCGTGGTTGCGGTGCGTGATCTGCATAAATCCTTCGGCCCGCTGGAGGTGCTAAAGGGTATCTCGTTCTCGGCGCAGGAGGGCGAGGTCATCTCGCTTATCGGCTCGTCCGGATCCGGCAAGTCCACCCTGCTGCGCTGCATCAACATGCTCGAAGTGCCGGACGGCGGCAGCGTCAGCATCGACGGCGAGGAAATCCGCCTCAAGGGCACCGGCCAGAACCGGCACATCGCCGATGAACACCAGATTCGCCGCATCCGCTCCGAGCTCGGCATGGTGTTCCAGAACTTCAACCTGTGGGCCCATCTCACCATTCTCCAGAACGTCATGGAGGCTCCACTGATCGTGCAGCGCCGCCCGCGCGCCGAGGTGGAAGCAGAGGCCCGCGCCATGCTGGCCAAGGTCGGAATCGCCGAGAAGGCGGACAGCTATCCCAACCAGCTCTCGGGCGGCCAGCAGCAGCGGGCCGCGATCGCCCGCGCCCTCTGCATCAACCCGCGCCTGATGCTGTTCGATGAGCCGACCTCCGCGCTCGACCCCGAGCTCGAGGTGGAAGTGCTGCGCGTCATCAAGGTGCTGGCCGACGAAGGGCGCACCATGGTGCTGGTCACCCATGACATGGAGTTTGCCCGGTCGGTGAGCGACCGGGTTATCTTCCTGCACCAGGGCAAGGTGGAAGAAGAGGGCACGCCGGACGAGGTCTTCGGCAATACCCGCTCGGCCCGGCTGCGCCAGTTCCTGAACGCGGCGAACCACGACGCGCCCCCGCCACAACCAGCGCCGCCACCGGTTCTTCCCACGGCCGAACCCCTGATCTGACAGAAACACCAACGGAGAAACCCATGAAGAAGCTCCTCCTGACCGCTGCAGCGCTCATTGCGCTCGGCACCACCGCCCAGGCGCAGGAAACCGTGCGCATCGCCACCGAGGGCGCCTATGCCCCGTGGAACTTCATCAACGAAGCGGGTGAGCCGGCCGGCTTCGAGATCGACCTCGGCAACGCCATCTGCGAGCACGCCGGGCTGACCTGCGAGTGGATCATCAACGACTGGGATTCGATCATCCCGAACCTGCTCGCGGGCAACTACGACGTGATCATGGCCGGCATGTCGATCACCGACGAGCGCCTGCAGTCGATCGACTTCACCCAGAACTACTTCCCGCCCGATCCGTCCAGGTACGTCGCCCCGGCCGGCTCCAGCCTCGACTTCGCCAACCTCTCCGGCGCCCGCGTCGGCGTGCAGAGCGGCACCATCCAGGCCGCCTATGCCGAAGAGAACCTGAGCGCCGACAACACGGTGATCTCCTTCGCCACCGCCGACCAGGCCATGGCCGACCTGGCGGCCGGTAACCTCGACACCATCCTGGCCGATGGCGCCTATCTCGAGCCCGTGGTTGCCGCCTCCGGTGGCGCGATCGAGTTCGTCGGCGAGGACATCCTGATCGGCAACGGCGTCGGCGCCGGCCTGCGCAAGGACGAAGCCGACCTCAAGGCGACCTTCAACGACGCCCTCACCGACCTCAAGGCCAATGGCATCGTCGACGAGCTGATCGCCCAGTGGTTCGAGGGCCGCGGCCCCTACTTCGCCGACTGAGGCATGATCCACCACTTCCTCCCCGCCTGGGGAGGAAGCCCGGTGGCGGCACGCTCCCGGCCTGCCGCCCCGGTCTCCTGCGGGAAAGAGTGACGTCCCGCCAGCCGCGAGCCTGAATACCCCATGATGGACGACCTCGCCTTCTGGCTCAGCTACCTGACCAACGGCAAGCACCTCACCTGGTACGCCAGCTTCCAGTTCACCGTCTTCGCCGCCCTTCTCGGCGGTGCGCTCGCCGTCGTCTTCGGACTGACCGGCGCGACCCTCAAGAGCTCGCGTTTCGCACCGCTCAGGCTGATCGGCACCGTCTATTCCTCGATCGTGCGCGGCGTGCCGGACGTCCTGTTCTTCCTGTTCATCCCGCTGGCTTTCGAGCAGACGGTGGAATGGGTGATCTCGACGCAGATCTGCTCGCCCGAAGCGATCGCCGCCCAGACCGCCGCCTGGCCGCCGTGCCGCGAGGCGAACTGGTTCCTCGGCACCACTGAATACCTGATCCTCGCCTCGGTCTCGCTGGGGCTCGTCTACGGCGCCTTCGCCACCAACGTCATCTATGGCGCCATGCGCTCCGTGCCCCACGGGCAGCTCGAGGCCGCCCGCGCCTACGGCATGTCGGCCACCCAGGTGCTGTGGCGGGTGCATATCCGCCAGATGTGGGTCTATGCCCTGCCCGGGCTCAGCAATGTCTGGCTGCTGCTGATCAAGGCGACCTCGCTGCTGAGCCTGCTGCAGATCGCCGACATCGTGCTGTGGGCCGACCGGCTCGGCGCCCCCAATTTCCTGCCAGCAGTGGGGCTCGTCCACGATGACTGGCGCTGGCGCTACTATCTCGTGCTGTTCGTCTTCTACATCATCGTCACGTTCATCTCGGAAAAGGGCTTCGAGGCGCTGATGCGTCGGGCCGGCCGCGGCATCCTGAGCGAGGCCCGCTGATGGACGTCCTGCTCAACGAACTGGCGCTCTTTGCGCCCGCAGTCTGGTTCAACATCTACTTCGCCGCGGCTTCGATCCCGCTCGGCTTCGTGTTCGCGGTCTTCCTGGCGCTCGGCAAGGCGTCGAAGAACCCGCTGATCTCGCGGCTGAGCCGCATCTACATCTACGCCTTCCGCGGCTCACCGCTGTTCATCCAGTTCTTCATGTTCTACTCGCTGGCGCTGTCGCTGAACGTCAGTGTGTGGCGGCCGCTCGGCATTTCCGGACTGGTGCTGCACCCGCTGTTCATCGGGCCGCTGGTGCTGATGCTGAACACCGCCGCCTATACCGGCGAGATCTTCTATGGCGCCCTGCGCGCAGTACCGCGCGGCGAGGTCGAGGCGGCGCGCGCCTTCGGGCTGTCGCGCGCCCAGCAGTTCCGCCGGATCGTCTGGCCCAACCTGATCCGGCTCGCCTGGCCCGCCTATACCAACGAAGTGGTGTTCCTGTTCCACGCGACGGCTTTGGTCTACCTCGCCCTGCCGGTGATCGGCGGGCAACGGGACCTGATGGTCACCGCCAAGGACCTGTTCGAGCGCGACTTCAACGCCTACCTGCACTTTTCCGTGGCGGCGCTCTACTATCTTGCCGTCTCGCTGACGATCTTCTTCGTCTTCGGCCTCATCTACCGCCGCCTGATGCGGCACATGCCGGCCGCCCCTGGCCTACGCTGGGCCCCGCGCTGGTTCCGCTGAGTACATCCCATGACCTTCGAACTGCACCGCACACCCATCGCCGGGGACGCTCCCGGCACCACGACCGAACTCTGCTGGTACACCGCCGGCCCGGAGGACGCCCCGGTTCGCGTCCACCTGCAGGCGGCGCTCCATGCCGACGAACAGCCCGGCACAATGGCGCTGCACCATCTGCTGCCGCGCCTGCGCGACGCGGACTCGGCAGGCCAGCTGCGGGCGCGGTTCACCGTCTTTCCCTCGGTCAACCCGCTGGGACTTTCGCATGTGTCGCTGCGCCACCATATCGGCCGTTACGACATGGGCAGCGGGCTCAACCACAACCGCGCCTGGCCCGACCTCTACCCGCTCGTTGCCGACCGGCTCGAGGGCAGTCTGGGCGACGACGCCGCGGCGAACATCGCAACCATCCGCCAGGTGGTGACCGAATGGATCGACACGCAGCAGGCAACCACCGCGTCGCGCCGGCTGCGGCTGATGGTGCTGCGTTCGGCGGTCAACAGCGACATCGTGCTCGACCTGCACTGCGACGACGACAGCCTCAAGCACATCTTCACCTCGCCGGACCTGATGCCGGGGCTGCAGGACCTCGCGGACTGGATGGGCGTTGCCGCGACCCTTACCGCCGAGGACAGCGGCGGCGGTTCGTTCGACGAAGTCCTGCCCAACTTCTACCGCAAGGCCCAGCGCGCCAATCCGGACCGGCCGGTACCGATGGCGGCGGAGACGGCAACGCTCGAATATCGCGGCCAGGCAGATGTGTCGGATGAACTGGGGGCGGAGGACGCCGCCGGGCTCTTTGGCTTCTTCGCCGGCCGGGGGCTGATCGACGCCGACCCCGGCCAACGCCCGGCCGCCGCCCCTGCCCCGACCCCGTTCGAGGCGACCGAGGTGCTGCGCACCGACCGGCCGGGGCTGCTCGCCTACCGGGTCGGGCTCGGCGACCGCGTGAGCCCCGGGCAACCGGTGGCCGACCTCATCGATATGGATGGCCCCGAGGCCTTCATCGCACGCCGCCCGCTGGTGGCGGGCACAGATGGCTTCATTCTCTCGCGGGTCACCGCCAAGTATGTCCGCGCCGGGTCCGGCATCGCCAAGATCGTCGGCACCGAAGTGCTGCCATCACGCGCCGGCGGATACCTGCTCGAGGACTAGCTCGCGAGGGCGATCTCGGCTGCCGCCTTCACGGCGGCGGCGCGCGTCGGCACGTGGGTGAGCAGGTAATCCGGCAGTTCCACGGCATCGAGCGGGCGGGCGAACAGGAAGCCCTGCAGTTCATGGCAGGCGATCTCGGCCAGGAACTCCGCCTGCGCCTCCGTCTCCACCCCCTCGGCCGTGATCGTGACCTTGAGCGTCTTGCCGAGCGAAGCGATGGCCCGAAGGATGTCGCGGGCCACCTCGTCGTCCGAGGACGCATCGACGAAGGAGCGGTCGATCTTGATCTTGTCGAACGGGAACTTCAGCAGGTAGCTGAGGCTCGAATAGCCGGTGCCGAAATCGTCCATGGCGATGGTGACGCCAAGCGCGCGCAGCTCGGTCAGCTTGGCGATGACAAGATCCGGATCATCGATCAGCAGGCCCTCGGTGATCTCGATCTCGAGCCGGCGCGCGTCGAGCCCGGACGTCGCCAGCGCCTTCTTCACCACCGACGAGATGTCGGAGCGATGGAAGTGCTTGGCGGAAAGGTTCACCGCCACCGTCATGTGCTCGGGCCAGCCGGCGGCCGTCCGGCACGCCTGCTCGATGGTCCAGTCGCCGATCTCGACAATCAGGTTGGACTGCTCGGCAATGGGGATGAACTCCGCGGGGGGCACGAGACCGCGCATCGGGTGCTTCCAGCGGATCAGCGCCTCGAAGCCGGTGGGCGTGTGCTCCCGCGCCGAAACCAGCGGCTGGTAATGCAGCACCAGTTCGCCGTTGCCGATGGCATCGCGCAGTTCCGCCTCCAGCATGCGCCGCTCGCGGGCCTCGGAGTCCATCTGCGATTCAAAGAACCGATAGACCGAGCGGCCATCGGCCTTGGCGCGATAGAGGGCGAGGTCGGCATTGCGCAACAACTGGTCGGGCCGGGTCCCGTTGATCGGGGCAATGGCGATGCCGACGCTGACGCCGATGGTCACCGGCTCGTCGGCATCGACCTCGTAGGGCTCGCGGATGGCGCCGATCAGGCGGCCGGCGAGCAGCGACAGGCTGTCGGGATGGGTATCGTGCGGCAGGATCAGCGCGAACTCGTCGCCGCCCAGCCGGGCCACGAGATCCGTTTCGCGCACCAGTGACTGGATGCGCCGTGCCACCTGCACCAGCAGGCGATCCCCCGCCATGTGGCCACGGCTGTCATTGACCAGCTTGAAGTGGTCGAGATCGAGAAACATCACCGCAAAGGGCGTGCCGTAGCGTTCGAGGCGTGCGACGCAGCTGCCCAGCTGCTCGGTGAACTTGGTGCGGTTGAGCAGGCCCGTCATGGAATCGTGGTGCGCAAGCACGGTGATACGCCGCTCGGCGGCCTTGCGCTCGGTGATGTCCGAGGTGGTGCCCATGTACCCGATATAGGCGCCGGCCTCGTCATAGGCGGGCTTGCCGGTGAGACTCCACCAGCGCTCCTGCCCATCGGCGGTGACCCGCAGTTCGAGGTTCTGGAAGGTGCCGTGCTGGGCCACGTCCTCCTCGATGCGCGCCATGAGCGGATCCTGCGCCGGCGTGATGCAGCGCAGGAAATGGATGAAGTCCGCACCGAGCAGGTCCTGCTGCGGAACGCCCGTGGCATTGGTGAACCCGGACGATACGCTCGTGAGGCTGCCCTCCGCATCGAAGGCCCAGATCCAGTCCGAGGTGGTCTGCTCGAACTCCCCGAGCAGCAGCCCGATGATCTCGCCCTTTTCCCTGAGTGCGAGTTCGGAGGCACGGTGCGCAACGAAAGCGGAGGCGTGGTTGAAGGTGACGGTGACCATCACGAAGGTGAAGGCCATCAGCAGCGCCCCCTGCACCATCACGTCGGCGGATGCCTGGGTACCGAGGAGTGCGCCGAGCCCGCCGATAATCAGCGGTATCGTGAGAGCCGCCAGGGCCTGCGGGAAATTGACGAGCGCCACGGCCGAGATGATCAGCAGGCCCCCGAGGCCCAGCGTACCCGTGCCGGTCAGCCCCGCTTCGCCTGCGGCGGGCAGCATGTTGAAGGCTAGGCCCCACAGTCCACCGAGCAGCGCCGCGTGCGCGACCAGTGCCACGGCCGAACGGCGGGTGTCGAGGGCAGCCGGGTTGTCACCGAGCCCGGTGGCGATGCGCCCGGCATTGAGGCAGAGCAGCAGGATGATGGTGACGCACAGCGCCATCGGCCACATGAGGCTGCTGCCCCAGCACAGGACGAGGAACAGCGCTGCCACCACGAGCGACGCCGCGGTGATGGCAGGAAACAGATGACCGACGGAGGCCATCTGCTGGGCCAGCAACTTGTCGCGTAAATGGCGGGTGAGCCCGTCGGCGCCAATGGCGCGATCGACGAACCGGTCGACAGCGGAGAAAACACCGGGCCCGGAGACGCTACTCATGGCGGCGACCATGGTTGAGACGGCTTAACATTGCGTGTGGTGCAATGCCGTCACTCTGCGGAAAAACCCGGTGGTATCGGCTAACGGAAAATTAAGCGCCACCTCCAACCCGTTCTCATCACGCGAAATATACGCAACCGCTTAAGACCGCCTTCAGACCACGCCCGTCACGGTAGCCGCAAACCGCCACCCTTGACCGATTCTGGAGCGCACAAATGTCTTCGACATCACCGACGGTCCCCGAGGCCGCCCTGACCGGTAGCCTGCGCGATTATCGTGCACCGGTCGGACCGGACCTGATCGGCCGGGTCGGCGGGTTCTACGCCTGGCAGGACCTGAGGCGCGAGCATGACCTTTGGCCCTATGCGCGCTCCACGTCCACGGCGCCCGAGGCGCGCTGCGAGGCCCGCAGCGATACCGGCGCGGTGTTCTCGGGCATCAACTTCGCCAGCCAGGACTATCTGAGCCTCTCCTCGCACCCCGCCATCAAGGCGGCCGCGGTCGAGGCCATCGCCGAGTACGGCGTCCACAGCGCCGGCTCGGCCGCCCTGCTGGGCAACACCGCCAACTCCCGGCGCCTCGAAGCGGAGCTGTCGAGCTTCCTCGGCAACCGCGAGATCGTGCTCTATCCCACCGGCTGGGCCGCCGGATACGGCTCGATCCAGGGCTTCGTACGCGCCAGCGACCACGTGGTCATGGACATTCTCGCCCACTCCTGCCTGCAGGAAGGGGCAAAGGCCGCGACACAGCACATCCACTACCATGGGCACCTCAACCTCGAGGCAATGGCGCGCAAGCTCGAGCGCATCCGGGCCAGCGACACCGAGAACGGCATCATGGTGGTGACGGAGTCGCTGTTCTCGATGCATTCCGACACCCCCGACCTCGGCGCGCTGCGGGCGCTCTGCGACCAGTATGGCGCAACGCTGCTGGTCGATTGCGCCCATGACCTCGGCTCGATCGGCGAGGACGGACTCGGCCATCTCGGCCTGCAGAACATGCTCGACGGCGCCGACATCATCATCGGCAGCTTCTCGAAGACCTTCGCCTCCAATGGCGGCTTTATCGCCGTCCGCGAGCGGGCGACGGCGGAATACCTGCGCTACTACAGCGCCACCCACACCTTCTCCAACGCCCTCTCCCCCGTGCAGGCCGCCACGGTGCTGAAGGCGCTCGAGATCGTGCGCTCCGACGAAGGCCGCGCCCTGCGCCGCCAGCTCATGGACAACATCCTGCTGCTGCGCAGCGAAATGGTGAACGCCGGTCTCGAAGTGCTGGGCGACCCCTCCCCCATCGTGCCGGTGAGCCTCGGCCTCGAAGGCGTCGGCCGCTTCGCAAGCCGCCACCTGATGGCGATGGGCGGCATCGCCAACCTGGTGGAGTACCCAGCCGTGCCGCAGGGCGCGGCCCGCTTCCGCTTCCAGGTCATGGCCAGCCACACGGCCGAGGACATCCGCAGCGTCGTCGCCATTCTGGCCCAGGCCATGCGCGAGGCCGACCTCGAATACCGTCTCGGTCACGAGGGGCGCGTATTGCCGGCCGCAAAGTCCACCGCGGTCGCCTGACGCCGGCATGACTCGTTCCCGGCGCCTGCTGGCGGTCGATGACGACGCCGCCTCGGCAGAACTCATCGTCAAGGTTGCCGAGCGCTGCGGCTACGAGGGCTTCGCCACCTCGGATCCAAGGGGCGTGGTGAACCTGGTCGCGGCGCTGGAGCCGGCCGTCCTCGCGGTCGACATCAGCATGCCCCATGTCGATGCGCTGGAGCTGTTCCGGATGCTGGCGGACCACGGCTACAATGGGCGCATCGTGATCGTCAGCGGGCAGGACGAGCAGACGCTACAGATCGCGCAGCGTTCCGCGCAGATGTTCGGGCTCGACTGCCCCGCCACCTACCAGAAGCCGCTGGATGTCGCGCGGCTGCGTCAGGCCCTGTCGGTCCAGCCCCTGACGGCCGGCTGAACGCCCTGGATCCCCGCGGGCATCTTCGGTCCCAGCACCGCCTGCATCTTGCCGAGCAGCCTCGGCAGGTCGACGGGCTTGGTGTCGAAGTCGATGCAGCCCGCCGCCAGCGCCCTCTGGCGGTCGGATTCGAAGGCGCTCGCCGTCAGGGCGATCACCGGCAGTTCAGCGGTTTCGGGATCGGCATGGATGAGGCGGGTCGCTTCGCATCCATCCATTTCCCCGAGCCCTATGTCCATCAGGATCACGTCAGGCTTCAGCGCGCTGGCGGCAGCGACGCCGCTGGGGCCATCCTCAGCAAAGCGGATCGAAAAGCCCCGCCGCTCGAGTCTGCGCCCGAGCACGTCGCGGTTGATGGGATTGTCTTCGACGATCAGCACCAGCGCCATGGCGGCACCTCCTAGGCTGTTACGGCGCGCGGGCGCTTGTGGTGCCCTCGTGCGGCGCGGATACCGGCCAGCGCCGCCTTGAGCTTGCTGTTGTCGAGCGGCTTCATGACGATGCCGTCGGCTCCGGCTGCCTGAGCCTTGGCACGCTCGGCCAGCACCGAGATCATGAACACCGGAATATCGGCCGTCACGGGGTCCGCCTTGAGCGCCGACAACACGTCCCAGCCGTCGAAGCCGGGCATGAGGATGTCGAGCAGTATCGCTGCCGGCCTGGCGGTCCGGGCAATCTGCAGCGCCGACTGCGGCGTATCGGTGCAGATCGGGGTGTAGTGCTCCTTGGTGAGCAAGCGCTCGACCACCTGCAGGAACTCGCGGTCATCATCCACCACCAGTATCCGCTCGCGGCGCGGGTGTTCGCCGCCGGGCACTTCGACCTGCCGGCGCCCGGCCGTCACGAAGGGCAGGTCCGCCGGCTCGCTCCCCCCTGCCCGCGGCACAGCGGCAGGTGCAGGATGCGCGTCCCACGCGGGGGCCACCGGGCGCTCGTCTTCCTCCACCGGCCGCGCCGGGACGCGGATGGTGAAGCGGCTGCCCTTGCCGAGTTCGCTTTCGAGCTCGATCCGCCCGCCCATCAGCCGGCAGAGGTTCTGGCTGAGCGAAAGCCCGAGGCCGGTGCCGCCATACACGGCCGCGATCTTCGAGCTGGCCTGCGAGAAATTGGAGAACAGCGCCTCCTGCTGCTCGCGCGAGATGCCGATGCCGGTGTCGGCGACGGCAATCTCGAGCCATTCCCCGCGGCGGACCACCTCCAGCGTGATCTGTCCGTTCTGGGTGAACTTGGCTGCATTCGAGAGGAGGTTGAAGGTGGCCTGGCGCAGCTTGGTGACGTCGGCGAGGACCGATCCGAGATCGCTGCCGCGGTGCACCACCAGGGTGTTGGCGTTCTTGGCCGCCAGCGGCCGGGCGGTGGACTCCACCTCCCCGATGAGTTCATCGAGATCCACCGGCTCTAGGTGCAGCGCCATCTTGCCGGCTTCGATCTTGGAGATGTCGAGGATGTCGTTGACCATGGCGAGCAGGTGCTTGCCCGCCGCGCTGATCTTCTGCAGGTCCGCGATCTGCTCGCCCCGCCCGTCGAGTTCGGCGTCCTCGAGCAGGATCTCCGAATAGCCGAGCACGGCATTGAGGGGCGTCCTCAGTTCGTGGCTCATCTTGGCGAGGAACTCGGACTTTGCACCGTTAGCGCGCTCCGCCTCCTCCTTGGCGCTGGTCAGCGCCTTGAGGGTCTGCTGGTGCCGTTCGACCTCGCGGATCAATTCGGACTGGCTGTCGACCACGCTCGCATAATAGCCAGCCATCATGAACACGTAGATGTTGGACCCGAGCGCGGACAGCACGCCCGCCACCACCATGTTCTCGACCGGAATGTGGACCGGGAAGGCGGTGACCAGCGAGAAGAGATAGAGCGCCGAGATGCCCAGCGTGATCTGGGAGAACACGAAGACGCGGGCCGGCCAGTTGGAGCCGAGATACATGAACCCGAGCAGCGGCACGAGCACGAGCCACACGAGGAACGGCGAACTCGCCCCGCCGTAGTTGTAGGCCCCCCACAGGATGCAGAAGGTGAGGTTCACCACCGAGGCCATGGCCAGCACGGTGTAATGGCGCGGCAGGAGCTTCACCAGCGCCAGGAACGGCCAGAACCCGTAGATGGACGCGGCGAGGATCGCCACGTGCGGCATCGGACGCGGGTCCGCGAACCACAGGAATACCGGGATGGGCGTTGCGATCAGGGGGCCGAAGATGTGGCTGATGATGAACATCTGCACACGCTTGCGCTTGTGCAGATCGTGCTTCATGTGCTCGGGGACGAACCAGTCCACGATCTTCTGGAATTGAGCCAGTGCGTCCAAGACAAGCCTCGCGCTGCGCTAACGCCTGACACTGCGCCCGCGCGGCTTGAGATTTGGTGAACCGGCACCAGCAACTGGTAGGCAGTTGTGGGAAAGCCCTGGATAACCAGGGCTAGAAGCGCACCATCCCGTGTTCGAGCGCGGTCATGACGCCGCGCAGTTCCGCCAGGCCCTTCATCCGCCCGATAGTGGGATAGCCCGGCTGGGCGGGGCGGCTGAGGTCATCGAGGATGTCCTGCCCGTGGTCGGGGCGCATCGGAATCTGCCAGTCGGCACGGCCCTCGGCCTTGCGGCGGCGCTCCTCGGCGATGATCTCGGCGATCAGGGCCACCATGTCGGTGTCCCCGCCAAGGTGCTCGGCCTCGAAGAACGAGCCCATCACCGCCTCGCTGTCGCGCTTGACGTTCCGCAGGTGCAGGAAGTGCACCTTGGGCCCGAACCGGCGCATCATTGCCGGCAGGTCGTTGTCGGGGCGCGCACCGAGCGAGCCGGAACACAGCGTCATGCCGTTCGACCGGCTGTCCACCGCATCGAGGATCGCGGCATAGTCCGCCTCCGTCGACATGATGCGCGGCAGGCCCAGCAGCGAGAACGGCGGATCGTCCGGGTGGCAGCACAGCCGGAGGCCGAGATCCTCTGCGACCGGCACGACCTCCTCGAGGAAGTCGATGAAATGGGCGCGCAACTGCTCCGGGGTGATCGCGCCATACTCGTCGAGATGAGCCCGCACATCGTCGAGCGACAGCGATTCCGTTGCACCCGGCAGGCCCATGGTGACATTGCGGGCAAGCTGCTTGCGCGCGTCGTCGTCCATCTCCGCATAGCGGCGCGCCGCCTCGTCCGCGATGGAGTTGGTGTAGTCCGCCGGAGCGCCGGGACGCTCGAGGATGTGGATGTCGAAGGCCGCGAAGTCGTTGATGTCGAAGCGCATGCACGAGCCACCGCTCGGCACCGTCCAGCGCAGGTTGGTGCGGGTCCAGTCCAGAACCGGCATGAAGTTGTAGCAGATCACCTCGATGCCGCTGTCGGCGAGGTTGCGCATCGACACCTTGTAGTTGGCGATGTGCTCGCGCCAGTCGTTCTTCTGCTTCTTGATGTCTTCGGTGACCGGCAGGCTCTCGACCACGTCCCACGTCAGGCCCGAAGGCGTGCCGTCGCGACGGGTCTGGATCTCCGCGTGGCGCTTCGCGATCTCCTCGGGCGTCCAGACGACCCCGTTGGGCACATGATGCAGCGCACTTACCACCCCTTCGGCACCACACTGGGTGATGTCGTCGATGCTGCACAAATCCCTGGGGCCAAACCACCGCCACGTCTGACGCAAATCACTGCTCCGTCGTTCTTGTATGGCAGTTCTTTGCCACACCGGCGTCGCACAAGGAAGGCCCCGGCCGGCTTGTCACACAGCTCAGCGCAGGTCCTTGTCGTAGACGAACTTCGGCATCTTCCAGCCATGGACGATGGCCAGCACCCGGATCGGGAAACCGATGGCGAGCGCGATCAGCACGACGACATCGCCCGGCAACCCGGAGACGACGCCGAAATAGTAGACCGCCGCGGTGATGATCGACACCGAGGCGTAGAGTTCGCCATGAAAGACCAGCGGCACTTCGTTGACCAGCACGTCCCGCAGGATGCCGCCGACGATGCCGGTGACCATGCCCGACACGATGACGATGATGGGGTGAACCCCCATGTCCATGCCGATATTGCACCCTACGATGGTGAACACGACGAGACCCACCGCATCGAGCAGCAGGAACGGCCAGCGCAGCCGGTGCATCAGCCGCGCCGCACCGATCGTCAGCAGCGCCGCGCCGCACACCAGCAGCAGCACATACGGGTTGCCGACCCAGTAGAGTGGATAATGCCCCAGCAGCAGGTCCCGCGTGGTGCCGCCGCCGAGGGCGGTGACGCAGGCGAGCACGCACACCCCGAACCAGTCGAGCTGCCGGCGCCCGGCGGCAAGCGCCGCAGTCATCGCCTCGGCAGTGATCGCGACATAGAAAAGAACCTGGAGCATCGGGATGCCGGCGACCTCGCGGACAGAAAAAGGGAACCGCAGGTCCTTAGCTGGTGTGGCGCCCCGTTTACAGCGCCCTGATGCCGCTGGGCGCCGTCAGCGCCTGTCCTGATCCTGGTAGATGAAGGCCGGCATCTTCCAGCCGAAGTGGATCGACAGCAGGCGCAGCGACAGGCCCAGCACCAGCGCCACCACCACCTCGAGCTCGTTGGGCCAGCCGGTTTCAGCGCCGAAATAATAGACGACTGCCGTGATGATGGACACCGACGCGTAGAGTTCGCCCCGGAAGATCAGGGGCACCTGGGTCACCAGCACGTCGCGCAGGATGCCGCCGACGATGCCCGTGACCATGCCCGCGACGATGACGATGATCGGGTGCACGCCCATGGTGATGCCGATGTTGCAGCCGGCGATGGTGAAGACCACCAGCCCGACCGCATCGAGGATCAGGAACGGCCAGTGCAGCCTGCCCATCAGCCGCGCGGCGGCAATTGTGAAGAGCGCCGCGCCGCACACCAGCAGCAGCACGTTGGGAGACTTCACCCAGGAGAGCGGATAGTGGCCGAGCATGATGTCCCGGGCCGAGCCTCCGCCAAGGGCGGTGACGCAGGCCAGCACGCAGACCCCGAACCAGTCGAGTTGCCGCCGCCCGGCCGCAAGCGCCGCCGTCATGGCCTGCGCCGCGGTGGCGACATAGGTGAGGACCTCGAGCATATGCAGTGACCTGCGCCTGTCTCATGGTGCCCTGCATCCCAAGTCGCCGGGGCGGCTCGTGACTATCGGGTGTCATTGCCGACTGTACAGCACCAGTATCCCACGTCCATCCCGGAGCCGCAGATGCGCAAGCCCAAGACCGTACGTGCCCTCGAAGACTTCGGACGCGTGCGCCTGTCCGAGAACTTCTTCATGCGCGACTTCCTCTATTCGGAGATCGCGGCAATGAACGGGTTCATCAACCTGCCGGATGATCCCGACCTCGCCATCGCAGCGGGACGAGGTCTCTGCGAAGACCTGCTGGAGCTGCTCCAGGCCCGGTTCGGGCGCATCTCGATCCGTTCCGCCTACCGCTCGCCCGAGGTCAACGGCTTCGGCAACGCCAACGGCCTCAACTGCGCCAGCAACGAGAAGAACCGCGCCACCCACCTCTGGGACCAGCGGGACGCCGCCGGCCGCATGGGCGCCACCGCCTGTGTCGTGGTCAACCGCTTCATCGGCTACTACCAGCGCACCGGCGACTGGGAGGCGATGGCCTGGTGGGTCCACGACCACCTGCCCTACCACGCCATGGAGTTCTTCCCGAAGTTCGCCGCCTTCAACCTCAACTGGCGAGAGCAGCCGGAACGCCGCATCTCAAGCATGATCCCGCCCCGGCGGGGAAAGCTGACGGCCCCCGACATGCCCAACTGGGGTGGCAGCCACGAAGGGGCGTATGCGGCGATGCTGGCCGAGATCGGCTGAACCTAGAGGAAGTCGTGCCGCATCGGGGTGAAAACGTCGATGAGCCGCCCGCGGGTCAGCGCCACCACGCCATGCACCAGCCCGGACGGCACGATGAAGCTGCCGCCCTGCTCCACCACCTCGGTGTTGCCGTCGATGGTCACCTCGAAGCGCCCCTCGGCGACATAGCTCACCTGCACATGCGGGTGGCTGTGCGGCGCGCCCACGGCACCCGCCTCGAAGCCGAACTCCACCTGCATCAGCTCGGGGGTATGGATCAGCACCCGGCGTGTATTGCCCGGCTGCAGCTCCGTCCACTCGGTCTCGTTTGGCTGGGCGAACAGCTTCTGGTCGGTCATCGGATCACCTCGCAAGCCAGCCCCCGTCGACCGGGATGACGGCACCGTGCATGTAGTTGGCGGCGTTGGAAAGAAGAAACACGGCGGCATCGCCGATGTCGGAGGGCACGCCCCAGCGGCCCGCCGGAATGCGCCCGAGAATGGCCGCGCTCCGCTCCGTATCCGCCCGCAGCGCCTCGGTATTGTTGGTCTCGATATAACCCGGCGCGATGGCGTTGACGTTGATCCCCTTGGCCGCCCATTCGTTGGCGAGCAGCCGCGTGATCCCCACGACCCCGCTCTTGGAGGCGGTGTAGCTCGCAACGCGGATGCCGCCCTGGAAGCTCAGCATCGAGGCGATGTTGACGATGCGCGCCCCGCGTCCCGCCGCCAGCGCCTGCCGCGCCAGCGCCTGGCAGAGGAAGAAGCCGGTCTTGAGGTTGACGTCCATCACCGCATCCCAATCCTCCTCGGTGAAGTCCACCGCATCGACCCGGCGGATGATGCCGGCATTGTTGACGAGCCCGTCGATGGGCCCGTGATCCGCCCAGGCTTGGTCGAACATCGCCCGCGCCGCCTCGGTGGATCCGAGATCGGCCCGCACTTCGACGAAATCTGCTCCGAGCCTGCCGAGCAGTTGCGCCGTATCGGCCATGCTGGAGCGGCCGACGCCGATGACGCGACCGCCCGCCCGGCCGATCGACAGCGCGATCCCCTGCCCGATGCCGGTATTGGCGCCGGTGACCATCACGGTTCGTCCCTCGAGGCTGAAGGCGGAGAGGTCCGTCACCGCAGGTCCTCCATCGCCACCTTCTCGACGTCGGTATAGTCGACATTGTCCCCGGCCATGGCCCAGATGAAGGTGTAGGACCCGGTGCCCGCACCGGCATGGATGGACCAGGGCGGCGACAGCACCGCCTGCTCGTTGCGCACGATCAGGTGCCGCGTCTCGTCCGGCTCGCCCATCAGGTGCACCACGAAGGCATCGGGCTTGAGGTCGAAATAGAGGTAGGCCTCCATCCGGCGGTCATGCACATGCGCCGGCATGGTGTTCCACAGCGAGCCCGGCGCGAACTGCGTCAGCCCGACCACCAGTTGGCAGGTCTGGACGCTGTCGGCATTCACGTACTGGAAGATCGAGCGCTCGTTTGCGGTTTCGCGCGCACCCATGTCGAGCCGCTTGGCGCCCGATTGCTGCAGGAGCTTCGTCGGATGGCTCGCGTGCGCCGGCGCGCTGACGAGATAATACCTCGCCCCTGCCCCGCCGAACCGGACCTCCTTCGCGCCCATCCCCACATAGAGCATGTCGCGCGGCCCCACCGCATGGGCCGCCCCGTCCACGGTGATCGTCCCGGCTTCCCCGATATTGACCGCGATCAACTCCCGCCGCTCGAGGAAATACCCCGTACCGGTCGGCTTGATGCTCTCGAGCGCCAGTTCGGCACCCTCCGGCACCGCCCCGCCCACGGCCATGCGGTCGTAATGGGAATAGCACCAGCGCACCTCGCCGGCGGCGAACAGGTCATCGATCAGGAAGTTGGCCCGCAGCTCGGAGGTGTCCATCATGGCCGCCGCCGCCGGATCGATGGCGAAGCGGATTTCGTGCTGGGTGGTCATGGTGGTCCTTCCTGTGTGCTGCCCTGTTCGCGCAGCCGCTGCCGATAACGGTCCTGGCTGCGCGAGAGATGATCGCGCATGGTCTCGCGCGCCGCTGCCGCGTCCTGGCGCGAAACGGCATCGAGGATGCGCCCGTGTTCTTCGTGGAGCCCCGCCTGGTACTCGTAGGTGAGCACGCTCTCCGTGCCCCATGGGGAGGCCACGTCGCAGGGAATGGTACGGCTGCCGAGCGCGTCCAGCACCTCCATGTAGAATGGGTTGTTGGTGGCGGCGGCAACGGCGCGGTGAAACTGGAAATCCGCCCTGCCGGTGGGATTGCCGAGCCTCAGCTGCCGCCCGAACTCGTTCCACGCCTCGTGGATCGCCGCCTCCTGGCTGGTGCTGCGCCGGATCGCGGCGAGCCCGGCGGATTCGATCTCGATTCCCATGCGCACCTCGAGCACGTTGATGGCGACGGAGATCTTGTTCGAGGTCTCCGCGCCAATGGTGCTGAAGGCGCTGCTCGGCTGGCTCATCACGAACACGCCGGAGCCCTGGCGCGACTGCACCAGCCCGTCGGCCGCCAGCGCCGCGATCGCCTCGCGCACCACGGTGCGGCTGACCCCGAATATGGTGGTCAGCTGCAGTTCCGTCGGCAGCTTGCCGCTGGCGCCGTACTCGCCGGCATGGATGCGCTGGCGCAGCGTGTCGATCACCAGATCCGCCAGCTTCGGCTTGCGCTGCACGGTCGCGCCCATTTCACCGAGACTCATCGCTCAGCCCCGGAACAGCGCCGGCAGCCACAGCGACAGGGCCGGAATATAGGTGACGAGCCCGAGCACGATGATGCCGGCGAGATAGAACGGCCATACCGAGCGCATGGCCTGCATCACCGATATCTTGCCCACGGCCGCGGCCACGAACTGCACCGGGCCGAGTGGCGGGGTGTTGAGGCCGATACCGAGGTTGAGGATCATGATCACCCCGAAATGCACCGGATCGACTCCGAAGGCCACGACCAGCGGCAGGAAGATCGGGGTGGTGATGACGATCAGCGGCCCCATGTCCATGAAGGTGCCGAGCACCAGCAGCATTACGTTGATGAGCAGCAGCACCATCAGCGGATCGGTGGTGAAGGTCGAGATCGCCTCCGTCAGGATCGGCGCCACCTTGAGATAGGCCATCAGCCAGCCGAACGATGCCGCGGCCCCGATGATGAACAGCACCATGGCGGTGGTGCGCACCGCCCCGGTGACGCAATGGACGAACGCCCGCCAGCTCATCGAGCGATAGATCAGCAGCGTCACGAGGAACGCATAGATCACCGCGATGCACGAGCTTTCGGTGGCGGTGAATATGCCCGAGCGCACGCCGCCGAAGATGATGCCGATCAGCAGCAACCCCGGCACCGAGATGATGAAGTATTCGAGCGCCTTGCGGAAACCGGGGAATGCCTCGGTCGGATAGCCCCGCTTCACCGCGACGATATAGGCGGTGATCATCAGCGCGGCCGCCAGCAGCAGGCCCGGAATGATGCCGGCCGTGAACAGGTCTGCGATCGAGATGCGTCCGCCGCCGGAGAGCGAATAGATGATCATGTTGTGGCTGGGCGGCAGCAGCAGGGCGATCAGCGCCGCCATCGACGTGACGTTGACGGCGTAGTCGGCGCCGTAGCCGCGCGCCTTCATCTGCGGGATCATGATGCCGCCCACCGCAGCGGCTTCCGCCACCGCCGAGCCGGAGATGCCGCCGAACAGCGTCGAGGCGGCGACGTTGACCTGCCCGAGGCCGCCGCGCACATGCCCGATCAGGGCGCCCGCGAACTGGATGATCCGGGCTGCGATGCCGCCGCGAACCATCAGGTCGCCGGCGAAGATGAAGAACGGGACCGCCATCAGCGTAAACACCGACACGCCGGAGTTCAGCTGCTGGAACACCACGATGGCGGGGCGCCCGAGATAGACGATGGTGGCGAAGCTGGCGATGCCGAGGCAGAAGGCGATCGGGGTGCCGATCAGCATCAGCGCGGTGAAGACACCGAAGAGTATCCAGTATTCCATGAGTGGTCCTCAGTCCGCGGTGACGGCGACATCGCTGTCGGGCGCCGGTTCGTCGACGGGTTCGCCCGCCGCCCGGAGCAGGATGCGCTCCAGCGTGAACAGGCACATCAGCACGCCCGAGACCACGATCGGCAGGTAGGTGAAGGTGGCCGGCAGGCCCACCACGGGAATGCGCGTGTTCCAGCCGCGCAGGGCGAGCTCGCCGCCATAGAACGCCATGCCGAAGGCAAAGCCGAAGACCGCGATGTCGGTGAGATAGCGCAGGAAGGGCTTGGCGCGCGGCGGCAGCACATAGACCAGCACGTCGAAGCCCATGTGGAAGTTCTCGCGCACGCCTACGGCCGCGCCGAGAAACACGAACCAGCTCATGATCATGATCGAGCCGGCTTCGGTCCATGGCGGGGATGAATTGACGACGTAGCGCATGAAGACCTGGTAGGCGACGATCACCGTCATCGCGACGAGACCCACTCCTGCGAGATAGAGGGCGATGGTCGACAGGGCGCGCAAGACCCGGCTGACGGATAGCAGCGAACTCTTCATCCGCACGGCTCCAAAAAACTGGCTGGCTGACGGGGCAGGCACGCCCCCGCCGTCACCCCGGCGCGAAGCCGGAGCGACGTGGAGGCGTGGCCAGCGGTCTGCGTCAGCCCTCGGTGGCGCGGATGCGCTCGACGAGGCCCTGCAGCTTGGGATCGGTCACGTACTTCTCGTAGACCGGCGTCATGGCATCGATGAAGGGCTGCTTGTCCACTTCATTGAACTCGACCCCGAGCGCCTCGACCTTGGCGCGGGATTCGGCTTCCTGTGCGGCCCAGAGCTCGCGCTGATGGGCGACGGAATCCCTGGCGGCCTGGCGGATGATCTCCTGGTCCTCCGGCGACAGGCCGTCCCAGATGACCTTCGACATCACCAGCACCTCGGGCACCATCAGGTGCTCGTCGAGGGAGAAATACTTGGCGACTTCGGCGTGCCCGGCCGTGTCGAAGCTCGGATAGTTGTTCTCGGCGCCGTCGATGACGCCGGTCTCGATGGCGGAGTAGACTTCGCCATAGGGCATCGGGGTGGCGTTGGCGCCGAGGGCCCCGACCATGTCCACGAACACGTCGGACTGCATGACGCGGAACTTGAGGCCCGACATGTCGTCCGGCGAGGTGATCGGCCGCTCGCTGTTGTAGAACGAGCGCGCGCCGCCGTCGTAGAAGGCTAGGGCAACGACGTCCACGGCATCGAAGGCTGCAAGGATTTCCTCACCGATCGGACCATCCAGCACGTTGTGGAAGTGGTCGGCGGAGCGGAAGATATAGGGCAGCTGCGTGACCGTGGCTTCGGGCACCTGGGTGCCGAAGGCGCCGATCGAGATACGGTTGAGGTCGATCACCCCGAACTGGGTCTGCTCGATGGTGTCGGCTTCCTGCCCCAGCTGGGCGGAGTGGAAGACCTCGACTTCGTAGCGGCCGTCGGTGCGCTCCTTCACCAGCTCGCCGAAATGCTTCACGGCCTCCACAGTGGGGTAGCCGTCAGGGTGAGTGTCCGACGAGCGCAGCACGGTCTGGGCGCTGACGCCGACGGTCATCATGGAGGCAGCGACGAGTGCGGTCGCTGCCAGTCGTGGCAGATGGTACATGGTTTTCCTCCCAAAGGCCGCGGGCTGGCCCTTGGGAGCCAGTCCCGCGCTGCTGGACGCCTGTGCGGCGCCACAGAGCAGGGTTGCCACCCTCCTCCGATTACAAAACTGGTATGGAAGCTGCCGGGAGCAGTCAACATACAATCTTTGTGCATTTGTATGATGACTACTTCGGCTTGCCCCGTATTCGCGCGGCGGTCACAATGGTTTCAACAAGGGTGTGCCATGTACCGGATCATTGCCGACGTAGAGGATACAACCATGGCGCGGGTGCTCATCGCCGCGCTCAGGGCCCACGGCTTCCATCCCCTTGAACCCGGCGACGGCGGCCTTCCCGGCGTGCCGAGACTGTTCGGCGCCGGCGGCACCCCGATACAGGTGCTCGAGGACGAGGCTGACGATGCAACCGCACTGGCGCAAGCGCTGTTGCAAGAGATGCGGGACTCCCCCTAAATCAGCCACATTGCTGCGCGCAGCGTGGTGAAAGGCGGGGAGCGGCGGTTGAACCCGGAGGGGGCACTGTCTATAAAGCCCGACCGAAGGTTAACCTTTATTAAGACCTTGCAAGAGGCAGGAGCTCAACGGATGACGGCTTGGTGGCGTGGATCGATGTCCGCAGCAGGAATTGCGGGGCTGGCGCTGGTGCTGGCTGCATGCCAGTCGACCGGCACCAGCACCGCCAACCTCAATACCATCGGAGCGCCCCAGCAGCTGCAGCCGGTGCCGAATTCCACCGTCCAGCAGAACCAGCTGCCGGCCCTCGGCGCGACCGGCACCCCTGCTCCGGGCCTTTCGGGCCAGCCGGTGCTCGGCGGCATGCCGAACCAGACCGGCCAGCAGGTCTCGACCTTCCCCGCCCCCGGCGGCGGCACCACCCAGATGACCAGCAACGGCTCCTTCGCCACCTACGATGCGAGCGGGCAGCCGACCTCGTTCTCGGTGAACACTGGCGCAGGCGCCCCCACTGGTCCGGAAGGCGTGTGGAACGTCACGGCCGCCGGCGCCACCTGCCGGCTCAACCTGCCGCTGACCTCCAAGACCGGCACCAGCTACTACCGCGCCTCGGCGCCGGGCTGCACCGTGCCGCAGCTGGCGTCGGTGACGGGCTGGCAGCAGGTCGGCTCGCAGCTGCAGCTCTATGATGAGAACGGCAACATCGCCGCGTTCCTCGCCCCCTCGAGCGGCCGCTATATCGGCACCATGGGCGGCGGCCAGCCGGTGTCCATGCAGCGCTGAGTTTCGGGAGCCGGTCGCAGGACCGGCTCTTTTCTCTTCCTACCCGCATCCGCGGCGCCCCGTGACGGGGCCGATACCGGATGTGGCGGCAGGCCCCGGGTCGAGCCCCGGGGCAGTACGGTTTCGTGTTGGCTTCCAGCAATACCCCCAGCCCCGTCCGCTCCGCCTATGAGGCTCTCGCGAGCCGCGGCGCGATCACGCCGGATCCTGCCCAGCGGGAGGCGGTGGCGGAACTTGACCGCGTCCTCACCGACCTGACGGCGGAAAAGCCGCGCGGCCTACTCTCGCGCCTGTTCGACAAGCCGGAACCGGTTCGCGGCCTCTACCTCTATGGGGAGGTCGGGCGCGGCAAGACCATGCTGATGGACCTGTTCTTCGCCGCCGTGCCGCTCGCCGGCAAACGGCGCGTCCACTTCCATGAGTTCATGGACGAAGTGCACACCGGGATCGCCGCGTTCCGCAAGTCCCCCAGGGGCCGCGACGAGGATGCCGACCCGGTGGAAGCCGTGGTGCGCCCCATGCTCAAGCGCGGCCTGCGCCTGCTCTGCCTCGACGAATTCCACGTCCACGACATCACCAACGCCATGCTGCTCTACCGGCTGTTCGACAAGTTGTTCGCCGGTGGCGTCACGCTGGTGGCAACCTCCAACGTCCGCCCCGACGAGCTCTACCGCGACGGGCTGAACCGGCAGCTCTTCCTGCCGTTCATCGAGCTGCTCAAGCAGCGCACTGTTGTCGCCGCCCTTCCGGCCGCGCAGGACTACCGGCGTCTCAAGTTCGCCGGCCAGCAGGTCTACGCCTTCGGCACCGGCCCGGAGGTCCGCGCGACGATGGACCGGCTGTGGCTGAGGATCACCGGCGGCGAACCCGGCGAGCCGGGCGTAGTGGAGAGCATCGGGCGCGAGATTCCCGTGCCGCTGCAGGCCATGGGCGCGGCACGCTTCAACTTTGTCGACCTCTGCGACCGGCCGCTCGGCACCCGCGACTTCGTACGCATCGCCTATGAGTTCGACTCCATCGTCATCGACGATGTGCCGCAGATGGACCGCACCCGCTCGGACGCGGCCAAGCGCTTCATCCTCTTGATCGACAGCCTTTATGACCGCGGCGTGAAGCTTGCCGCCAGCTTCGCGGTACCGCTCGAGCAGCTGGGCAAGGACGACCGCACGGCGTTCGAGTTCCAGCGCACTGTTTCGCGCCTCACCGAGATGCAGTCCGAGGAATATCTCGATAAGGCGCTGCGCGACTCGCCGGGCGACACCGCCTCCTAGGTTCCGCTTTGCCCATCCGGCACTACCCCATCGCTCATCAGCAAGGGGCAATCGGTCCGCTTAGACCAACGGTTCACTTGCCCGTGCCCACCGACAGGGTTAAGAGGTGCGCCAATTCAACGCAGCGGGGATGGACTATGACGCGCAAGAAGATTGCTCTTATCGGTGCGGGTCAGATCGGGGGCACGCTGGCGCTGCTCTCGGCACAGAAGGAGTTGGGCGACGTAGTCCTGTTCGACGTGCAGGAAGGCATCGGCGCCGGCAAGGCACTCGACATCGCCCAGTCCGCTCCCCCGCAGGGCTTCGACGTCAGCCTAAAGGGCACGACCGAGTACAAGGACATCGCCGGAGCCGACGTGGTCATCGTGACTGCCGGCGTACCGCGCAAGCCCGGCATGAGCCGTGACGACCTGCTCGAAATCAACCTCAAGGTGATGGAGCAGGTGGGCGCCGGCATCGCCAAGTATGCCAAGGACGCCTTCGTCATCTGCATCACCAACCCGCTCGACGCGATGGTGTGGGCCCTGCAGAAGTTCTCCGGCCTGCCCGCCAACAAGGTGATCGGCATGGCAGGCGTGCTCGACTCGTCCCGCTTCGTGCACTTCATCGCCGAGGAACTGGGCGTGTCGACCGAGGACGTGTCGGCCTTCGTGCTGGGCGGGCACGGCGACACCATGGTGCCGCTCACCCGCTACTCCACCGTCGCCGGCATTCCGCTGACCGACATCGTCAAGATGGGCTGGATGAGCAAGGAGCGCCTTGAGGAGATCGTGCAGCGCACCCGTGACGGCGGCGCCGAGATCGTCGGCCTGCTCAAGACCGGTTCCGCCTTCTACGCCCCGGCTGCCTCCGCCATCGCCATGGCCGAGAGCTACCTCAAGGACAAGAAGCGCGTGCTGCCCTCCGCCGCCTATCTCAACGGCGAATACGGCGTCACCGGCACCTATGTCGGCGTTCCCGTGGTGATCGGCGCCGGCGGTGCCGAGCGCGTCGTCGAGATTTCGCTGAACTCGGCCGAGCAGAAGGCATTCGACAAGTCCGTCGCAGCCGTCGAAGGCCTGATCGAGGCCTGCAAGAAGATCGCGCCCAAGCTGGCGTAACGCCGATCGTCACGTCGTTCCCACCGGACCCGCCCGGTGGGCCATTCCGCGGCGAACATGGATTGCCGGCACAGCCCGGCGATGACGGCGGCACAAGGACCGAGTTGAGACCGCCTGCGGTCGGTCCGACACCGCAACTGCCCATAAGGGGACTGACATGAACATCCACGAACACCAGGCCAAGGCCCTGCTGAAGAAGTACGGCGCCCCGGTCGCCGAGGGCGTCGCCATCTTCTCGGCCGACGAGGCCGAAGCCGCCGCCCGCCAGCTGCCGGGCCCGCTTTATGTGGTGAAGTCGCAGATCCATGCGGGTGGCCGCGGCAAGGGCAAGTTCAAGGAACTCGGCCCCGATGCCAAGGGCGGCGTCCGCCTCGCCCGCTCCGTCGAGGAAGTGGTGAGCAATGCCCGCGAGATGCTGGGCAACACCCTCGTCACCAAGCAGACCGGCGACGCCGGCAAGCAGGTGAACCGCCTCTATATCGAGGACGGCGCCGACATCGCCCGTGAGCTCTACTGCTCGCTGCTCGTCGACCGCGCCACCAGCCGCGTCTCCTTCGTCGTCTCCACCGAAGGCGGCATGGACATCGAGGCCGTTGCCGAGGCCACGCCCGAAAAGATCATCACCGTCGCAATCGATCCGACCACCGGCGTCACCGATGCCGACGTCGCCCGCGTCTCCGACGCGCTGCAGCTCGAGGGCGCCGCCCGCGAGGATGCCGCGAAGCTGTTCCCGATCCTCTACAAGGCCTTCGTCGATACCGACATGAGCCTGCTCGAGGTCAACCCGCTGATCGTCATGGAAGACGGGCACCTGCGCGTGCTCGACGCCAAGGTCAGCTTCGACAACAACGCTGCCTTCCGCCACGAGGAGCTCAAGGAGCTCCGCGACCTCTCCGAGGAAGATCCCAAGGAGATCGAGGCGTCCAAGTACGACCTCGCCTACGTCGCCCTCGACGGCAATATCGGCTGCATGGTCAACGGCGCCGGCCTCGCCATGGCCACCATGGACATCATCAAGCTCTATGGTGCCGAGCCCGCCAACTTCCTCGACGTCGGCGGCGGCGCCTCCAAGGAGAAGGTCACCGCGGCCTTCAAGATCATCACCGCCGACCCTGCGGTCGAAGGCATCCTGGTCAACATCTTCGGCGGCATCATGCGCTGCGACGTGATCGCCGAGGGCGTGATTGCTGCGGTCAAGGAAGTGGGCCTCAAGGTGCCGCTGGTGGTTCGCCTCGAAGGCACCAATGTCAAGGAAGGCATGGCCATTCTCGACTCGAGCGGCCTCAACGTCATCTCCGCCGACGATCTCGACGACGCCGCCCAGAAGATCGTCAAGGCGATCAAG
>JAEZHZ010000141.1 GCA_023436745.1 Pseudomonadota bacterium | reverse complement strand
TCACCCAGGACGCAGAGCAGATCGTCGAACTGGCACGCAAGAACCAGGTCGTCGCCATCGTGCTGGGGCTGCCGCTCAACATGGATGGCAGCGAGGGGCCGCGGGTGCAGTCGACGCGAGCGTTCGCGCGCAACCTCGCCCGCATCCTGCCGCTTCCCCTGGCGTTCTGGGACGAGCGGCTCTCCACGAGCGCGGTGACCCGCATGATGATCGAGGCGGACCTGCGTCGGGACCGGCGGGCCGAGGTCGTCGACAAGCTGGCGGCGAGCTACATCCTGCAGGGTGCTCTCGACCGGCTGCGCAACGACTGAACAACATGCGGCGAGGGCTTGCTCCGCCCCCTGCCCTCCGCTAGACCGCAGCCAATCTACGGGACAGGAGCCAATGGCCGAGGATCGCACCCAGCCCAACGCCGCTACAGCCGGCGATTTTCCCCCGTTTCGCCAGCGCCACCTCATTTCCATTGCCGACCTGAAGCAGCACGAGATCATCGACCTGCTCGACCGCGCCGAGGCCATGGTTCCGGTGAGCCTGCAGGAACGCAAGTCACACCCGACGCTGACGGGCAAGACGCAGATCAACCTGTTCTTCGAACCCTCCACGCGGACACAGGGCTCGTTCGAGATCGCCGGAAAGCGCCTTGGCGCGCAGGTGACGAACATGTCGGTGCGGACCAGTTCCGTCACCAAGGGCGAAACGCTGATCGACACTGCCGCAACGCTCAACGCGATGCGGCCGGACGTGATCGTGGTGCGCCACTCGGCGGCGGGAGCGGTGGAACTGCTGTCGCAGAAGGTGGGCTGCTCGGTGGTCAATGCAGGCGACGGCGCCCATGAGCACCCGACACAGGCACTGCTCGACGCCTTGACCATCCGCCGTCACAAGCAACGGATCAGCGGGCTGACCGTGGCGATCTGCGGGGATATCGCCAACTCGCGCGTCGCCCGTTCCAACCTGCTGCTGCTCGGCGCGCTGCATGTGCGCACCCGGGTGATCGCCCCGCGCAACCTGCTGCCCGCAGGCATCGAGAACCTTGCAACCGAGGTGTTCACCGACATGCACGAGGGGCTCAAGGACGTCGACGTGGTGATGATGCTGCGCTTGCAGCACGAGCGCGCCAACGGCCGGATGATCCCCTCGGTGCGCGAGTACTACCGCTTCTACGGCCTCGATGCCGACAAGCTGAGCCGAGCCAAGCCCGATGCGATCGTCATGCATCCCGGCCCGATGAACCGCGGAGTCGAGATCGATCCCGCCATCGCCGACGGACCGGCCTCCGTGATCACAGACCAGGTGGAGATGGGCGTCGCAGTCCGCATGGCCGTCCTCGATGCCCTGCTCGCAGGAGATGCCGCATGACGCGACCGCTGCTTATCGAGAATGCCCGCGTGGTCGACCCTGCCTCGGGCACCGATGCACAGGGCGCCGTGCTGATCGAGAACGGGGCCGTCACCGACCTCGCGCTCAGTGGGCCGGTTGGGGTGCCGGAGGGCGCCGAGGTGATCAATGCCCGGGGGCTTGCCCTAGCGCCGGGGCTGATCGACATGCGCGTATTCACCGGAGAGCCGGGCAAGGAGTATCGCGAGACGCTGCAATCGGCAGGGGAAGCGGCCGCTGCCGGTGGCGTCACCAGCTTCGTGATGATGCCCGACACCACGCCTGCGGTCGATGACGGGGCGCTGGTCGATTTCCTGCTGCGCCGGGCCAAGGCAACGAGCAAGGTCAACGTGCTTCCCGCGGCCGCCATTACGCGCGGGCTCGAAGGCAAGGAGATCACGGAGTTCGGCCTGCTCAAGGAAGCGGGTGCCGTCTGCCTGACGGACGGGCGCAACTCGATACAATCCACCGCGCTGCTGCGGACGGCGATGAGCTACGCCGCCAATTATGGCATGCCGCTGGTGCATCACGTGGCCGACCACAGCCTGGCCGGCGACGGCGTGATGAACGAGGGGCTGTTCGCAACGGTCCTCGGATTGCGCGGCATTCCCCGCGAGGCGGAGACGATCCCGCTTGCGCGCGACCTCCAGCTCGCGGCCCTCACCGGCGTGACCTACCATGCCGCGCAGATTTCCTGCGCAGGGGCAGTGGAACTGGTCACCGCAGCGAAATCGCGCAACGGGAAGGTTACGGCAGGCGTGTCGATCAACAATCTCGCCCTCAACGAGAATGACATCGGCCGGTACCGGACCTACTTCAAGCTCTCGACGCCCCTCCGCGCCGAAGACGACCGGCAGGCCGTGATCGCCGGTCTCAAGTCGGGAGCGATCGATACTATCCATTCGGACCACGACCCGCAGGACACCGAGGTCAAGCGCCGTCCCTTCGCCGAAGCGTCCGACGGCGCAATCGGGCTGTAGACACTGCTTGCTGCCGCGCTGCGGCTGGTGCACTCCGAGGACGTGGACCTGCTGACGGTGCTCCGGGCCATGACCAGCCGTCCTGCCGAACTGCTGGGCATCGAGGGCGGACGCATCGCGCGTGGGGCGCCAGCGGACCTGATCCTGATCGACCTGGATTACCCGTGGCAGGTCACCGAGTCGGAGTTGCGCTCCCGTTCGCGCAACACCAGCTTCGAGGGAGCGCGGCTCGCCGGGAAGGTGATGCACA
>JAEZHZ010000178.1 GCA_023436745.1 Pseudomonadota bacterium | reverse complement strand
CACCGTGGTCCACACCGTGGTCCCGCCGAGCACCGGCGTCATCCGCGCCAGCAGGTAGACGCCGGCCTGCACCATGGTCGCCGAGTGCAGGAACGCCGAGACCGGCGTCGGCGCCTCCATGGCATTGGGCAGCCAGAAGTGGAACGGCACCTGCGCCGACTTCGTGAAGGCCGCGACCAGGATCGCCATCAGCACGGCGCCGTAGAGGCCGCTGTCGCGCAGGATGTCCCCGCTGCCGAGAAGTTCGGCAAGGCTCCAGCCGCCGGTGAGCTGGCTGATCAGGATCACCCCCACCAGCAGCCCCATGCCGCCGATATTGGTGATCACCAGCGCCTGGATGGCACCGCGCCGCGCCGCCTGCCGGTCGCCGTCGAAGCCGATCAGCAGGAACGAGCTGATCGAGGTCAGCTCCCAGAACAGGAACAGCGCGAGGAGATTGTCCGACAGCACCAGCCCCAGCATCGCCCCGGTAAAGGCCAGCAGGAACATCAGGAACCGTCCGAGGTGGCGGTGGCCGTGCAGGTAGGCGCCGGCATAGAGCACGATCAGCGTGCCGATGCCGGAGATGGTCATCGCGAAGGCGAGGCTCAGCCCGTCAACGAGAAAGGTCAGCCGCAGCCCGAGCGCGGGCACCCAGTCGATGCCCGCGACGATGGTCTCGCCGCTCGCGACGGGGCCGACATAGCCCATGAGGAAGACGAAGATCGCCGCCGGCACCAGCGCCAGCAGCCAGTGACTGAATCCGCGCAGCAGACCATGGAGCAACGGTGCCAGCGCCGCGGCCACGAACGGCCCGATCGCCACCAGCGCCAGACCTGCGCCCTGTTCCAGCTCCACGCTGCCTCCCGATTCACCCTGAATTGCCAAGCGACCATACTGATTGAGCCGCCTGTCACAAGTCGAATCGGGCCCGATGCGCCGATGGCCGTGGATAGTGGGCGGCGCACTTCCCATCCACGCGCCCGCCTCCTATTTGAAGGACCCACCCTTCTTGTCCCAGGATCGTCCATGACCCAGCCAGTGCCCCCCGTCGCCGCGCAGAAGCCGCTCCGCCTCGAACAGCACGGCATTGTCCGCGAGGACCCATGGGCCTGGCTTCGCGCCGACAACTGGCAGGAGGTGATGCAGAAGCCCGAGGCGCTCGATCCCGAGATCCGCGCCTATCTCGAGGCCGAGAACGCCTACACCATGGCCGCGTTCGGCGAACCCACCAGGGGGCTGCAGGAGCAGATCTACAAGGAGATCCGCGGCCGCATGAAGGAGGACGACACCGGCGTCCCCTCCCCTGACGGGCCGTGGGCCTACAATTCGCGCATGCTCGAGGGCAAGCAGTACCCGCTCGTCGTGCGCACCCCGCGGGAGGGCGGCCCCGAGACCGTGCTGCTCGACTGCAACGTGGAGGCGGGTGACGGCTATTTCGGCTTTGCCGGCGCCCAGCACGACCCGTCTCATCGCCTGCTCGCCTGGGCCGCGGACCGCGCCGGCTCCGAATACTACGACATCGTCATCCGCGACCTCGAGACCGGCGCCGACACGCCCGAAGCGATCCGCGAAACCGCCGGGGGCTATGTCTGGAGCAACGATTCACGCGCCATCTACTACACCGAGTATGATGACAACCACCGGCCCTTCCGCGTGCGCCTGCACGTGCTGGGCACCGACCAGGCCGATGATCCCATCATCTACGAGGAGGCCGATCCCGGCTTCTTCGTCGGCGTCGGCAAGACGCTCAGCAACCGCTTCATCGTCATCGACGCCCATGACCACCAGACCTCGGAGGTCCGCCTGATCGATGCGGAGCGCGGTGGCGAGCCGCGTCTCGTCTCGGCCCGCGAAACCGAGCGCGAATACGAGGTCGATGAGCGCGAAGGGCTGCTCTACATCCGCACCAACGCCGGTGGCGCCGAGGACTTCAAGATCGTCACTGCGCCGGCCGAAGCGCCGGGCGCCGAGAACTGGGTGGATCTCGTGCCGCACCGGCCGGGCGTGCTGATCCTCGACACGGCGGTGATCCGCAATCACCTGCTGCGCCTCGAGCGCGCCGACGGGTTGCCGCGCATCGTCGTGCGCGATCTGCGGACGGGCGCCGAGGAGACGGTCCGCTTCGAGGAAGAAGCCTATTCGCTGGGGTTGTCGGTCGGTTACGAGTTCGACACCACCATCTTCCGCTTCAGCTACTCCTCGCCCACCACGCCCTACCGCGTCTACGACCTCGACCTGGCCACCGGCGAGCGCGTGCTGCGCAAGGAGCAGGAGATACCGTCCGGCCACGATCCCGCCGCTTACGAGACCCGGCGGCTCTTCGCGACGGCGCCCGATGGCGAAGAGGTGCCGGTCACCCTGCTCTATCGCAAGGGGCTCGCCCTCGACGGCAGCAATCCCGTGCTGCTCTACGGCTATGGCGCCTATGGCATGGCCATGCCCTCGGGCTTCTCGATCTCGGCTCTCTCGCTCGTGGATCGTGGCTTCGTCTATGCAACGGCCCACATCCGCGGGGGCATGGAGAAGGGGTATCGCTGGTACAAGCTGGGGCGGCGCGAGCATAAGCCCAACACCTTCACCGACTTCATCGCGGCGGCGGAAATGCTGGTTGAGCAGGGCTACACCCGCCCCGGCCGCATCGTGGCACAGGGCGGCTCGGCCGGCGGCATGCTCATGGGCGCCATCGCCAACATGCGCCCGGACCTTTGGGCCGGCATCATTGCGCAGGTGCCGTTCGTGGACGTTCTCAACACCATGCTCGATGCGTCCCTGCCACTGACGCCACCGGAATGGCCCGAATGGGGCAATCCGCTCGCCAGCCCCGAGGATTTTCGCCGCATCGCCGCCTATGCGCCCTATGAACAGGTGAGCGCCCAGCCGTACCCGCCCATCTTCGTGCAGGCCGGCCTTACCGATCCGCGCGTCACCTACTGGGAGCCGGCGAAGTGGGTGGCCAGGCTGCGCGCCACTGCCACCGGCGACGCGCAGATCTTTCTCAAGACCAATATGGATGCCGGGCATGCCGGCGCGTCGGGTCGCTTCGACCGCATCAAGGAAACCGCGGAGGTCTATGCCTTCGCGCTCCAGTGCGTGGGCTACGAAACCGGCGCCGCCTGACAGTCAGGGCCGGCGCTTCCTGCGCCGGCTCTCAGACCGCGGGCCTGGTGGCCATTCCGTCGAGCCAGAGCATGTTGGTTTCGTCGCGGTGCACGCCGGTCGTGCCCACATGCTTCATGTCGATCTGCGGCCCGTTCCGGATCACGTGCACCAGGGCCATGCCGTGGCCGCGCCCCAGGCCGAACTCGGTCTTCAGCCACTCGAGAATCGTCCCCGCCTTGACGCCGGGGTCATCGAACCCCTGCGCCCGGGCGAGATCGACGATCTCGCGCGGCGTCCTGCCGGTCTTGGTTTCCACTGCGTCGAGATAGGCCTGGAACGACATCGCTTTCTCCCTGCTTGCCTTTGACGCCACGACGGGCGGGCAGCCGCAGGTTCGACACGCGCTGCAACTGCTTTCCCCAAGCCATTAACACTGCAGGGAACCGGACCCTTCTCGCTGCCGTTCGGGCATGGTAACGAACCGTTTACCATCTGCGGAGCTGCGTTTTTTTACGTGCCAGATTCGGCCAAGGTCGTTGCCATCATTGCTGCCACTCCGGCACTCACGGCCCTCCTGGGCATAGTGGTGGCTGGCGATACGCGCCTCAAGGTCCGCCAGTTCCACAGCGAAGCCGAGCTGTTCGCCTACATGCGAATCGCGCCGGTCCACATGCTGGTCGTCGATCTCGACCGCGACGAGCGCCCTGCGCACGAGATGGTGGAAGCCATCCGCCTCGATTCGAGTTTCGTGTCGCAGGACGTGCCGGTGATCGCACTGACCCGCACCATCACGCCGCCCATGCGCCACCAGGCGATCAGCGCCGGCATCGATGAAGTCATCATCAAGCCGATGTCGCCGCGCCACCTGCTGCAGCGCATCCAGTCGAGGCTGCGCAATCGCAGCGTCGTCGGCGCCCTCGGCGGCTACCGCGGTCCGGAGCGCCGCAACCGGGTCCCCTTCCCGGTCCCACAGCCCGCCCCCGCCCGGCGCTTCACCGACAATGTCGTGCCGCTGTTCCCCAACAAGGCCAGCCAGCCCGAAGCCTGAGCACTACCGCTCGGCTCCGGTCCCACCGGCACGTCTCGGGACCCGTAACGGCTACCGGCCCTCGACAAGGCGCTGGGTGCGCCCCCACAGGTCTTCGACCGTTTCGGCAAACTGCACGGCGCGCTCGTAGCCGCGCACGGAATGCGACAGCACATCGGCGCTGAACCCGCGGACCACCTCGAAGGCGCGGTGGCGGTTGAGCAGCACCACGGGCAGCGTCCGGCCCTGCTCGCGCGCGAGAGACCAGGTGGCAAACAGTGCCGAGGCCGACGCCAGCGAACCGGGAAGTCCCACCAGCGCCTGCGCCCGCCCGGCGATCAGCGCCAGTCGCTCCGCCTGATCGGCCGCGATATGGACCGGAACGTCCGCCAGCAAGGGAGGCAGGTGGATGCTGGCGTCCGCTACGACCTCAACGGCTCCGCCAGCGGTCCGTGCGGCAGTGATCAGGGCTACCGGCGGCACCCCATCCTCGGCCAGCGTCAACAGCCGCGCGCCGCGGCGCGCAAAGTGGTGGCCGGTCTGGGTCATCAGCGATGCGCGCTCGGCATCGCCCGGCCCTCGGTCAGAGGCGAAGATGGCAACGGTGATCTGGTTGGGAACGGGTTCGAGCATCTCAGCGTCTCCGCGACAGGCTGCCGAGCATGCCGCGCACCAGCGACCTGCCCAGTTGGTTGGCGACACTGCGGGCAAAGGAGGTCATCGCCGCCTCCGCCGGTGTCTGGCGGGTTGAACGCCGCACCGGCGCATCTGCCTTCATCCGTTCCTCGTCCAGTTCCCTCTCCTGCGCCCGGCGCGCCAGCACCTCGAACGCAGAGTCGCGGTCCATGACCGTGTCGTAGAGCCCGCCCACCGGCGAGCGGCTCATCACCTCGCGACGCTGTTCCGGCGAAAGGGGACCGAGCTGTCCCGATGGCGGGCGGATCATGGTCCTGCCCACCACGGATGGGATGCCCCTGTCCTCGAGCACCGAGACCAGCGCCCCGCCGGTGCCGAGCGAGGTGATCGCCTCTTCGGTGTCGAAGGCCGGGTTCGGGCGGAAGCTCTGGGCGGCGGCCTTCACCGCCTTCTGCTCGCGGGGCGTATAGGCCCTCAGCGCGTGCTGGACACGATTGCCGAGCTGGGCCAGCACCGCCTCCGGCACGTCCGCCGGGTTCTGGGTGACGAAGTAGACGCCCACGCCCTTGGAGCGGACGAGCTTGACCACCTGCTCCACCTTGTCGATCAGCGCTTTCGGCGCATCGTCGAACAGCAGGTGCGCCTCGTCGAAGAAGAGGACCAGCCTCGGCCGGTCGAGGTCGCCGGCTTCGGGCAGCTCCTCGAACAGTTCCGACAGAAGCCAAAGCAGGAAGGTGGAGTAGAGCCGCGGAGACCGCATCAGCTCGTCGGCTGCCAGCACCGAGACGAACCCGCGCCCGTCGATGTCGCGGCGCATCAGGTCCTCGACCTCGAGCGCGCGTTCGCCGAAGAAGTGCTCGCCGCCCTGCTGCTCCAGCACCAGCAGCGCCCTCTGGATCGCCCCGATGCTGGCGCTCGCGACGTTGCCGTAACGCAGGGAAATCTCCTTGGTGCGCTGGCCGAGTTCGGTGAGCTGCGCCCGCAGGTCCTTGAGGTCAACCAGCAGCAGCCCTTCCTCGTCGGCTACGCGGAATGCGATGTTGAGCACCCCTTCCTGCGTGTCGTTGAGTTCGAGCATGCGGCTCAGAAGCAGCGGTCCCATTTCCGAGATCGTGCTGCGGATGGGGTGCCCCTGCTTGCCGAACAGGTCCCAGAACATCGCGGGCGAGCTGCTGGAGCGGTATTCGTCCCCCAGCCCGATCTCCGCCGCGCGCTAGACCAGCGCTTCCTTAGGTTCACCCGCCGCGGCGATGCCCGACAGGTCGCCCTTGATGTCGGCACAGAACACAGGAACACCGGCCTGCGAAAAGCCCTCGGCCAGCACCTGCAGCGTCACCGTCTTGCCGGTGCCGGTGGCGCCGGTGATCAGGCCATGGCGGTTGGCGAACTTGAGCCACAGATATTCGGGCCGGTCGCTGGTGCCCAGGTAGATCTTGTCGTCGACGAGCATCGGCCGCCCTCAGTTGCGTTGCCCTTATAGCCAGCCACCACGCAACGGAACAACCCGCAGGGCATCTCGGGGCGAGCACCGCCCTTAGGAGCTCATTAACCATGTTGCTGGGCGCGTTGGAGCGACGAACTAAAGTGTCGCGTGAAGTTCACCGACCGCTGTTCCCCGTACATTCTTCAGCGTCTGGCGGGCAAAAC
>JAEZHZ010000104.1 GCA_023436745.1 Pseudomonadota bacterium | reverse complement strand
GACCATCCCTGCCGACGAGGCAGAGGAGCGCGCCGTAGAGGCCGAACTGCGCCAGGCCCTTGAAACCATCCCGAATCTGCCGCTCGACGATGTGCCCACCGGTGCCGACGAGAACGACAACGTCGAGTACTTTGGCGCCAACGGCACCGCCGAGACCGCAGCCCGCGCCCGTCCCGCGAAGCCCCAGCTGAACGTTGCCCCGAAGGAGCACTACGAGCTCGGCGAAGCCCTCGGCCAGATGGATTTCGAAGTCGCGGCCAGGCTCTCGGGCAGCCGGTTCGTCGTCCTGAAGGGGCATCTTGCCGGGCTCGAGCGCGCGCTCGGTCAGTTCATGCTTGACCTCCTCACCACCGAACACGGCTACATGGAGGTGCAGCCGCCGCTGCTGGTGCGCGATGAGGCGCTCTACGGCACGGGCCAGCTTCCCAAGTTCGAGGAAGACCTGTTCTTCACGCCTCACGGGGATGGCCGGCTGGCGTTGATCCCGACCGCAGAGGTGCCGCTGACCAACTTCGTTCGCGATTCGATCGTCGCCGAGGAGGAACTGCCGCTCCGACTGACGGCGCTCACCCCTTGCTTCCGTTCGGAAGCGGGCTCGGCGGGCCGCGACACCCGCGGCATGCTGCGCCAGCACCAGTTCGACAAGGTCGAGCTTGTGTCCATCACCACGCCGGAGACCTCGATCGACGAGCACGAGCGCATGCTCGGCTGTGCCGAGACTGTGCTGCAGAAGCTGGGCCTCCACTACCGTGTCATGAACCTGTGCACCGGTGACATGGGCTTCGGCGCCCGCAAGACCTATGACCTCGAGGTCTGGTTGCCGGGGCAGGATACCTATCGTGAGATCTCGTCGGTGTCGGTTTGTGGGGACTTTCAGGCCCGCCGCATGGAGGCCCGCTACCGTCCCGCCGGCGAGAAGCAGGCGCCACGTTACGTCCATACTCTCAACGGCTCCGGCACGGCCGTCGGACGCTGCCTCATCGCGGTGATGGAAAACTACCAGCAGGAGGACGGTTCGGTCCTCGTTCCCGAGGTGCTGCGTCCCTATATGGGCGGCCTGACCAGCATCGGCGGTCGCTGAGCCATGCGCATCCTCATCACCAACGACGATGGTCTGGATGCGCCCGGCATCGCCATCATGGCGGATATCGCCCGGACGCTGACCGACGACGTGTGGATCGTCGCGCCCGATGGCAACCAGTCCGGGGCAGGGCACCGATTCAGCTTCGGTCGAGAGCTCGAGTTCGATCAGCGTGATGACCGCACCTACGCTGTCGTCGGTGGCTCGCCAGCGGACTGCGTTGTCGCCGGCATGACCTACCTCCTCGCAGACCAGCCGGCAGACGTTGTTCTGTCTGGCGTCAACGCGGGTCAGAACCTTGGCGACATCGTCAACTGCTCGGGCACTGCCGCCGGTGCCCGCGAGGGGGCGATGCAGGGTGCAATCGGAATCGCCATCAGCCAGGGCATCAACTACGAGCGCGGCCTGGACGTGGACTGGCGCAACGCCCGTCACCATGGCCCTGCGGTGGTTCGTGCGCTCATCGAAGCGGCAGAGGGGCGTGAGCACTACTACAACGTCAACCTGCCGTTCTGCCCGCCTGAGAATGTGAACGGCATTGCCGTGGTGCCCCACCAGCGATTCTCGCGCTCGCCGTTCCGCTATTATGGCAGTGACAACCCCGGCAAGTTCTTCATCGCGATCCCCGAGACGCCGCTTCCGCTCGATCCAGCGGCGGATTTCGAGCGGCTGCGCAAGGGCAACAGCATCACGGTGACGCCGATGTTGCTGCAGCAGACCGACGTGGACCTGGCCGGAAAACTGGCAAAGCGCCTGGCGCTCTAGCCGGCCTCCTTCGCCTTAACCTTACCCAATCCGGAATCCGGTCAGGCGCAATTCGCTCAAACTGCAGCGAGTTTAAACTCGTCTTTACCTTACCGGCCTAGTCTCAAACTCGTGTTGAGTACCTGCGCACGAGTTTGCTGATGAGTATGCGCGTTTCCCGCCCGGTCGCGAAAAATGCTGTAGCCGTGGCCACTCTGATCGTCGGCGCCGTGGCGCTCTCTGGGTGCTCCAGCCTTGGCAGCCGCACCTTCGGCGATCCGGTGACCACCGGAACCCTGCAGCAGGCGCCTCCCCAAAGCGTCAATCAGCCCATGCCTTCGAGCCTGGGTGCCCCACGAACACTGGTGGCCGAGCAGCAGTTCCTGCCGCCGGCGCCCGTCGGTGGCGGTGGTAACTGGAATTCGCAGCCAGCACCCACCACGCCAATCTGGAATCAGCCGAGCCAGCAGCCGGCCTGGAACCAGCCAGCTCCGATGGCGGCCGCATCCGCGCCGACCGTCCAGTCCCAAGACCTTCCAGTACTGAGTTCACCGTCCCAGGGATCCTTGCCAGCCATGCCTGCCCAGACCGCTCTTGCTTCGACCGCGCCCGCGCCGTCTCCGGCCGCGCTGGGCAGCCTTCCCACCAATTCTTCGGTGCCCACCGTCGCCACCACGGCGCCGGCAGTTGCCTCTGCGCCCGCAGTTGCTCCAGCCGCTGCAAACTCGAACGGCGCCTATTATCACACGATCGCCAGCGGCGAGTCGCTCTACACCATCGCTCGCCGCTACGACGTGACCACCCAGGCGATCGTTCAGGCGAACAGCCTCGGTTCTCCGGACAAGATCACCGTCGGCCAGAAGATTGTTATTCCGGGCCGTTCCGACCTGGCCGCAAGCCAGCCGGTGCAGGTGGCAAGCGTCGCCCCGGCCGCGGCACCTGCCCCGCAGCCGGCTGCCGCTCCGGCCACGTTGCAGCAGGCCACGACTGCTCCGGCACCGGCCGCACCGGCCGCGACAACCCAGCAGCAGCCCACCCAGGTTGCAGCTGCGCCCGCCGCACCGCAGCCGGCTGCTACGTCTGAGCCGGCCATGTCCGGCAGCGACAAGTTCCGCTGGCCCGTGAGCGGCCGGGTGCTGGTGGATTTCGCCTCCTCCAGGGGGACTGGCATCAATATCGAGGCCCCCGAGGGAACGCCGGTGACGGCTGCGGAGAACGGTACCGTCATCTATGTCGGCTCCGGCGTCGAAGGCTACGGCAACCTGGTGCTCATCCGTCATGCCAATGGCTACGTGTCGGCCTATGCTCACCTCTCCTCGATGAACGTGGCCAAGGGTGCCGTGGTCAGCCGCGGCGAAACCATTGGTGCTGCGGGCAAGACAGGCTCTGTCACGCAGTCGCAGCTTCACTTCGAACTGCGCAAGGGCGCGACTCCGGTCGATCCAATGCCGTTGCTGAGCTGATCCGTCAGTCTGAGAAACCTCAAAGGGCCCGGCGTCGCCGGGCCTTTTCTGTTGGAGGGGGCTGCTTCACGTCAGGTCTTCCCGGTGCCTAGATGGCCTTGCCCAGTTCGCCTGCGAGGGTTCGCACCAGCTGTATCGCGACGCGCCCCGAGCGTGCGCCGCGCGTCTGTGACCACTCGATCGCGCGGGCGTTCAGTGTCTCTTCGTCGAGTCCCAGTTCGTAGTGGTCGGCATAGGCCTTGACCATGCTGAGGAAGGTCGGCTGGTCGCAGTTGTGAAATCCCAGCCACAGGCCGAACCTGTCGGAGAGGGAGACCTTCTCCTCCACGGCCTCGCCGGGGTTGATGGCAGTGGCCCGCTCGTTCTCGATCATGTCCCTAGGCATGAGGTGCCGGCGGTTGGAGGTCGCATAGAACAGCACGTTGTCAGGACGGCCCTCGAGGCCGCCGTCGAGGATCGTCTTCAGTGACTTGTAGCTGGTCTCGTCCTTGTCGAAGCTGAGGTCGTCGCAGAACACGATGAACCGCGCTGGCTCCTTGCCGATCATTCGCATCAGCTGCGGCAGTGTGTCGAGGTCTTCCCGGGCTATCTCGATCAGCACCAGGCGGTCGAAGCCTTCGTCGGTGCGGCTGGTTATTTCACCGTGGATCGCCTTGACCAGTGAGCTCTTGCCCATGCCACGGGCGCCCCACAACAGGGCGTTGTTGGCGCCATGGCCGCGCGCGAACTGCTCCGTATTGCGCAGGAGGATGTCCTGAACCCGGTCGATTCCCTTGAGCATGCCCAGTGGAACCCGGCTCACGCGCGGTACAGGCATCAATCCTCCGGCACTGGCGTCCCAGTGATAGGCGTCGGCGTAACCCAGCACGGGTCCGCTGTTGGCCGGGGCGGTCGTTGCCGCCTTGAGAGTTGCGGCGATTTCCTCAAGCGTCGCGGCTATTTGTGCGAGCCGGTCGTCGGTGTTCAACGGGGCATTCCTCGGGTTGTGGCGCGGCAATCTGCGTAGCCGCGAAGGGCTTTGCAATACGAAGGGTGCAAATGTATAGTCCGCCCGATTTTGTTCGGGGTGCAAGTGCAGCAGGCCCCTGGCGCGTCCAGTCGCGTCGAAGTCGATGCTGGTTCTGGCGCTGCCCAATCAAACAAGAAGAATCAATAAGGAGCTCGCCTCATGTTCGTTACGCCCGCCTTCGCGCAAGCCGCTGCCGGTGCCCCGGCCGGTGGAGGATTTGCCGATATTCTCGTCCAGCTGATGCCGATCGTCCTGCTGGTCCTGATCTTCTGGCTGCTGATCTTCCGCCCGCAGCAGAAGCGGCTCAAGGCGCAGCAGGCCATGCTGTCCGCCATCCGGCGCGGCGACACTGTCGTCACTACGGGCGGCCTGGTCGGTAAGGTCACCAAGGCGGTGGATGGGGAAGACCTTGAAGTCGAGATCTCGCAGGGGGTGAAGGTCAAGGTGGTCCGCGGCATGGTGGCGGACGTTCGCTCCAAGGCCGAGCCGGTCAACGACAACAAGCCGGCCTGATCCGGCCAAGCCTCCCGCCGGAGCCCTCGGGCTCCGGTTCGTCTTTCAGGGTACACCTCATGTCCAGTCCGTTCCGTTCAGCCTTCGTCATCCTTGTAGCCATCGTCGGCATCCTGTTCGCGGTGCCGAACTTCCTGCCCAAGGACGTGACCGAGAATCTGCCGGGATGGCTGCCGAAGCAGACCATGGTGCTGGGCCTCGACCTTCAGGGTGGCTCGCAGTTGCTGCTTGAGGTGGACCGCGAGGGAATCATTTCCGAGAGGCTGCAGAGTCTCCGCCGCGATGTCCGCAACGTGTTGGCCAACCAGAACGGCATCGGCAACATCATCTCGACCGATGAGGCCAACGCCCGTCTGACGATCGAACTCACCGATCCGGCCCAGAAGGACGCGGCGCGCACCGCACTTGAGTCTCTTCAGAATTCGCTGAGCAACGCCTTGTTTGCCGGCGTTGGGGTGAACGAGCTGGCCTTCGGGGAAACCCCCGATGGCAAGCTGACAGTGACGCTTACGCCCGAGGGCATCAACCAGCGCATGAGTTCGCTGGTGTCGCAGTCGATGGAAGTCATCCGCAGCCGTATCGATGAACTCGGCACCACCGAGCCGACGATCCAGCGGCAGGGTGATACCCGTGTGCTCGTGCAGGTGCCCGGCTTTGGTGACTCGGACCGCCTGAAGTCGCTGATCTCGCAGACCGCCCGCCTCACCTTCCACATGGTGTATCCCGGCATGTCTGCGGCCCAGGCCCAGGCGCAGGGACTGCCGGCGGGCACCATGATCGTGCCGAGCCAGGATGGTACGGCCGAGCTGCTCTACCAGGATGTCGCGATTGGCGGCGAATCCCTGGTTGATGCACAGCCGGCCTTCGACCAGCAGCGCGCGCAGCCGGTCGTCAGCTTCCGGTTCGATACCCGCGGCGCCGTCACGTTCGGGCAGATCACGTCGGCCAATGTCGGCCAGCGCTTTGCGATCGTACTGGACAACCAGGTCATCACTGCGCCGGTCATCCAGCAGCCGATTACCGGCGGAACCGGACAGATCAGCGGCAACTTCACCACGCAGAGCGCCAACGATCTCGCGGTGCTGCTGCGCGCCGGCGCTCTGCCGGCCACCCTCGACATCATCGAGGAGCGCTCCGTTGGCCCGAGCCTCGGCGCCGACAGCGTTCGTGGCGGCGTGATCGCCGGCATCATCGGCGGCATCAGCACCGTCATCTTCATGCTGATCGCCTACGGTCTGTTCGGTGTGTTCGCCAACATCGCGCTGTTGCTCAACGTGACCATGGTGGTGGGCGCGCTGTCCCTGCTCGGAGCGACGCTGACCCTTCCAGGTATCGCGGGTATCGTGCTCACCATGGGCATGGCGGTTGACGCGAACGTTCTGATCTTCGAGCGAATGCGTGAAGAACGGGCCGCCGGCCGGTCGGTGATTCAGTCGATCCAGTCGGGCTTCGACAATGCCATGAGCGCCATTCTGGACTCCAACGTCACCACGCTCATTGCAGCAGTCGTGCTGTTCTATCTTGGCTCCGGTCCGGTGCAGGGCTTCGCCGTCACGTTGGCGCTCGGCATCCTGACGACGCTGTTTACCGCCTACTTCGTCACCAAGATGATCGTGCTTCGCTGGTACGACTGGGTGCGGCCGAAGGAGCTGAAGATTCAGCTCCTGAAGCTGATCCCCGACGACACCCGCCTGCCGTTCATGAGCTGGCGCAAGATCGCGATTCTTGCGTCTGTCGTGTTGTCGCTCGCCTCTGTGGGCTTGTTCTTTGTGAATGGCCTGAACCTCGGCATCGACTTCAAGGGGGGGACCTCGATCGAAGTGCAGCACCAGGGCGGCCCTGCCGATCCGGCACTCATCCGCAGCACGCTTGGGGAACTTGGTCTTGGCGACGTTCAGGTTCAGGGCTTCGGCACGCCGGAAGACGTGCTGATCCGCATCGAGTTGCAGGATGGTGGTCCAGAGGCGCAGCAGGCCGCGGTGGACGCCGTGGCGGCGGCCCTGGCCGACGAGAACTACGAGATTCGCCGTACCGAGGCTGTGAGCGGCACGGTTTCCGGCGAACTGGCGATGACCAGCACGATCGGACTGTCGGTCGCGGTTGTCTGCATCCTCATCTACCTGTGGTTCCGCTTCGAGTGGCAGTTCGCCGTCGGTGCGGTGGTGTCGACGCTTCACGACGTCGTGCTCACCCTGGGATTCTTTGCCCTCACCGGTATCGAGTTCAATCAGTCGAGCATCGCCGCCATTCTGACGATCGTCGGCTACTCGCTGAACGACACTATCGTGGTCTATGACCGTGTCCGCGAGTTCACGCGAAAGTACCGCAAGCTGCCGCTCGTGGATCTGCTTGACCGTGCCATCAACTCGACGCTGTCGCGCACCGTTCTCACCGGTCCCACGACTCTGCTCGCCCTGATCGCGCTCGCCGTCTTCGGTGGTGAGATCATTCAGAGCTTCGTACTGTCGATGATCTTCGGCGTGCTGGTTGGTACCTACTCGTCGATCTTCATCGCCGCTCCGATCCTGGTGAACCTTGGCCTGCGCGCGCCGCGGGAGGAAACCAAGACCGAAGCCGGTGGGGCAGTCGACACGCCGGCGGTGTGACCCGTGAGCGAGATCGAAAGCGGACGCAACTATCCCCAGCAGGTGGGGATAGATGCGTACGGCAATGGCGGCTTCCGGTTCGCAGGTATCTCCCACCGAGGGTCGCTGCTCTGCCTCCCATCGGGGATGGCAGCCTGGCAGGTCCCCGCTGGTCCACTGACACTTGACGCGGTGCGGCCGATCCTCGCGGAGGCGGACCAGATCGACGTCCTCCTGATCGGCCTCGGCATGGACATCGTGCCGCTCGATCCGGAGATTCGACAGGCGTTCCGGGACCGCTCGGTCATCGTCGAGGCCATCGCCACTGGCGGTGCCGTACGCACCTACAACGTATTGCTGGCCGAGCAGCGCGCTGTCGCCGCCGCGCTTATTGCTGTCGACCGGGTGCGATGATGGCGGCCGACAGCTTTGCACACGCAGCGGCCGCTCTCAGGGCAGGGGACCGCGACCGCTACCTGTCGACCCTCGTGCTGACTGGCAAGCAACGCGATGCCGTCACCGCCCTCTACGCCTTCAACGCCGACGTGGCCGCCATTCGCGAGCGGGTTTCTAGTCCGGCTCCGGGGGAGGTTCGCCTTCAGTGGTGGAGCGATGCCATCTCGGGTACCGAGCATGGCTCGGTTCGTAGCAACCCCGTTGCAGATGCGCTCCTGCAGGTAACGGAAAGCAACCGGATTCCCTCAGGAACACTGCTGCGGCTGCTCAATGCGCGGCGCTTCGATCTCTATGACGACCCGATGCCGGACGTGGCGAGTTTCGAAGGCTATGCCGGTGAAACTGTGTCGACACTCTACCAACTGGCTGCCATGATTCTCAATGATGGCGAGGCTTTAGAGGCGGGAGATGCTGCCGGGCACCTGGGTGT
>JAEZHZ010000100.1 GCA_023436745.1 Pseudomonadota bacterium | reverse complement strand
CTTCGACCAGATCTATTCGGGTCAGCCCCAGTAGTTCCCAACGGTGCTGCTGGGCCCTCGCGGGGCCGGCAGCACAAGTTTGCGGCCGCAGCTAATCCCGTGGCCGTTTATTCCTGTCTCGGCTTCGCATCTGTGACTGCCGGTCTTGAGAATGCCGGCCTTCGCGTTAGTGTGCGCGACCGGAGTTGAAACGGGGACAGCGCCTTTGGGTTTGCGACCACGCCTTCGTCCACGCAGTGTGTTGCCTGGCTTCGGCCCGGCGCTCGGCTTCACCCTCTTCTATTTCGGCATCATCATCCTTATCCCGTTGATTGCGCTGGTGCTGCGCGCTGCGGGCGTTGGCCCGGCGGGGTTCTGGGCCATAGCCACCGATCCTCGCGTCGTCGCCGCCCTTCGCACCAGCTTCGTCACGGCGTTGCTTGCCGCGGCGGTCAATGTCGTCTTCGGCACGCTGATCGCCTGGATCCTCGTCCGCTACCGCTTCCCGGGACGTCGCATTGCCGACGCCATGGTTGACCTGCCCTTCGCCCTGCCGACAGCCGTCGCCGGCATCGCCCTCACGGCGATCTATGCACCCAACGGCATCATCGGACAGTTGGTGGCCCCTCTCGGCTGGCGCATAGCCTACACGCCAGTCGGGATCACCATCGCCATGGTCTTCATTGGCCTGCCCTTCGTGGTGCGAACGGTGCAGCCCATCCTCGAAGAGGCTGGCCTCGACGTCGAGGAGGCGGCGGCGACCCTCGGCGCCAACCGGCTGCAGACCGTGTCTCGCGTCCTTCTCCCAGGGCTGGCGCCGGCCATCCTTACCGGCTTTGCCCTCGCCTTCGCCCGCGCGGTCGGGGAGTACGGCTCAATCATCTTCATCGCCGGCAACATCCCGTTCGTGTCCGAGATTGCCCCGCTGCTGATCGTCATCAAGCTCGAAGAGTACAACTATGCCGGTGCCGCGGTGATCGCGACCGTCATGCTGTCCATCTCCTTCGTGCTGCTGTTCGTGATCAACCTGATCCAGGCCTGGAGCCGGCGGAGGTATGGCTATGGCCACTAGCCGCCATTTCGTGGCCCCCACCGCCGAAAAACCCTGGGTCCGGCGTCTGCTGATCGGGCTCGGCCTGGCTTTCCTTGCCCTGTTCCTCGTGCTGCCGCTCTACGCTGTGTTTGCCGAGGCGCTTCGCCAGGGGCTCGGGGCGTACTGGTCGTCGCTGCAGCTGCCGGAGGCCCAGTCTTCCATCCGCCTGACGCTGACGGTCGCGGCCATCGCCGTGCCACTCAACGTCGCCTTCGGGATCTGCGCGGCCTGGGCAATCGCCAAGTTCGAGTTCCCCGGCAAGGCCTTCCTCATCACCCTCATCGACCTGCCGTTCTCGGTCTCGCCGGTGATATCCGGTCTTGTCTACGTCCTGCTGTTCGGCGCCGGCAGCGTGCTTGGCCCCTGGCTCAAGAGCTATGGCATCGAGGTCCTGTTCGCCGTGCCCGGCCTCGTGCTGGCGACCATCTTCGTCACCTTCCCCTTCGTGGCGCGCGAACTGATCCCCCTGATGCAGGATCAGGGTACCGGCGACGAGGAAGCGGCGCTTTCGCTTGGTGCGTCCGGATGGCAGACCTTCATGCGCGTGACGCTGCCGAACATCCGCTGGGGCCTGCTCTATGGCGTGCTGCTCTGCAATGCCCGGGCCATGGGCGAATTCGGCGCCGTTGCCGTCGTCTCGGGCAAGATCCGTGGGCAGACGACCACCATGCCCCTGCAGGTTGAAATGTTGTACAATGAATACAACGCCACGGCCGCCTTTGCCCTGGCATCACTGCTGGCGCTGCTCGCGCTGGTGACGCTTGTGCTCAAGACCGCACTCGAATGGCGCTACGGTGATGAGCTAGCCGCCACCCGCAATCACTGACGGAAGAAGAAGATGGATGTTCGCGTAGATCATGTGCGCAAGGAGTTCGACCGGTTTCCGGCGCTCAATGACGTTTCGCTCGACATCCATTCGGGTGAACTGATCGCGCTGCTCGGGCCGTCGGGTTCCGGCAAGACTACGCTGCTGCGCCTTATCGCCGGCCTCGAACAGCCGACCGCCGGCAGGATCTTCTTCGGCGATGAAGAAGCCTCCGCCAAGACGGTGCAGGAGCGCAAGATCGGCTTCGTGTTCCAGCACTATGCGCTGTTCCGCCATATGACGGTGCTCGACAATGTGAGTTTCGGGCTCAAGGTGCGCCCGCGCTCGACGCGCCCTCCGGCAGCCGAAGTCCGCCGCCGCGCCCTGGAGTTGTTGGATCTGGTCCAGCTCAGCGGCCTCGAAAAGCGCTATCCGGCCCAGCTGTCCGGCGGTCAGCGCCAGCGCGTGGCCCTTGCCCGAGCGCTTGCCATCGAGCCTCGCGTCCTGCTGCTGGACGAGCCCTTTGGCGCGCTCGACGCGCGCGTACGCCGCGAGCTGCGGCGCTGGCTCCGCGAAATCCACGAGCGCACCGGCCACACCACGGTGTTCGTGACCCACGACCAGGAAGAGGCGCTTGAGCTTGCCGACCGGCTCTGTGTCATGAGCCAAGGCCAGATCGAGCAGGTGGGTACCCCTGACAGGGTCTATGACGACCCCGACTCCCCCTTCGTGTTCGGCTTTATCGGGGAATCGAGCGAAGTGCCGGTCACCGCAGTCAACGGCGCCCTCCAGTTGGATGGCCGTCCCATTGGGCTGCCTGCCGAAGCTGGCGTGGTGGGGAGCGGCCGCCTGGTCTTCCGCCCGCACGATGTGGAAGTCACCGACTCGGATGCAGCCATGAAGGGGCGCGTACTCACCAGCCGTCGCGTCGGCGGGATCCGCCGCGTGGAAGTAGAGCTTGCCGGCCCCGCCCGGCACCGTGTGGAAGTCGACCTGCCATTCGACGATCCAGCGGCCGAGCGGAGCGAACTGAGCTTCCGTCCGCGGCGCTGGCGGGTGTTCCCGGCCTAGGCCGCGAGACGTTCTCAGTCGTCGTTGGTGGCGTTCAGTTCCTGAGGGCGCTTGCCCTCTTCGACGGGCTCGTCGGGATCGAGCGCTTCTTCGACTGCGGCTGCCAGTTCCTCGGTATCCACCCGATGGGCACCGGCCAGTGCCTGCCGCTGCAATTCGGCGTTGATCGCGGTCCTGATGGCCTCTCTTCGGCCCGCGGCCATTTCAACCATTGCCATCGATGCTGATCCCTTCTTCATCCACCCGCACATCCAGTCTCGGGCCGGACGTCTGCTGCTGATAGGCATAGATCGCGAGGGCGACCATTGCGACCGCGAGAACTGCGATCACCGCATAGAGCCCGTTGCGGCTCATGGCTCACTCCGCTTGTCGTTTGACGCTTTGGCACCAACGCCGCAACCGCGCGCGCGGTTCAATCCTGAGCGGCGATTGCCCGCAGTGCCATGACGAACGCGGTCACCCCGATAGCCACGGGGCCCGAATTGTCGATCATGATGGGCTCGATTCCCGCCGGTACCGGCGCGTTCTCGCGGGCCAGTCTGGACGTAATCTGGTCGGGTGATTCCCGTCCCCTGCTGATCAACCGCTGCGCCCGCAACGAAATCTCGGCGGTCACCAGGATCACGACGCATCCGGGGTAGATCTCGCGTGCCCTGCTCACCACGTGCCGCGAGACGTTGGCGACCACCGTGCGGCCCAGCGCGATGTCCGTGTCCACGCTGATCGGCAGCCCGTAACGCAGGTTGTGGGCATCCCAGGTCAGCGCGAAGCGGCCTGCTGCGTCCTGGCGGGCGAATTCCTCGGGCGCCAGGCTGTCATGGTCCTCCACCTCTGCATCGGCCGGCCGGGTAACCACTCTGCGCACGAAGCTGAAGCGCGGGTCACCCCCCAGTGCCTGGCGCGCCCCCTTGATCAGGGTGTCCTTGCCCACACCCGAGGCCCCGACCACCAGCACCAGTGAACCGAGCGGCCGCGCCATCAGCAGACCCTTTTGCCTTCGCGCCAGACGCCGCGCACCACCGGCAGGCCGCCTGCCATGCGCACCCGCACAAGGTCCGCGCGTCTGCCCACGCTGATTTCTCCGCGATCATCGAGGCCGGCCGCCCGTGCCGGATTGGCCGAAACCAGCGCAATGGCCTCGGGCAGCGTGCAGCTCTCCACCCGCTCGGGCAGCAGGAACGCTGCCTGCAGCAGTGCGAAGGGCACGTAGTCCGAACTCAGGATGTCGAGCAGGCCCGCCGCAACGAGGTCAATGGCGGAGATGTTGCCCGAATGCGAGCCGCCGCGCACCACGTTCGGCGCGCCCATCAGAATGGCGAGCCCGGCGTCGTGCGCCGCCGCCGCAGCCTCGAGCGTAGTGGGGAACTCGGCGATCGCCACGCCATCCTTTACCGCTTCCTCCACATGCGCCAGCGTCGCATCGTCGTGGCTGGCCAGCGCCAGTCCCGCCGCGCGCGCATGATTGACGATGTGGGCCCGGTGCATCGCGGCATAGCGGTGATGCTCCGCCAGCCTGTCGGCAATGAAGCGCTCCATGTCGGCTTCGCTGCGGGCGCCCTGGTAGATCCGCCGGTAGGCCTCGAGCGACCGGAATTGCCGCTGGCCGGGGGTATGGTCCATCACCGAGACCAGTCTGGTCTGCCGGTGGCCCGCATAGGTATCGAACTGGGCGACCACGTCATGGCTCGGCAGTTCGCATCTGAGGTGGATGAAGTGCTCGGCCCGAAGCCAGCCCGCGCTGGTCGCCTCGCGGATGGCGCCTGTCAGGCGCTCGACATGGGTGCCCATGTCCTTGAGTTCGGTGTCGGACCCGAGCCGCACCGCATCGAACACGGTGGTAATTCCGGAACCGGCGATCTGTGCATCATGGGCATGCAGCGCCGCGATCGGGCTCCAGAACACTCCGGGTCGGGGCCGATAGTGATTCTCCAGATGATCGGTATGGAGTTCAACGAGCCCGGGGATCAGGAAGTCCCCCTCCATGTCCTCGCCGTGCGAGCCGCCCTCGTCGATAGCCGCGATCCTGCCCTCGCCGACCGCAAGGCTGCCGCTGACCACCCGGTCCGGCAGCACCATCCTTGCATTGCGGAATGCTGTCGCGCCGGTCACCGGCATTCCCCGAGGCGAAAGTCGGCAAGGCGGCGGAAGGGCTTGCCGCTGTCCGGCTCGTGAAACAGCGACAGCCGGTCGAGCACCACCGGCTCATCGAGCACCGGTGCAAACCATGTCGCCGCGGCCTGCGAGATTTCACGCTGCTCGGCCACGTCGAGCCGATCCGTCAGCGTCATGTGGAACTGGAACTGGTCGAACACGTAGGGATAGCCATAGGCATCGAGCAATTCGATCTGCCGGTCCGAGAGCCCGTTCGCGATTCGCCTCTCGCGCTCCCGCAACGACATCGGTGCCCGGAACGGCTCGAAGGCTTCCACGACATCTGCCGCGAGATCGCTCAGCGCTTCGCTCGGCTCGACCACCATTGCCAGGAACCCGCCGATGTTCTCGATCCTCGGGCGTCCGAGATCGAGCGGGGGCCGGGCGCGGGCGAAGCGGCGCATCGCCTCGCGCAGGTCCTCGGCCTTCAGTTCGGGCAGCAGCGCCATCGGCGCCTTCAGCGTCGCGTGAAATCCGTATCGGCTCGCATCCTGCGTCAGGTTCAGCAGGCGGCTGCGATCCAGTCCGGCAACCGTGCCCCCCAGCAATTCGCCACTCGCCGCATCCCGTCCCAGCCACTGGGCCGCCCTTTCCCACAGCACGCTTTCGGGAGAGGGGGCGAAATAGATGGCGAAGCGTTCGGGCATGCTTTCTCCAGGGCTGGTCGCATGGTCGGCGGCGAGGCTGCCGTATTGCTGGCTAACCTTGGGACATGTAAAGCGCAAGGTGGGAGGAAGAACATGGCACGCCAACTGCTGGAACAACTCTTTCGGGCAGCCGTCGCCGCGGCCGATCCGGCTCCCGCGATCCTGCGCCATCTTCCCCAGCGCCCGAAGGGCCGCACTGTCGTCATCGGCGCGGGCAAGGCTTCGGCACAGATGGCCCGCGCGTTCGAACAGGCATGGGACGGCCCCCTGTCGGGTCTGGTCGTCACTCGCTACGGCTACGCCGAGCCCTGCGAGCGCATCGAGATCGTCGAGGCAGCCCATCCGGTGCCCGATGCCGCAGGCTTTCTGGCCGCCCGCCGCATGCTGGAAACCGTGTCCGGCCTCGGTCCGGATGATCTTGTGGTCGCGCTGATCTCGGGTGGCGGATCGGCACTCCTGCCGGCCCCGGCTCCCGGCCTTACCCTCGAGGACGAGCAGGCCATCAACCGCGCGCTGCTCGCCTCCGGTGCCCCGATCGGGGTTATGAACCTCATCCGCAACCAGTTCTCTACCGTGAAGGGTGGGCGTCTTGCTCTGCATTGCGCGCCCGCGCGGGTCGCGACCCTCGTGGTCTCGGACGTTCCGGGTGACGATCCGGCCCTCGTTGCTTCCGGTCCCACCGTGCCGCTTGCTGGCACCCGTGCCATGGCACGGCAATATGCCAGCCTCTACCGGCTCGATCTTCCTCCCGTCGCAGCAAGCCTGCTCGCCGGCGACGACAACCCCTCGCCCTTGCCGTCGGACCCGGCATTCGCCCGCAACAGTGTCGCCACCATTGCTTCCGCAGCGCTCTCCCTCGAGGCCGCCGCGGCGATCGCGGCAGGGCAGGGTGTAACGCCCGCGATCCTGTCCGACGCCATCGAGGGTGAATCCCGCGACGTCGGTCAGGTCCATGCCGCGCTTGCCCGTGAGATCGCGACCCGCAACCGGCCGTTCTCACGCCCCACCGTGCTGCTTTCGGGAGGGGAAACCACGGTGACCATCCGGGGCAGCGGTGGCAGGGGTGGCCGAAACAGCGAGTTCCTGCTCGCCTTTGCCATCGCCACCGACGGCATGGATGGCATTTCGGCTGTCGCCTGCGATACCGACGGCATAGACGGCTCCGAGGGCAATGCCGGTGCCTATGCCGATGGCACCACGGCAGCCCGCCTCCGCCAGGCCGGCATCGATCCTCTGGCGGCGCTTGGTGCCAACGACGCCTGGACGGCTTTCGACGCCATCGGGGACCTCGTCGTCACCGGGCCGACCGGGACCAACGTCAACGACTTCCGTGCCATTCTCGTCACCTGAAACCTGAAAGGAGGGGCTTCATGGCCAGGGCTACAGGTATTGGCGGCATCTTCTTCCGCTCACGCGACAGCAGGGCGCTGGCGGCGTGGTACGAGACGCATCTTGGTATCACTGAATTCTGGAACCAGCAGGCCGGGCCGACCGTGTTCGCCCCTTTCAGGGATGACACCACCTACTTCGCCGCCGACAGGCAGTGGATGATCAACCTTCGCGTCGATGATCTCGACGCCCTGATGGCGCAGTTGCAGGCCGCGGGCATTGCGGTCGAGACTCGCCCCGGCGAGTGGGACTCTCCGGAAACCGGGCGCTTTGCCCGCATCCACGATCCCGAGGGCAATCCCATCGAACTCTGGCAGCCGGCGGATTAGTCATACTTTTGCACTGGCGGCGGGCCTGCACGTCTGCTCTATAGCCGCCATCTTCCAGGGAGAAAGAGCCCCATGGCCAAGCGCCGCATCGCCGTAATCGGAGTGGGCAAGATTGCTGTGGACCAGCACCTGCCGGTGATCGATGCCTCGGACGATTTCGAACTCGCCGCCACCGTGTCCACCCGTGGCGTTGCCCACGGAGACGCCCCGGTCTTCCGCACGCCGGCCGAACTCTACGCCGCGCTGCCGGATGTTGACCTGGTGGCCGTCTGCACGCCGCCGGGCGTTCGCCACCAGATCGTCCGCGAAGCGCTCGACGCCGGCAAGGACGTGCTGATGGAAAAGCCGCCGACGCCGACCATCTCCGAGTTCGACGACATCGTCGCCCATGCCCGCCGACTCGATCGCGTGCTGTTCCAGACCTGGCATTCCCAGTTCAACGCTGCCGTGGATCGCACCAGGGCCCTGCTTGCCGACGAGGGCGTCACCGCCGCCCGCATCGACTGGCGGGAGAGTGTGCGCAAGTGGCACCCGGGCCAGGACTGGGTGTGGGAGCCCGGTGGGTTCGGCGTATGCGATCCGGGCATCAACGCCCTGTCCATCTTCACCAAGGTCATGCCGTTTCCCGTGTTCGTCGAAAGCTCCCGCCTGACGTTCCCGGCCAACCGGCAGACGCCCGTGGATGTCGATATTCGCTTCAAATCCGGGCAGCCGCATCGTCCCGAACTCTCCGCCGGCTTCAACTGGCTTGAGCAGACCGGTGAGATCTGGACCATCCGCTTCACTACGGGGCAGGGGCGCACGGTGCTGCTCGAGCGGGGCGGTCGCACCCTCAAGGTCGATGGCGAAACCATCCTGGAGCACGGTGATCTGGAGTATACGGGGATCTACGAGCGCTTCGCCGAACTGCTCGACCGTCGCGAAAGCGACGTGGACGCAGCCCCCCTTCGCCTCACGGCCGACATCTTCCTGCTCGGCGCCCGCGAGAACGGTCCTGCATTCGAGTGGTAACCGAGGACTGGACGTCTGATCTGAGGGCCTTGCCCCCGAATGGTCCTGGGCCGCTCCGGGGGCAAGGATAGCCCGCTGGCTGGGTCAGGCACCTGCCTGATCCAGTATCCGAACCTGTTCCTCGCTGAGGCTCAGGCGCACACCCTTGGCGAGGCTCTTTACCTGCTCCACTGAGGTCGCCGAGGCGATCGGGGCGCTGACGCCCTTCTGCGCCACCAGCCACGCCAGCGCCACCTCTGCCGGCGTCGCATCCATGGCTCCTGCCACTTCGTCGAGCGCCTTGAGTATGCGCTGGCCCTTGTCATCGAGGTACTTCTCGATCCCGCCGCCGCGCGGCGACTTGGAGAGGTCGTTGCGCGAGCGATACTTGCCGGTGAGGAAGCCCGAGGCGAGGCTGTAGTAGACGACGGTGCCGACCTCGTACTTCTCTATGACCGGTCGCAGCGCCTCGAACTCGGCCCGGTCGTAGAGATTGTACCGGTTCTGCAGCACCTCGTAGCGGGGCAGCGACTTGATCACGGCCGTGTGCTCAGCCTCCTCCACCATCTGAGCGGTGTAGTTCGAAGCGCCGATGACCCGCACCTTACCGGCTCGGATCAGCGTGTCATAAGCGGTCAGCGTTTCCTCGTGGTTGGCCTCGGCATCGGGCCAGTGGCTGAAATAGAGGTCCACATAGTCGGTCTGCAGCCGCTTGAGCGAGGCCTCGATCGACTCGTGGATGCTCTCTGGCTTGAGCCCGCCCGGGCGCTTGCCGGAGTTCACCTTGGTGAAGACGTGCACATCGGCGCGGTTGCCGCGTGCCTTCATCCAGTTGCCGATGATGATCTCGCTCATGCCGGGGGGATTGCCCGCGACCCAGTTCGAGTAGCCTTCCGCCGTATCGATCGCGGTGAAACCCGCCTCCACGAAAGCGTCGAGAATATCGAACCCGGCCTTCTCGTCCACGGTCCAGCCGAACACGTTGCCGCCGAGCACCAGCGGCTCGATCACCAGTTCACTACGGCCCAGCGGGCGACGATCCATGTTCATTCTCCTCAATTACGCGGGGTCAACGCCGGAGGCGTCGTTGGGTTCGGTCGCTGGTGGCACGCGGGGTGCACACCAGGCCAGCGCGGCGTTGATGGCATACAACGAACCGGACAGGTCGATGAAGCGGAATGGGCCGCCCTCGTCCTCTGCGTGGCGGAGATAAACGAAGCTGCCGTGGCGCAGCCCCTGCAGCAGCCACTCCGCCTCCTCGATGAAGCGTCCCCCATAGGGCGCTTCGGCGGGCTCGGCCACCAGCCGCCTGTTCTCCCGGTCGAGCGTCATGTCCCAGCTTCCGAGGTCATCCGGATGCCGGCTGGTGTGGACATGAACGCCGACGCTGTAGTCGTCCTCGCAGCGCACCGCGAGGCAGGCATAGTCGGTTTCGGTGCTGTCGCGTGCGCAGCCCAAAGTGGCCCGGTCACCTTCGCCGGGAAGGGGCGAATACTGCCAGCCCGGAGACTGCGCCATGGATGGCGGCGCAAGGAGCAGGAAGCTCAGCGCCGCGGCTCGATAAGGTCCCATTTGTTCCCGTAGAGATCGGCGAACACGGCCACCGTCCCATAATCCTCGTGCCTCGGTTCCTCGAGGAAATTGACACCAGCCGCGAGCATCCGCCGGTGGTCGCCCGCGAAATCGTCCGTTTCGAGAAACAGCATCACCCGTCCGCCCGTCTGGTTGCCGACAGCCGCACTCTGCGAGGCGTTGTCGGCCCGCGCGAGCAGCAGGCGCGCGCCGCTGTCCGATGGTTGAACCACCACCCAGCGCTTGTTGCCGATGGGAACGTCTTCGCGCAGCGAGAAGCCCAGCGTGCCGCAGTAGTAAGCAATGGCTTTATCGTAGTCTGTGACCACCAGGGTGACTGTCGCTATGGTCCGTCTCATCGGGCGAGGTTTGCCCGCGTGATGACTTGGGTCAAGTGCAATCCGGCCGAACGGTTCTTTTCACTTCCGTCCATTCCTGTGGAAAGTCGTTCTGTAGTCACGTCGTTGACCAGATGGTCAAACTCACCCATTGCGCGCCAGAGATTTCTACGCTTTTGTGTCGCCAAGCCTGCGGAGAGACTGTCGACAGGCGCTGATCAGGAATGGGAGACTACAACAAATGAACAAGACGCTGACCCGCATTGTTGCCGCCCTGTGCGCGACGACGGTGCTCGCCGGTGCCGTTCAGGCGGAGACGATCCGCTGGGCGCGCTCGTCCGACGCCTTGACCCTCGACCCGCACTCGCAGAACCAGGGTAACACCCACACCCTCGGTCACCACATCTACGAGACGCTGCTCGGCCGCGACAACGACGGCAACCTGACGCCGCGCCTCGCGACCGAATGGTCGCTCAAGGACGGCGACGAGACCGTCTGGGTCTTCAAGCTCCGCGAGGGCGTGAAGTTCCACAACGGCAACGACTTCACCGCCGAGGACGTGGTCTATTCGATCGAGCGCGCCAAGAGCGAGTTCTCCAACATGCGGCAGCTGCATGCCGAGGTGGAGTCCGTGACCGCCGTCGACGACTATACCGTCGAGTTCCAGATGGCCGGCCCGTCGCTGATCTATCCGAACAACCTCACCAACACCTTCATCATGGACAAGACCTGGTCGGACGAGAACGACCTGGCCGTGGTGCAGGATTTCGCCAGCGGCGCCACCAACCATGCCGTTCTCAACACCAACGGCACCGGCCCCTACACGCTGGTTTCGCGCGAAGTCGACGTGAAGACCGTGCTCACCTACAACGATGGCTGGTGGGGCGAGAAGCCGGAAGTCACCGACATCGAATACCTGGTGATCGCTGACAACCAGACCCGTATCTCGGCCCTGCTCTCGGGTGAGGTGGACATCGTCCAGGACGTGCCGCCGCAGGACATCGAGCGTCTCTCCAACACCGCAGGCTTCAAGGTCGAGACCGGCCCCGAGAACCGCTTCATCTACTTCGGCTACAGGTTCGGCGACGAGCCGCTGAAGTCCTCCAACATCACCGACAGCAACCCGTTCAACAATCCGCTTGTCCGCGAGGCGATGGAACTGGCGCTGGACCGTGATGCGATCCACCAGGTGGTGATGCGCGGCCAGTCGATCCCGACCGGTATCCCCAACCCGCCGTTCGTGCGCGGCTGGACCGAAGAGCTCGACGCCTATCCGGCTCCGAACGTTGAGCGCGCCAAGGAACTCATGGCCGAGGCCGGCTATCCCGATGGCTTCTCGGTCACCCTCGACACGCCCAACAACCGCTATGTCAACGACGAGGCGATCTCGACCGCCTATGTCGGCATGCTGGGCCAGATCGGCATCAACGTGACCCTGGCCTCGCGCCCGGTCGCCGAGCACTCGCCGATCATCCTCGCCAACGACAGCGATTTCTACCTGCTTGGCTGGGGCGTTCCGACCTTCGACAGCGCCTATGTGTTCAACGACCTGATCCACACCAAGACGGATGAGCTCGGCACCTACAACGTCGGCCTCTACTCGAACCCGGAGCTCGACGCCAAGATCGTCTCCCTCGGCGTCGAAAGCGACGAGGCCAAGCGCGACCAGACCGTTGCCGAGATCTGGGAAGTGGTGAAGGCCGACCGCGTCCTGCTGCCGGTGCACAACCAGGTGCTGGCCTATGCCATGCGCGAGGGTGTCACCCTGCCGGTGCAGCCGGAGAACCAGCCGCACATGACCACGGTCACGTTCCAGTAAAGCCCGTCAATCCCGAGCCGCCGCGCGGAGTCATCCCGCGGCGGTTCATTATTTGAGGGCGCCCCATGCTCGCCTTTATCGCACGACGACTAGCCCAGTCCGTCGTCGTCATGCTCGTCGTGGCGTTCATTGCCTTTCTTGTCTTCCGCTATGTCGGCGACCCGCTGGCCAACCTGCTCAGTCAGGATGCCACCATGGCCGACCATGAAGCGGCACGCGAGCGGCTCGGCCTGAACCAGCCGTTCTACGTCCAGTTCTATCATTTCGTGATCAATGCCCTGCAGGGCCAGTTCGGCGTGTCCTACCGCCTGCAGCAGCCCGTCAGCCAACTGATCATGGAGCGCCTGCCGGCCACCATCGAGCTGGCCTTCGCCTCCTCCATCATCGCCCTGGTCGGCGGCGTGTTCCTGGGCATCTACACCGCCCTCAAGCAGCGCGCCTTCTCCTCGGGCGTGATCATGACCCTGTCGCTGGTCGGCGTGTCCCTGCCGACCTTCCTGATCGGCATCGGGCTCATCTACGTGTTCGCCGTCGAGCTCAAGTGGCTGCCCTCCTTCGGGCGGGGCGAGGTCGTCCAGATCGGCTGGTGGCGCACCGGTCTCTTGACCCAGTCGGGCCTGCGCTCGCTCGTCCTTCCTGCGATCACCCTGTCGCTGTTCCAGCTCACGCTGATCATGCGCTTGGTGCGAGCCGAGATGCTCGAGGTGATGCGCACCGACTACATCCGCTTCGCCAGGGCCCGCGGTCTGTCGAAGCGGGCCATAAACTTCGGCCACGCGCTGAAGAACACCATGGTGCCCGTGATCACCATCACCGGCCTGCAGCTGGGCTCGGTCATCGCCTTCGCCATCATCACCGAGACGGTATTCCAGTGGCCCGGCGTGGGTTCGCTGTTCGTCAACTCGGTGGCCGCAGTCGACGTGCCCGTCATGGCCGCCTACCTCGTCTTCGTGGCGCTGGTGTTCGTGGTCATCAACCTCATCGTCGACCTTCTCTATTTCATCGTCGATCCGCGGCTTCGCGACGGCGCCAGAACCGGGAGGTAGGATCGTGACCGATCTGCCCCATTCATCCGAGCAGCCGGTTCCCGCTGCGAGGGCTTCGCGCTGGAGGGCGTTCATCACGTCCGACATCGTGTGGTCGTACCGTCACTCGCCCGTCGTGATCGTCGCCTCCATTGTCGCGACGGTGCTGATCCTGATGGCCGTGCTCGCCCCATGGGTGGCGCCGTACAATCCGTTCAACCCGGCAACCCTCAACCTCATGGACGGCTTCACGCCGCCCAACTCCTCCTCGTTCTCCGGCAAGTACTTCCTGCTCGGCACCGACAGCCAGGGCCGGGACGTGCTGTCCACCATCATGTACGGCTCCCGCGTGTCGCTGTTCGTGGGCCTCATGGCCACCCTGCTGGCCATGGTCATGGGCGTCGGGCTCGGGCTCGTCGCCGGCTATGTCGGTGGCATCTGGGATGCGGTGATCATGCGCATCGCCGATGTGCAGCTCAGCTTTCCCGCCATCCTGATCGCCCTGCTGATCTTTGGCATCGCCCGCGGCATCATTCCGCCCAACCAGCAGGAAGGTGCGGCGGTCTGGGTGCTGATCATCGCCATCGGCCTCGCCAACTGGGCCCAGTTCGCCCGCACGGTGCGCGGCGCCACCCTGGTGGAACGCCAGAAGGATTATGTCGCGGCTGCCCGCATCCTCGGGGTCAATCCGTTCATCATCCTGCTGCGCCACGTCCTGCCCAACGTCATCGGCCCCGTGCTGGTGATCGGCACCATCGGGCTTGCCCTCGCCATCATCGAGGAAGCAACGCTCTCCTATCTCGGCGTGGGCGTGCCGCCGCCCCCGCCCTCGCTCGGAACGCTGATCCGCATCGGCCAGCAGTTCCTGTTCTCCGGCGAGTGGTGGATCCTGCTGTTCCCCGCCATCACGCTGATCCTGCTCGCCCTGTCCGTGAACCTGCTTGGTGACTGGCTGCGCGACGCCCTCAACCCGAAGTTGCGCTGATGACCGAACCTGTCCTTTCCGTCCGCAACCTGGTCGTCGATTTCCCCTTCCGGGATGACGTCTTCCGCGCCGTCAACGACATCTCCTTCGACATCATGCCCGGCGAGGTGGTGGGCGTCGTCGGTGAGTCCGGAGCCGGCAAGTCGATGACCGGTTCCGCCGTCATCGGCCTCATCGAGCGCCCCGGCCGCATCACCCAGGGCGAGATACGCCTCAAGGGCGAACGCATCGACAACCTGCCGGAGCCGCAGAAGGCCGCCCTGCGCGGCAAGCGCATCGGCATGGTGTTCCAGGATCCCCTCACCAGCCTCAATCCGCTCTACACCATCGGCCAGCAGCTCATTGAAACCATCCGCACCCACATGCCGCTTGGCGAAGCTCAGGCGCGCCAGCGTGCCATCGATCTGCTCACCGAAGCCGGCATCCCCAATGCCGCGGAGCGTATCGATTCCTACCCCCACCAGTTCTCCGGCGGCATGCGCCAGCGCGTGGTGATCGCCCTCGCCATTGCGGCCGAGCCCGAACTGATCATCGCCGACGAGCCCACCTCGGCGCTCGACGTGTCGGTTCAGGCGCAGATCATCAAGGTGCTCAAGAAGCTCTGCACCAGCCATGGCGCCGCCGTCATGCTGATCACCCACGACATGGGCGTCATCGCCCAGACCGCCGATCGCATCGTCGTCATGCACCAGGGCCGCATCGTCGAGACCGGCACCGTGGGCGAGATCATCAGGCGGCCGCGGGAGCCCTATACCGTCAAGCTGATCAACTCCATTCCCACCATCGCCCGCAACGCTGAGGAAGCAGCGGTCGCCGCCCCGGCCAACGATCCCGCCGGTGCCTATGTGCAGATCAGGGGCCTTTCCCGCGATTTCCAGCTGGGCAATCCGGGCCTGGTCGATCGCCTGCGCGGGCGCAACCGCATGTTCCGGGCGGTCGACAACGTCTCGTTCTCGATCGAGAAGGGCAAGACCTATGGCCTTGTCGGCGAGTCGGGTTCGGGCAAGTCCACCTGCGCGCGCATGATCGTGGGGCTGGTGCGGCCGACCGGCGGCCAGATCCTCGTCGACGGTCACGATGTCTGGGCCGGTGGCGCGGGTGAAACCGAGCGGCGCAAGCGCGTGCAGATGATCTTTCAGGATCCCTATGCCAGCCTCAATCCGCGCTGGCGTGTCCGCGACATCGTCGCCGAGCCTATGCGCACGCTGGGCATCGCCACCAACGGAAGCGAAGTGGAGGGCCGCGTTGCCGACCTTCTGACTAAGGTGCGGCTCGACCCCTCGGTGATGCGGAAGTTCCCCCACGAGTTCTCGGGTGGGCAGCGCCAGCGCATCGCCATTGCCCGCGCATTGTCGAGCCAGCCGGAGTTCATCGTCTGCGACGAGCCGACCTCCGCCCTCGACGTGTCGGTACAGGCTCAGGTGCTCGACCTGATGAGCGCCCTGCAGGAAGAGTTCGGCCTCACCTACCTGCTGATCAGCCACAACCTCGCCGTTGTGCGGCAGATGTCGACGGCTGTCGGCGTGCTGCACAATGGAGTGCTGGTCGAAAGCGGACCGACCGATGCCATCTTCGACAACCCCCAGGCCAGCTACACCCGGATGCTGCTCGACGCCGTTCCGGATATCTCGAAGGTCGCCTGACCTACCGGCCGCCCCGCCCGTCAGGGGTCGGGGCGGCGGCCTTGCTACGCCTCGATCGTCAGCCTGCGGCCCTCGGCGGCCGAACGCATCAGCGCATCGATCAGCCTGTGCACCTTCAGGGCAGTGTGCCCGTTCGACATCGGCAGCCGACCGGCGCGCACCGCCTCGGCAAACTCGGCGATCTGGGCCGCGTGCCAGTCGAAGGGAAAGGCCATCGGGTCGGCGCCGCCGCCACCCTCGGTGGTCTCGCCCTCGATCAGGGTTTCGCCGTCCATGCTGCGCACGGTCAGCGTCCCGCCGGTCAGCACTGCCGTCGCCCGCTCGAAGTTGAGCGTCAGAGCTTCCGGCCCGCCGGGGAAACTGGCCGTGGTCGCCATCAGTGAGCCCACCGCGCCGTTGGCGAACTCCAGACCCGCCGTGGCGAAGTCTTCCGTCTCCATCCGGTGCAGTCGCGTGGTCGCTGTCATCGCAGTCACCGCCGCCACGTCACCGCACAGGCTGAGCATCAGGTCGAGCGAGTGAATGGCCTGCGTGATCAGCACGCCGCCGCCGTCCTGCGCCAGGCTCCCGCGCCCGGGCTGGTCATAGTAGCCCTGCTGCGGCCGCCACCACGGCACCACCAGGTGCACGGCGGCGAGGGCGCCATAGCGCCCCTCGGCAACGGCCTCTGCAAGCAGGCGTGAGGCCCGCCGGAACCGGTGCTGGAAAATCACGCCATGCTTGACGTCCGCTGCATCGCAGAGCGCGACGATCCGCTCGGCTGCCGCGAGGGTTCGCTCCACCGGCTTCTCCATCAGCACGGCCTTGCCCGCGGCAGCGGCCGCCGCGATGATCTCTTCTCGCGCGGTGGGCGGGGTCAGCACCAGTATGGCCTCGGTCCGGGGGTCGGCGAGCATGGCCTCATAGCTCTCGGCCGGCGGCAGCCCGTAGGTTTCGCAGAACCCGGCGAGTTGCTCCCGGTCCCGCCGGTAGACGCCTGTCACCGTTATCCGGTCCGCAAGGGATTGCAGCGCCAGCCCATGCGGCTTCGCGCCCATGCCCGCGCCGATCACGCCCAGTCCGAACTTGTCTGCAGTATCCATCATGCCCCTCCCGTAGTCGCGCGGCGATCATTGCCAGAGGGGCGGCACGGGGCGCAACCCTTACGCGGCCCGCCACGCTTGGGTGGAGAGGAAGCTCTCGAACTGCGCCCGGCTCAGCGGTCGGGCGAAGGCGTAGCCCTGCAGGATGTCGACGCCGAGGTCCGTCAGGATGGCGGCATGGTCCATGGTCTCGACACCTTCGGCCACCACCTCGATGCCCATGGCCTTGCCGATGTCGATGATCGAGGCGAGCAGGCGCCTCTGGGCGGGATCGCTCAGGATGGGGTCCACCAGTTGGCGGTCGATCTTCAGCCGGTCGGGCCGCAGTTTCTGCAGCGAGACGATCGAGGCATAGCCGGTGCCGAAATCGTCGATCTCGATGTCGATGCCGAGTTCCTTCAGCTGGTCGATCGTCCACGCCCGACGCCGTCGCCCTCGTCCAGGTAGATGGATTCCACCAGCTCGAACGCAATCCGGCCCGGCGCGATGTCGAGCTGGCGGAGGGACGCGATCAGTCCCTCGTCGCTCAGCCGCCGCAGCGAGACGTTGACCGAGGCCCGGGGAACATGAAGACCCCTGCTTTCCCAGTGCCGCAGCGCACCCAGCGTCTGCTCCAGCACCAGCGAGTCAATGGCGGCAACCACGTTCAGCTCTTCCGCCACCGGCATGAAGCTGTCCGGTGTCTTCATGCCCTCCGTGGGGTGGTTCCAGCGCACCAGGGCCTCCACGCCCACCAGGTCCAGCGAACCCGCGGCGAACTGGGGCTGGAACCAGGCGACGAACTCGTCCCGCTCGAGCCCCTTGAGGATTTCGTCCGCCACCCGCTTGGTGTGGACCACCTCGGCCTGCAGGGCGTCCGAGAAGTATTCGTGGCGGTTGCGGCCACGCCGTTTCGCCCGGTAGAGCGCAATGTCGGCATTGATCAGCAGCTGCTTGGTATCGACGGGCAGGGTCCTGTCGACGGCGATGCCGATCGACACGCCAAACCGGCACTCGTGCCCCTCGTAGCTGACCGGCTGCCGCATCTGCTGCACGATCCGCTCGGCAAGCCCGGTAATGTAGGCGTCATCGGGCCCGGCTGCGCAGAGCACCACGAACTCGTCGCCCCCGACCCGCGCCACGAAGTCGGCTCCCCGGCAGTTGGCGCGCAGCACCGCGCTGGCATGGACCAGCATGGCGTCCCCGGCCGCGTGGCCCAGGGTGTCGTTGATCTGCTTGAAACGGTCGAGGTCGACGTGGAGCAAGGCCACGCCGTCGCCATGGCCCTCCTGTGGCCGCCGCCGCAGCGTCTCGTCGAGATAGCGCCGGTTCGGCAACCCGGTGAGGCTGTCATGCAGGGAATTGTGCTCGATGCGGCTGCGTGCGGCCTCCAGCTCGCGGTTGTGTGCTTCAGTCAGCGCCTTGGCGCGGCGCAGGTCCTCGTTCAGCAGCACGTCGTGGGTCACGTCCCAGTTGACGCCCACGATCTTGGGGTTGCTCCCGGGATCGCTGTAGACCGCGCCGATGCTGCGGATATGACACACTGTTCCGTCAGCATGCAGCGTCCTGAAGGTGGATTGGTACTGGCCGGTGCGGATGCCCTCTGCGAACTCCTGTTCCGCCAGGTGAAGATCGTCGGGATGGATAGCGTCCCGCCAGTCTTCGTAGCTGAGGGGAGCCTTGCCCACGGGCACGTCGTAGAGCTGCCTCATTCGGTCGTCCCACAGCAGGTCGCGGGTCACCATATCCATCTCCCACACGCCGACCCGCGATGTCGCGAGCGCCAGGCCGAGCCGCCGCGTGACCCGGCCCAGTTCCACCTCGCGCGCCCTGAGCTCGCGGATATGGTCCTGGCGTTCGAAGATCAGCCGCACGATCATCGCCATCGGCAGCAGGATCAGCACGCCACCCACCATCAGCGCCAGACGCACCATCCATTGGCCGCTATCCGCGGCCTGCCAGCCGCCCTTCGGAACGGCCGACATGATCCACCTGCCGGAAGGCAGCAGCACCTGGGTGACCACCGGGCGCTGTCCGCTGAGGTCCGGCCCGAAGAAGCGGGTACTTGTGCTGCCTCCGGTGTCGCGGCCCGAGATCGACACGTCGAGCGTCAGGTTGCGGTCGAACAGCCCGCTGTCGACATAGAGCCGGTCGGCATCGACCACGGCCGAGACCACGCCCCAGAACCGCCGCCCCTCCGACGTGTCGATGTTCACCGGAAAGCGTCCGATGAACCCGGTTCCGCCCTGCACCAGCTCCACCGGCCCGTCCATCACCAGCTTGCCGGTGTCGCGTGCCCGCATCACGCCCTGGCGCTGGGCGGCGTTCGCGCGGTAGTCGAGCCCGATGGCGCGCTCGTTGCCGGCCAGCGGGTAGGTCATCGTCACGACGAGATCCGGTGCCGCGGCGATGCTGCGCAGCTGCCGCTGCTCGGAAAACAGGTTTGCGGCGAGGGCGGAGAACCGCTCCTGGTCCATCTCCGGCTCGGTGGAGAGGGTGGCGACCAGCCCGCGCACCAGCTGGATGTTGGCGTTGATGTTGCCTTCGAGCTTGGCCCGCACCAGCGACAGTTCGGCAAGGACGGCGGCGCGTGCCCGCTCCTCTGCCAGCGAGGCGCTCTGGCGCTCTATCGCGACCGCACCCAGCACCACGAGCATGAGCGCCACCACTGCCGGAAGCAGCCAGCCCAAGTGGTTCCTGTCATGCCTCTTCGTCGAACCAGCCATCCAGCGCCCCATCCCCCTGAAGGCACGAGGGAACAGGCTAGAGCCACGCCGTTATCCGAGCCTTACCGCCCGGGCGGACCTGTTGTGCTGGTAAATGCCGGACTAAGGCCGGGGGGAGGTTTCAATGAGTGCCACCCCCGCGGCGGCACAGCGCTCCCGGATCGCGGGTGGGCACCGGTCTGTCACGAAGGTGCCGATCTGTTCGAGCCGGGCGATGCGTACCGGGGCCGACCGGCTGAACTTGCTTCCGTCGGCCACGAGGATCACGTGGCGCGCGTTGGCGATGATGGCCTGTGCCACCTTCACCTCGCGATAGTCGTAGTCGAGCAGGCTGCCGTCCTCGTCGACCGCAGAGGCCCCGATCACGGCATGGTCCACCTTGAACTGGCCGAAGAAGCCCGCAGCGGCCTCCCCCACGATACCCCCGTCGGACGGGCGCACGACCCCGCCCGAGATCACCACCTCGAAGCGGGGATAGACCCGCATGCGGTTGGCGACATTGAGGTTGTTGGTCACCACCAGCAGCCCGGAATGGTCCAGCAGCGCCTGGCTCACCGCCTCGGTGGTGGTGCCGATATTGATGAACAGCGACGTGCCGTTGGGGATCAGCCCCGCCGCAGCCCGGCCGATCGCTTCCTTCTCGGCCGCCGCGATGCGCCGTCGCGCCTCGTATTCGAGGTTCTCGACCCCCGAGGGCAGTGTCGCCCCGCCATGGACGCGGCTCAGCAGGCGCTGCTCGCACAACGTGTTGAGGTCCCGGCGGATGGTCTGCACCGATACCCCGAACCGCGGCGCCAGGTCCTCCACCGTCACGCGCTGCGTCGTGCGCGCGAGTTCGAGGATGGCCTGGTGCCGCTGGGCGGTATCGGCGAGCGGCATCGCTACTCCGTGCCCGGCACGACCGTCTTCACGATGGAGGCGTCCAGCGCCTCGTAGTCGTGCAGCCCGATCACGTCGTAGAGCTCCTGGCGGGTCTGCATCTCCGGAAGCATCGCCTGCGTGCCGCCGTCGCGCTTGATGGCGGCATAGAGCTTTTCCTGCGCCTTGTTGGCGACGCGCAGCGACGACACGGGCCAGATGACCATCGAATAGCCCAGCGCCTCGAACTCGGCGGCAGTCTGGTACGGCGTGCGCCCGAATTCGGTCATGTTGGCCAGCAGCTTCACCCCCGGCATGGCCGTCGCGAACTCGCGGAACATGTCGACCGTGGTCAGCGCCTCGGGGAAGATGGCGTCCGCCCCGGCCTCCACATAGAGCTTCGCCCGCGCGATCGCCCCGTCGATCCCCTCGCTCGCGGCGGCATCCGTGCGGGCGATGATGACGAGGTCGCGCCGTGCCTTGGCCGCTGCGGCCACCTTGGCGGCCATGTCATGGGCATCGGCGAGCTTCTTGTCGTTGAGATGTCCGCACTTCTTGGGCAGCAGCTGGTCCTCGAGATGCACGGCGCCGGCGCCCGCCTCTTCGAAGGTGCGCACCATGTGCATGACGTTGAGCGCCTCGCCATAGCCGGTATCGCCGTCGACCAGCAGCGGCAGCCCCGACGCCCGCACGATCTGGCGGATGAAGAACGCTACCTCGTCCACCGTGATGATGCCGAGGTCCGGCAGACCCATCGAGGCGGTCATCGCCGCCCCGGACAGGTACAGCGCCTCGAACCCGGCGCGCTTGGCCTGGATGGCCGCCTGCCCGTTATGGGCGCCTGGCAGCTGCAGGATCTGCGGCCGCGAGAGCAGCTGGCGGAAACGGCTGCCGGCGCTCTCGCGGGGCAGTTCATCGGCGATAAGATAGGGCATCTCAGGCCTCCTGGCGGTCTTTCAGCGGCACGAAGGAAAGATCCTCCGGCCCGGTATAATTGGCGGACGGGCGGATGATCTTGCCGTCATCGCGCTGTTCCATCACATGCGCGCTCCACCCCGAGGTGCGCGCGATCACGAACAGCGGGGTGAACATCGCGGTCGGCACGCCCATCAGGTTGTAGGAAACGGCACTGAACCAGTCGAGGTTCGGAAACATCTTCTTGGCGTCCATCATCACCGTCTCGATGCGCTCGGCGATAGCGTACTGCCGCTGCGCCCCCGCCCGGTCGGCGAGCGATTTCGCCACCCGCTTGATGACGACGTTGCGCGGGTCCGACACGGTGTACACCGGGTGCCCGAAGCCGATGATGACTTCCTTGTTCGCGACGCGCCGGCGGATATCGGCCTCCGCCTCATCGGGCGAGGCGTAGCGCTCCTGGATCTGGAACGCCACCTCGTTGGCCCCGCCATGCTTGGGCCCGCGCAGCGCCCCGATGGCGCCGGCGATGGCCGAATACATGTCCGACCCCGTCCCCGCGATCACCCGTGCGGTGAAGGTCGAGGCGTTGAACTCGTGCTCGGCATAAAGGATCAGCGACGTGTGCATCGCCCGCACCCATTCCGGGTCCGGTGCCGTGCCGTGCAGCAGATGCAGGAAATGCCCGCCGATCGAGTCGTCATCCGTCTCCACCTCGATCCGCCGCCCGTTGTGGGCGAAGTGATACCAGTAGAGCAGCATCGAGCCGAGGCTTGCCATCAGCCGGTCGGCGATGGCGCGCGCCTCGGGCGCCGTGTGCTCGTTGGGCTCGGGCAGGGTGCAGCCGAGCGCCGAGACCCCGGTGCGCATCACGTCCATCGGTTGGGCAGCGGCGGGCAGCGCCTCGAGCGCCAGCCGCACCGACTGCGGCAGGCCGCGCAGCGATTTCAGCCGCGCCTTGTAGGCCTTGAGCTGCGCCGCCGTCGGCAGCGTGCCGTGAACCAGCAGGTGCGCCACCTCCTCGAACTCGCTGCTTTCGGCGAGGTCGAGGATGTCGTAGCCGCGATAGTGGAGGTCATTGCCGGTCCGGCCGACCGTGCACAGCGCCGTGTTCCCGGCGGTAACGCCCGACAGCGCCACCGATTTCTTGGGTTTGAAGCCGGTCGTTTCCATGCTCAGTCCTCCAGAAGTCTTGCTTTCCACTACCTTTGCGAACCCGGCGTCACCCCGGCCGGGAGGCCGGGGTATCCACGGTTCTCGGATGGCTTGCCCCGCTCGGGGGCGACGTCGGGCCTGTCGTTGACCCGCCTCAGAAAAGGCCCTTCGGAGCTTCCGGACCGAGCTGGTCGGCCGGCACCACGAAGTTGAGGGCCTTGATCTCGGCGGCAGACAGCGTCGGCAGCCGCTCGACCAGCGCCAGGAACCGGTCCTGTTCGGCGAGCGGCACGATGCCTTCGGCCAGCGTGCGGAACTTCTCGATGTAGTTGGGCCGCTTGAACGGGCGCGCACCGTTGGGATGCGCATCGGCAACGCCGAGCTCATCGACGATGGTCGAGCCGTCTTCCATGGTCACGATCACCTGGCCACCGAAGGCCATGTCATCGCCCTTGGCATGATAGCGCTTGGTCCACACCGGATCTTCCTCGGTGGTGATCTTGTGCCACAGCGCCACCGTTTCCGGCCGCTTGGCGCGCTCGGGCGCATAGCTCTTCACATGGTGCCAGCCGCCGTCTTCCAGCGCCACCGCGAAGATGTACATGATCGAGTGGTCCAGCGTTTCGCGGCTGGCATTCGGGTCCATCTTCTGCGGGTCGTTGGCGCCGGTGCCGATCACGTAGTGGGTGTGGTGGCTGGTCTTGATCAGGATCGACTTGATCTTGCTGAGGTCGCCGATCTTGGGACCCATGCGCTTGGCAAGGTCGATCAGGGCCTGGCTCTGGTACTCTGCCGAGTACTCCTTGGTGTAGGTGTCGAGAATGGCGCGCTTGGGCTCGCCCTTTTCCGGCAGCGGCACGTAGTAGCGTGCCGACGGGCCGGACAGCAGCCAGGCGATGAACCCGTCCTCGCCCTCGTAGCCGGGGGAGGGGGCGCCTTCACCGCGCATCGCCCTGTCCACGGCCTCGATCGCCATCTTGCCGGCGAAGGCGGGCGCATAGGCCTTCCATGTGGAAATTTCGCCCTTGCGCGACTGGCGCGTGGTCGTCGTCGTGTGCAGCGCCTGCTGGATCGCCTGGTAGGTCACTTCCGTGGAAAGGCCCATCAGCGCGCCGATGCCGCCGGCCGCCGAGGGGCCGAGATGGGCGATGTGGTCGATCTTGTGCTCGTGCAGGCAGATGCCCTTCACCAGGTCCACCTGGATCTCGTAGCCCGCGGCGATGCCGCGCACCAGCGCTGCGCCATCGAGCCCCTGGCTCTGCGCCACCGCCAGGATCGGCGGGATGTTGTCGCCCGGGTGGCTGTAGTCGGCAGCAAGGAAGGTGTCGTGGAAGTCGAGCTCGCGAACGGCGACGCCGTTGGCCCACGCGGCCCATTCCGGCGTCACCAGCGTGTCGTTGGCGAGCCCGAACACCGAAGCGCCGCGAGGCGAGGTGTGGCCCAGCGCCTGTGCGCGCGCCGAACGGATGGGGCCGCGGGCGATCGAGGCTGCGGCCACGGCGGCGTTGTCGATGATGCGGTTGCCGATCATCTCGACCACCTCTTCCTCGACCGGCACCGGATCGGTCGCCACGCTCGCCAGTTTCCAGGCGAGCTGTTCTTCGCGCGGCAGGTGCTCGGCGGACTTGTAGGTGCGGACTTCGTGGATCTTCATTTTCCCCTCGCAATAGGCGGGTTCGTCGTTTGGCGCCGTTCTACCCCCTGCGGGGTACGGGTCCCAAGCAAAACCTTCATGCCGTTTCGGCAAGAGGCCATCAGGCCGGCATGAAATCCCCGGCGGCCACCGGCACTTCGCTCAACCCTGCCGCGAAGCGGCGGGCGTTGCGCACATAGCCGTCCGCCGAGTTCCGCAGCCGCTGTACCGCCTGCTCGTCGAGTTCGCGGATCACCTTGCCGGGCGCGCCCACGACAAGCGAGTTGTCGGGTATCTCCTTGCCTTCGGTCACCAGCGCCCCGGCGCCGATCAGGCAGTTGCGTCCGATCCGGGCGCCGTTGAGCACGGTTGCGCCCATGCCGATCAGGGTGTTGTCCCCGATCGTGCAGCCGTGCAGCATTGCCTTGTGGCCGATGGTGCAGCCTTCTCCGATGGTGAGCGGGAAGCCCATGTCGGTGTGCAGCACGCAGTTCTCCTGCACATTGCTGCGCGCCCCGATCACGATCGGCTCATTGTCGCCCCGTGCCACCACGCCGAACCAGATTCCGGCATCCGCCCTGACGATGATCCTACCCGCCAGCACCGCCGTCGGCGCGATCCAGGCGACCTCCGGGTCGATTTCGGGGGCAATTCCATCAAGGGCATAGAGCGGCATGTGTTCGGTCCTCCTCGGCGCAACCTATTACGCGCGCGCTGCAACTCCAACCGGCACACGCCGGCATCGTCGGTCCTGGTCCGGGCACAGCTTTCAGCGCGGCGTCACTCCATATGCGTCCCGCATTTCGCCGATCTCCCCCAGCACCCGGTGAAACGCGCTCCAGTCGTCGCCGTCGGCGATCGGCGCCCACACTGCCTCCATGTCCTCGATCAGCATGGTCCGCGGCCGCTCGCGCCTGAAATAGGCATGCTCGAGGTTCACGTCTGCTTCGGGCTCGAACCCTTCGAGCGCGTCGGCCACGGGGCGGAAGCTCTCGCGCATGTAGAACTCCGCTGCCGGGCTCCGGGCGGCCCGTTCCGCGCTCAGCCCGCCGCCGCGCCAGTCGAAGAAGAACTGCTCGTATGGGGCCGCGCTCTCCCTCAGGAAGCCGAACAGGGTACTCACGAACGCGCTGTCTGCCTCGGTGTCCCGGGGCTTGAGGCCCAGGCGCCGCAGCATCTGCCGCGGCAGCTCCGCCCGAAAGGCCGGCCACACCGTGTTCAGCACCGGCTCCAGCGCCTCGATGCTCGACAGCGGCACCAGGCACTCGGCCAGTCGCGTCAGGTTCCAGGCCAGCGTGTCCGGCTGGCGGCCGAAGCTGTAGAGCCCGGTTTCGTCGAAATAGGCGGCGGTGAAGTCCGGGTCGTAGTGCGGCAGGAAGCGCCAGGGGCCGTAGTCGAAGCTCTCGCCGGTGATGTTGATGTTGTCGGTGTTGAGCACGCCATGGACGAACCCGGCGGCGATCCACTGCGCGCCGAGCCGCGCCACCTCCGCCACCACCCGTTCCAGCAGCGCCGCCACCGGGTCGGCCGCATCGGCCAGTTCCGGGAAGTAATTGGCGATCGAATAGTCGACCAGCCGGCGCAGGCTCTCGGTGTCATCGAGATAGGCGAGACGCTGGAAGGTGCCGATGCGGATATGGCTATGGCTCAGCCGCACCAGTACGGAGGAGCGGGTAGGGGAGGGCTCGTCGCCCCGGTAGAGGTCCTCTCCGGTCTCGACCAGCGAGAAGCTCTTGGAGGTATAGACCCCGAGCGCTTCCAGCATCTCGGTAGCCAGCACTTCGCGCACGCCGCCCTTCAGCGTCAGCCGCCCGTCGCCACCGCGCGACCAGGGCGTGCGCCCCGACCCCTTGGTGCCGAAATCGAGAAGCCGGCCGTCCTCCGGGTCGATGCACTGAGCAAACAGGAAGCCCCGTCCGTCGCCGAGATCGGGATTGTAGCTGCGGAACTGATGGCCGTGATAGCGCAGCGCCAGCGGTTGCTCGAGCGAACCGGGCAACGGCTCGAAGCGCCCGAAGTGGCGCACCCACTCCTCGTCCGTCAGCCCGCCCAGCCCCAGCCGCTCCGCCCAGCGCTGGTCCCGATGCCGCAGGATCGCCTCGGGAAAATCCGCCTGCCGCACCGGGTCGAAGAACTCGGCGCCAAGCGCCTCGTGCTGGCGGGAGGGCTGGAAGTCGGTCATGCACTCACTCTCAGAATCTGCGGCAAGGTCATGGCGTCAACGCGTGCTCCTGCTGCCGGTTCTATTCCGCAACCCCGGGTTGCAGCCTCGTGTCTTTCGATCGTCACCGATCTGGCCTATATCATCGGCGATGATCCCCTCGACCGATACCCTCAGCCTCTCGCCCTTCGACGCCGTCATCTTCGACATGGACGGCACGCTGCTCGATACCGAGTCCGTGTTCCGAACCATCGTTTTCGACGTGTGCACCGAACTCGGCTTCGAGATGACGGACGACGTGCACCGTTCGATGGTCGGCTCCAGTCATGAGCACACCCGGCAACTGCTGGTGGAATCCTATGGCGTTGCCTTCCCCTACACGCTCTTCGACGAGCGCTGCCGCGTCATCATGCGCGAGCGCTCCCATGGAGGCGTGCCGCTGAAGCCCGGCGCCCGGGAGTTCGTGACGGCACTGCGCGACAACAATGTGCCCACCGCCGTGGCGACGAGTTCGCGCAACCCCCACGCACAGCACCATCTCGGCGCCGCCGGTCTGCTCGAACTTTTCGATACGATCGTCACCCGCGACGACGTCCGTAACCCCAAGCCTCACCCCGAGCCCTACCTGACCGCGGCGGGCCGTCTCGGCATCGAGCCGACCCGGTGTCTAGCGCTCGAGGACAGCCACGCAGGCGTCCGCGCCGCCCATGCCGCCGGCATGCAGACCATCATGGTCCCCGACCTGGTCCACCCCTCCGAGGAAATCCGCCAGCTCGGCATCGCTGTGCTCGAAAGCCTCGAACACGTGCACATGGCCGCTTTTCCGAAGCGGGGATGACCGCCTCCACCCGCCCTTGCGGCGGGTTCTTGGCGCCTACCGCCTCACCTGCAGCTTCGTGCGCTGCATCCCGGCCTCGTCGAAGTTCTCCGGCGCCAGCCACCGGTCGAACTCTGCCCGTATCGCGGGCCATTCCGAATCGATGATCGAGAACCACGCCGTGTCCCGGCTCTCGCCCTTCACGATCCGGTCCTGCCGGAACATGCCCTCATAGGTGAAGCCGAACCGCCGCGCGGCGGCCTTCGACGGCTCGTTGCGGTCATTGCACTTCCACTCGAACCGCCGGTAGCGCAGGTCATCGAAGGCGTGACGCGCGAACAGCATGAAGGCTTCGGTCGCCAGTGGCGTCCGTGCCATCGGCAGCCCCCAGTACACGCCGCCGATCTCGATCGAGGCGTGCTCGGGGAAGATGCGCATCCAGGCCTGCTGCCCCACCGCCCGGCCGCTCGCCTTGTCGATGATGGCGACGTAGCGGTCCGGTCCGGCATTGACGGAATCGATCCACTGCTCGGCCTCCGCCACCGTCTTCGGTGCATCGCTGAACAGCCAGCGGAACCGCTCCGGTCCGCCCGGCAGGTTCGCGACCGCATGAAGGTCCGCGGCGTGCCGGCGCTCGATCGGCTCCAGCCGCACGAAACGGCCTTCCAGCACCAGCCGTTGCGGTGCCGACAGGGCGGGAGAGACAGTCATGGTTCGTCCTTGAAGATGGCATCGAGACCGGTGCGGTAATCCGGATACAGCATCTCGATACCGAGCGCCTGCTTGATCGCCCGGTTCGAGACCCGCTTGTTGTCCGCGTAGAAGCTCTTCTGCATCGGCGTGAACTCGGCCGCCTCGTAGGCGATCTCCGGCGGCGGCTCGACGCCCATCAGCCGGGCGGCATAGCCCACCAGGTCCTGCGGCGGCGCCGGCTCGTCGTCGGCGAGATTGAACGTGCCGTCAAGGCGCTTTTCGGCCGCCAGCGCCGTCACCCGACCGATGTCGGCGACATGAATGCGGTTAAACACCTGCCCCGGCTTCACCACGCGCCGCGCCGTCCCGTCCCGCAGCTTGTTGAAGGTGGACCGCCCCGGCCCGTATATGCCGGCAAGCCTCAGGATCGCGAGCGGCACGCCCCGTGCCCCGGCATAGTCCCGCCACGCCTGCTCCGCCGCGACCCGCCGGTCGCTGCGGGCATTGCGGGGCACCAGCGGCGCCGTCTCGTCTATCCACGCCCCGCCGAAGTCGCCATAGACGCCGACCGTGCTGTAGTAGCAGAGCCATTCGAGGGGCGCGGCATCGAGGTCGGCGCGATGGTGCACCAGCGCCGGATCGCCATCCTCCCCGGGAGGGATCGAAAGCACCATGTGGGTGGCCTGGCGCAGCGACGGCCCGAGAGTCGGGCCCGGCGCGCCACCGTCAAACAGATGTGCGTCGATTCCTGCGGATTTGAGTCGCTCAGCCTTCACTTCGCTCCGAACCGTTGACGAAAGACAAGCCGAACCTGTCAGTTTCGTCACCGCTGCGGCTGCTGCTGCAGACGAGAATCCGTATCCGAAGATGAACATGCGCATCAGCGGTTCCCGCTCCATTCCGCCACCACCTCCGGGTCGGTTTCCCGCGCCAGAGCCCCGGCGCGCCGGGCTTCCGCCCGCTCGGGATCGAGTTCCCGCAGCGCCCACGCGGCCGCTCCGCGCACCACCGGATCGGGATCCTCGAGGCGCGCCTCGACCAGCGGCACCAGCGCTTTCTCGCCCGAATTCCCCGCTGCAATCAAGACGTTACGGAGAAACCGCCCAACTCCGATCCGCTTGATGGGCGAGCCGGCGAACAGCTGCCGGAACCCCGCATCGTCGAGCCGCAGCAGATCCGCCAGCAGCGGCCGCTCCAGCTCCGGCCGTCCCCTCAGCCGTATCTCCTTGCTGACGCTTGCGAATTTGTTCCAGGGGCACACCGCGAGGCAGTCGTCGCACCCATAGATGCGGTTGCCCATCGGGCGCCGGAACTCCAGCGGGATCGGGCCCTTGTGCTCCACCGTGAGATAGGCGAGGCATCGCCGCGCATCGAGCTGGAACGGCGCCGGAAACGCCGCAGTGGGGCAGATGTCGAGGCATCGTCTGCAGGTGCCGCAACTCTCCGGGTGCGGCTCGTCAACCGGCAGTTCCGCCGAGGTGAGGATGGCGCCGAGGAACAGCCAGGAACCGAACTCGCGCGACACGAGCACCGTGTGCTTGCCCTGCCAGCCCAGCCCGGCCGCCTCGCCCAGCGGCTTTTCCATCAGCGGCGCCGTGTCGACGAACACCTTCACCGCTTCCCCGGTACGCCGCGACAGCAGGCCGGCAAGTTCCTTGAGCTTGCCCTTGATGACCTCATGGTAGTCGCGGTTGCGCGCATAGACCGAGATGCTGCCCACCAGCTTCTCGCCCAGCACCGCCAGCGGGTCGGTCTCCGGCCCGTAGTTCATGCCGAGCACGATAACGG
>JAEZHZ010000095.1 GCA_023436745.1 Pseudomonadota bacterium | reverse complement strand
ACCTGATCCAGGACCGACGCCTCCGGGACCGACGCCCGACCCAGGACCGACGCCTCCGGGACCGACACCCGACCCGGGACCGACGCCTCCGGGACCGGGACCTGCTCCGGTCTGAGCACCTCATCCGCCGGCCTGTCGTGCCAAGAAAAGAAGCGCCCTCCCGGGCGCTTCTTTTTCGTGCGCTACGGCAAGGCTCGGACGACCGGCGCGTGGAAGCCCAGCCGCGCATAAAGGATCTCGGCCAGCTCCGCCGGTTCGGCCTCTGCTCCGTGCAGCACCACGTCGGGATTGACCGGGGGCTCGAAGGGAGAATCGATGCCGGTGAAGTTCTTGATTTCCCCTGCCCGCGCCCGACGGTAGAGCCCCTTGGGGTCACGCGCCTCGCAGACCTCGAGCGGGGTATCGACGTGAACCTCGGTGAACTCGATGTCGCCGGCGATCTCCCGTGCCAGCCGCCGCTCCTTCTCGAACGGGGAAATGAACGACACGAGCACGATCAGCCCGGCATCCGCCATCAGGCGGGCCACCTCCGCCACGCGCCGGATATTCTCGACGCGTGCGGCCTCGGTGAAGCCGAGATCCTTGTTGAGCCCGTGGCGGACATTGTCGCCGTCGAGGATGTAGGCGTGACGGCCCTCGGCGGTGAGCCGCTTCTCGACGAGGTTGGCTATCGATGACTTGCCCGAGCCCGCCAGGCCCGTGAACCAGACGATCTGCGGTGTCTGCCCCTTGAGTTCCGCCCGCACCTTGCGGTTCACGTCGAAGGACTGGAACGACAGGTTCTGCGCGCGGCGCAGGCCGAACTCTATGGTGCCGGCGCCCAGCGTGGCGTTGGACAGCCGGTCGATCAGGATGAAGCCGCCGGTCAGCCGGTTGCTGGCGTAGGGATCGAACGCCAGCGGCTTGTCGGTGGCGAGCGTGACCGTTGCCACCTCGTTGAGGTCGAGCTTGGTGGCGGGCGCCTGTTCGAGGGTGTTGACGTTGGTGCGATACTTGATGTCGGTGATGGTCGCAGGCACCAGCTGCGCGCCGATCTTGAGCAGGTAGGAGCGTCCCGCGAAGGCGGGCCCCTCGTTCATCCAGACCAGGCGCGCCTGGAACTGGTCGGAGTACTCGGGGGTCTCGCCCGGCCGCGCCAGCACGTCTCCGCGGGATATGTCGAGTTCGCGATCGAGCACCAGCGTCACCGCCTGCCCCGCCACCGCCCGCTCGAGATCGCCATCCATGGTGATGATGCGCTTCACCACCGCAGGCTTGCGCGAGGCCGCAACCAGCACCTCGTCCCCCACCGCGATGCTGCCGGAGGCCACGGTGACCGAGAAACCGCGGAGGTCGAGGTTCGGCCGGTTCACCCACTGCACCGGCAGGCGGAACGGCAGCGCCGTGCGGTCCTCGTCGACGGCAATGGTTTCAAGGTAGGGCACCAGTGGCGTCGCGGTGAACCACGGCGTCTGCGCGCTCCGCCTGAGGATGTTGTCCCCCCGCAGCGCCGAGACGGGCACCGCGTGCAGCGTGGAGAAGCCGAGCGGCTCGGCAAGGCCCCGGTACTCCGCCTCGATGGCTTCGAACGTGGCACGGTCATAGCCGACGAGGTCGATCTTGTTGACCACCAGCACCACGTGCTTAACCCCGAGCAGCGACAGGATGAAGGTGTGCCGGCGCGTCTGGGTGAGAAGGCCCTTGCGGGCGTCGACCAGCACCAGCGCCAGATCGGCGTTCGAAGCGCCCGTCGCCATGTTGCGGGTATACTGCTCGTGGCCCGGCGTGTCGGCGACGATGAACTTGCGCTTGTCGGTCGAAAAGAACCGGTAGGCGACATCGATGGTGATGCCCTGCTCCCGTTCGGCGGCCAGCCCGTCGACCAGCAGCGAGAAGTCGATGCCTTCATCGCCCGTGGTGCGGTTGCGGGAGTCCTGGCGCAGCGTGGCGAGCTGGTCGTCGAGCACCAGCTGGCTGTCATAGAGCAGCCGGCCAATCAGGGTCGATTTGCCGTCATCGACGCTGCCGCAGGTGAGAAAGCGCAGCAGCGACTTGCCGGTCTGTTCCTCGAGCCAGAGATCGAGTGCGGTATCGGGAACGGCGAGGGAGAGGCTCATCAGAAATAGCCCTCCTGCTTCTTCTTCTCCATCGAGCCGGACTGGTCGCTGTCGATCAGCCTCCCCTCCCGTTCCGAGGTGCGGCTGGCCTGCATTTCCATGATGATGTCGGCAAGCGTGGAGGCCGAGGAGCGGATGGCTCCGGTCAGCGGGTAGCAGCCGAGCGTGCGGAACCGCACCAGTTCCTCGCGCGGCGTCTCCCCCGGCTCGAGCCGAAAGCGGTCGTCATCGACCATGATCAGCGTGCCGGAGCGTTCGACCACCGGCCGCCGCTGGGCGAAGTAGAGCGGCACGATGGGTATGTTCTCGGCATAGATGTAGGTCCACACGTCGAGTTCGGTCCAGTTGCTGATGGGGAACACCCGCACGCTCTCGCCGGGGTTGAGCCGGGTGTTGAACAGGCGCCAGAGCTCGGGGCGCTGGTTCTTCGGGTCCCAGGCATGGCTGGCGTTGCGGTGCGAGAACACGCGCTCCTTGGCGCGGGACTTTTCCTCGTCGCGGCGCGCACCGCCGATGGCGGCGTCGTAGCGACCGGCGCTCAGTGCCTGCCGCAGCGCTGCGGTCTTCATGATGTCGGTGTAGCGCGACGAGCCGTGGTCGAACGGGTTGATGTTGTCCCGCACACCATCGGGATTGGTGTGGGTGACGAGATCGAGCCCATGCTTCGCCGCCATCCGGTCGCGGAAGGCGATCATCTCGCGGAACTTCCAGGTGGTGTCGATATGGAGCAGCGGGAACGGAATCCGGCTCGGGTAGAAGGCCTTGCGCGCCAGGTGCAGCAGCACGCTCGAGTCCTTGCCGATGGAATACATCATCACCGGGCGCTCGAAGCTGGCGGCGACTTCGCGGAAGATTTCGATGCTCTCGGCTTCGAGGGTCTGCAGATGCGTGAGGCGGGTCGTGGTCAAGGCGCGTCCGGGCTCCGGCTGATGCGAAAAGCTACGGCGGACAGGCCGTCGGCGACAAGCCGAAAAGCCAGCAAATCCGGGCCTTTGCGGGCAATCTGGTAGATCGTTCTGTCCCCGGGGCAGCTGCCGGTACATCACTGCGGGCTTGCCCCGTCCGACGGTTGCTGCCGTGCGCGGGGCACCGGGAGCGACGCAAAAATAGTTCTGCGTCGGATCGGACGAACCGGAGGCGACGCGCCCGCCCCGCGCTTGTCACGGACGCCCTCCCCCGTTAAGGCAGGCATGCCGCCCACCGCCCCCTGCGAGGCCGAGATGACCACCCGTCCCATCCGCATTGCGCCCTCGATCCTTTCAGCCGATTTCGGCCGGCTGGCGGAGGAAGTCGCGGCGATCGACGCCGCCGGCGCCAACTACATCCATGTCGACATCATGGATGGCCATTTCGTGCCCAACATCAGCTTCGGCCCGGCCGTGATGGCTTCGGTCCGCAAGGTCACCCGGAAGCCGTTCGACGTGCACCTGATGATCGCGCCGGTCGATCCGATGCTGGAGGCCTTTGCCGAGGCGGGCGCAGACTGCCTGTCGGTCCATCCCGAAAGCGGGCCGCATCTCCACCGCACGCTTCAGACGATCAAGGCGCTGGGCAAGCGTGCCGGGGTGGTGCTCAACCC
>JAEZHZ010000089.1 GCA_023436745.1 Pseudomonadota bacterium | reverse complement strand
CTCCATGGTCACTGAACGAGCAAGGCCCGCAGCGATGCGGGCCTTGTGGTTTTCAGGATGCCTCGAAGGCGTGCAGGCGCCAGAAGTCGCCTTCGTGCTCCCTGTCGGAGAGCAAGGGCCGGCGGGTGGACAGGACACGGCCCCAGAACGAGCGGCCGGCCCGGTTCGCCATCGGCACCGCGACATGCCAGCTGCCGGGATGCTTGCCGAGGGCGAGGTCCACGACCCGGCGGCCGACGCCGCTCTGGCGATAGGCCTTCAGGACGAAGAACTCCGCCATGAACCAGCAGGGGCGCAGCCCGGTGATGGGGCATTCGTCGACCACGAGGCAGAAACCTGCCAGTTCGCCATCAACCATTGTCACGTAGGGGTAGCGCCAAAAGCGCTCCAAGAACCCGTATTCGAACCTACCGTCATGGCCAACCGGGAACGGCATGCACTCGGTCATGTCGTAGAGATAGAGCTGGATCAGATTGGAAATGACCGGCTTCAGCTCCGGTCCTGCAGGTCGGAGTTCGACGGACGACACCCGCGCCATCAGTCCAGGTACTTGCCGGTGTTGGCACCGTCCCGGTGGCGCAGGCGGGCGGCGGCGAGGATTTCGGGCTCGAGCAGGCGGGCATTGATGCCGCGGCGGGTGCGGGCGTCGCGCGGGGTCCACTGCACGACGCAGCCGCAGGTCCGGCAGCGGTGGAAATCGACGTGGCGGCCGTTCCAGGCATAGGTGTCGGTCAGCAGCGGCTCGGTGAGGAGAGTGACGTCGGCCGCGTCGTAGTAGGCCCAGAGCACCCCGTAGCGCCGGCAGAGAGAGCAGTTGCAGTCGACCACCGTGTCGGGCGCGGCGGCAAGCTGCAGCTTCACCGCGCCGCAATGGCAGGAGGCTTCCACGGCATTCGGCATGCAAATCCCCCCATCGTGTGCGAGCGTGGCAGGGCGGAGGCCCTGCCCTGCTACTCGGCGGCGTCCTGGCGCTTCCTCACGAACCCTTCCGGATCGTCGCGCAGCAGCGTTTCCTCGGCCTCGGTGGCCTCGCGCTGGCGGCTCCACATCTGGGCGTAGATGCCGTCCTGAGACAACAGCGCCGCATGGCTGCCGCGCTCGGCAACCCGGCCCTCGCGCAGGACGAGGATCTCGTCGGCATTGACCACGGTGGACAGGCGGTGGGCGATGACGACGGTGGTGCGGTTGCGGGACACCTCGTCAAGGGCGGACTGGATGTCGCGCTCGGTCTTGGTGTCGAGGGCGGAGGTGGCTTCGTCGAGGATCAGGATCGAGGGGGCCTTGAGAATGGTGCGGGCGATGGCCACGCGCTGCTTCTCGCCGCCCGACAGCTTCAGGCCGCGTTCACCGACGGGGGTGTCGTAGCCCTTGGGCAGGCTTTCGATGAACCCGGCAACCTGGGCCATGCGGGCCGCCTCGCGGACCTCCTCCATGCTCGCGCCGGGGCGGCCGTACTGGATGTTGTAGCCGATGGTATCGTTGAACAGCACGGTATCCTGCGGGACCATGCCGATGGCGGCGCGGAGCGACGCCTGGGTCACGTCGCGCAGGTCCTGCCCGTCGATGGTGATGCGGCCGCCGCTGACGTCGTAGAAGCGGTAGAGCAGGCGCGAGATGGTGGACTTGCCCGCGCCGGTGGGGCCGACGATGGCCACGGTCTTGCCGGCCGGAACCTCGAACGAGACGTCCTTCAGGATCGCCCGGTCGGGGTCGTAGTGAAAGCTGACATTCTCGAAGCGGATTACCGGGCCGGTGATGGCAAGCGGCTTCGCGCCGGGCTTGTCGGTGATCTCCGGATCCTGGTCGAGAAGCTTGAACATCTCCTCAATGTCGGTGAGCCCCTGACGGAGCTCGCGGTAGACGAAGCCGATCATGTTCAGCGGGCGGTAGATCTGCATCAGGAAGGTGTTGAGCAGCACGAAATCACCGAGGGTGATGGTGCGGTTCATCACGCCCACGACGGCCATGATGCTGATGATCAGGAAGCCGCCGTAGAAGATGACGGCCTGGCCAAAGTTCAGCACGCCGAGCGAGGACCAGATGCGGATGGCGGAGCGTTCGTAGCCGGCCATGGACCTGTCGAAGCGCTCGGCCTCCATGCTCTCGTTGCCGAAGTACTTCACCGTCTCGTAGTTCAGCAGCGAGTCCACGGCCTTGCCGTTCGCGTCGGTGTCGGACTCGTTCATGGCCCGGCGGATGGAGATGCGCCAGTTCGAGGCCTTGATGGTGAAGTACAGGTAGGCCCAGATCATCACCAGCAGCACGCCGAGATAGCTGATGCCGAACATCCACACGAAGATGACGGAAACGACCACGAACTCGACGATGGTGGGCGCGATGTTGAGCACGGCGAAACGGACTACCGTCTCGATGCCCTTGGTGCCGCGCTCGATGACGCGGCTCAGCCCGCCGGTGCGCCGCTGCAGATGAAACCGCAGCGACAGCTGGTGCATGTGGTGGAAGGTCTCGAGCGCGAGCTTGCGGACCGCATGCTGGCCAACGCTCGCGAACAGGACGTCCCGCAACTGCTGGAAACCGGCGTCGATGACGTTGCCCAGCGAATAGGCGATCACGAGCGCGACCGGCACCGCGAGACCGAGGATCAGGGTGTTATCGGGGCTGGTGCCATCAAGGCTGTCGATGACGCCCTTGTAGGCAAAGGGCACGAGGGTGGTGGCAACCTTGCTCAGCAGCAGCGCGCCAAGCGCCAGCAACACGCGGCGCCGCAGGTCCGGCCTGTCGGCCGGCCACATGTAGCCCCACAGATTGCGAACCGTGGCAAGCAGTGATCCTTCGTCCGCGCTGACGGACGGCTTCTTCTCCGGCGCTTGTGCAGTCATCAGGCTGGCTCCGCCTCCCGGACGACGGGCGCGAGGCCCGAGATCATGCCCGTGAAGGCGGTGCCGAGCTCAGCAAGGCGGGCGTGCTGGACGATGTAGCAGTTGCGGGTGCCGCGCGGCTTGCGCTCGATCAGGCCGGCGTCGAGCAGCACCTTGATGTGCTGCGACACGGTGGACTGGGCCAGCGGCAGGGACTCGGTGACATCGGCGCAGCAGCACTCGCGGCCCTGCTGGGCGGCGAGAATGCGCAGGATACTGAGCCGTACCGGGTGGCCGAGCGCCCGCATGATGGTGGCAATGTCGTCGTCGTGCATGGCTAGCCCAGGTAAATCGCCGAATTGCGATGGAACATGGGGTGGATCACCCACGGAATCAATGGCCCGCCGGTGAGGCGGGCCATTATCATGTCAGTTTTCACCATTCGGCAGGTCGAAGACCTGACCAGGATAGATGCGATCCGGGTCGCGGATCTGGCCGGTGTTGGCCTCGTAGATGGTGGTGTAGCGGATGCCCTCGCCATAGACGCGCCGGGCAATCGTCCAGAGATTGTCGCCCCGGCGGATGATCGCCTTGCCTGCCGCAAACCGCTCAGCATCCGGATCTCCCACGGAGACGGCGACCAGCGTCGGCACGTCAGCCTCGGGCTGGGCCGCATCGGCAACGGCCTCCGCTACAGGTTCGGCCGGTGTTGCGGGATCGGACGCCGTCCCGGTGGAGCCGGCAGGAGCGGGCGGGGCATCGGCGGGAGCGGCTGCGGACTGCTCCGCTGGCTCCGCCCCCTCATCTGTTGCCTCGGCAGCCGGCGACTGCGGCACGTCTGCCGTG
>JAEZHZ010000039.1 GCA_023436745.1 Pseudomonadota bacterium | reverse complement strand
AGGCGGTGGACGGTGCCGGCGGGATGGTCGGAGCGGCGCATGCTGGTCCCTTCATGTCTCTTGCCCTGCCGGTCATACTGCGTCTGGCGAGAGCGTTGAACCGCCGATGCCGCGGAACGTTGAGGAGCCATGCGTCAGCCGATCATCGATCGCAATCTCCATATCCGGGCCATCGACGCCTATGTCGATCCTGCCGTCCCAAGGGACCGGGCGATCGTCACCCACGGTCATGCCGATCATGCGCGCAGCGGTCACGGCGCGGTGCTGGCGACGCCCGACACCATCGAGATCATGAAGGTTCGCTACGGAGAGGACTGTGCCGGACGGTTCGAGCCGCTGGATTTCGGCGTGCCCGTGCATCTTGAAGGGGGCGTGACGATCACGTTCTTTCCTGCGGGTCACATCCTCGGTTCGGCGCAGGTGCTGATCGAGCAGGGTGGAGAGAGGGTCGTGGTCACGGGCGACTACAAACGCCTCGCCGACCGGACGGCGCAGCCCTATGAACTTGTCGAGTGCGACCTGTTGATCACGGAGGCAACCTTCGGCCTGCCGGTGTTCCAGCATCCGCTTCCGCAGGTGGAGATCGGGCGGTTGCTGCAATCGGTCGGCAAGCAGCCGGAGCGGGCGCATCTGGTCGGCTGCTATTCGCTCGGCAAGGCGCAGCGGGTCATGGGGCTGGTGCGCGATGCGGGCTGGGACCAGCCGATCTACCTCCATGGCGCAATGATCCGGCTCTGTGCGCTGTACGAGGAGCTCGGTGTGCCGCTGGGGCAGCTGGTGCCGGCGACCGGAATGCCCAAGGCGGCGATGGCCGGCCAGATCGTGATCGCGCCGCCTTCGGCCATCCGGGACCGCTGGAGCCGGCGCTTCCCCGATCCGGTGACTTGCCAGGCCTCGGGCTGGATGAGCGTCAAGCAGCGGGCGCGACAGGCTCTTGTCGAGCTGCCGCTGGTGATTTCCGACCATTGTGACTGGGGTGAACTCAACCAGACGATCCGCGAGACCGGAGCCAACACGGTTTGGGTGACGCACGGGCGCGAGGATGCGCTGGTCTACTGGTGCCGGCAGCAGGGGCTCGACGCGGACGCCCTCAACATCATCGGCTTCGAGGACGATGGCGACGAGGTGACGGAGGAATGAAGCGGTTCGCGCAACTGCTGGAATTGCTGGCGCTGACACCGTCACGCACGCGCAAGCTGGCAGCGATGACGGCCTATTTTCGCGAAACGCCGGACCCTGACCGCGGCTTTGCGCTCGCAGTGCTGACCGGGGCGCTGAGCTTTCGCAACGTCAAGCCGGCGCTGTTGCGCGACACCGTGCTGCGCGAGGTCGATCCGGTGCTGTTCGGCATGAGCTACGACTATGTCGGCGATCTCGGCGAGACCATCGCGTTGATCTGGCCGCACCGCGAGGCGGGTGGCGACCTGCCGTCGCTCACCGAACTGATCGAGTTGTTCAACACAACCAGCAAGTCGGAACTGCCGAACCTGATCGGGGCACTGCTGACGCGGGCGGAGATACACGAGCGCTGGGCGCTGGTGAAGCTTGCGACGGGCGCCTTGCGCATCGGGGTTTCCGCCCGGCTGGCAAAGACGGCCCTTGCGGAGATGAGCGGGATTGAGCTGCAGGCGATCGAGGAGGTCTGGCACGGGGTGATGCCGCCCTACACGGAACTGTTCGCCTGGCTGGAGGGCAGGGCGGAGCGGCCCGACATCGACCATGCAGCGCGCTTTCACCCGCTGATGCTGTCGAACCCGATCGAGGAGGCAGATTTCGGCAAGCTCGATCCCAGTGATTTCTCGGCAGAGTGGAAGTGGGACGGCATCCGTGTGCAGCTGGTGCTGGGCAAGGGTACGGCATCGCTGTTCTCGCGCACCGGCGACGACATCGCCGCGGCGTTCCCCGATGTCATCGAGAATGCCATGGGGCAGGGGGTGCTCGATGGAGAGCTGCTGGTAGGGCATGATTTCGATGCAAGGAGCTTCAACGACCTGCAACAGCGCCTGAACCGGAAGGTCGCGACGCAGAAGCAGCTCAAGGAACTGCCGGCATTTGTGCGGGTCTACGACATGCTGTTCGACGGCGACGAGGATATTCGTGCGCTCGGCTGGGAGGAGCGCCGCCAGCGGCTGGAAGCGTGGTTCGAGCGGACGCCGCAGACGCGGCTGGACCTCTCCGAGGTGTTGCCATTCGAGGGCTGGGAAGCGCTCGCGGCGTTACGCCGGCAGGGGGCCGACGAGCACGGCCACGAGGGGGTGATGATCAAGCTGAGATCGTCACCCTATGTGCCGGGCCGACCCAAGGGCTACTGGTTCAAGTGGAAGCGCGACCCGAACGTGGTGGACGCCATCCTGATGTATGCACAGCGCGGACATGGCAAGCGCAGCTCGTACTATTCGGATTACACATTCGGGGTGTGGAAGGGGAACGAGATCGTCCCAATCGGCAAAGCCTATTTCGGTTTCACCGACGAGGAACTGAAACAGCTCGACCGGTGGATCCGCGCCAACACGGTCGCAGCCTTCGGGCCGGTCCGGGAGGTGAAGAAGGAACTGGTGTTCGAGGTCGCCTTCGACTCCGCGCAGCAGTCAGGGCGGCACAAGTCGGGGGTGGCGCTCAGGTTTCCCCGGATCAACCGGATACGCTGGGACAAGCCGGCGAGCGAGGCGGCGACGCTCGAGGACATGGCGGTGTTCGTGGGCGCGACGTGAGCCTAACGGCAACCGCGGCCCCGGGCTCTAGCCCGCCTCCTCAAGTCGCTCGACAGCGAGCTTCCGGATCTCCTGGAGTTCGGAGATGGTAGTCTCCAGGTCGGTGCGCTGGCGCTCGAGCGCCTGGAGCCGGTCGTTGACCTTCTCCGCCAGCAGATGCACCTGCTGGGTCCGATCGGCGTCGTAGAGGCCGAGATAGTCGGAAATATCGCGCAGCGAGAAGCCCAGGCGCTTGCCCCTGAGGATCAGGATCAGGCGGGCGCGGTCCCGGCGGCGGAACACGCGTGTCGAGCCCAGTCGCTCGGGCGAGAGCAATCCCTTGGCCTCATAGAAGCGGATCGCCCGGGTCGAGATGCCGAACTCCCGCGCGAGATCCGCGATCGAATAGAGCTCCCGCCCTTCCGTTTCGGCGTGCGTCACGGCTTGCCTCTCGTGGCTGCGTATTCCTCCCGCAGCTCCTTCTTGCTGAGCTTGCCGATCAGAGTCTTGGGCAATGCGTCCTTGAACACGATCTCCCTGGGCATCTCGATCTTGTTGAGGCGCTCCGAGATGAACTTCTTCAGTTCCTCCTCGGTGATGGTGGCGCCGTCCTGCAGCTTGACGAAGGCCACCGGAGCTTCGCCGCGGTACTCGTCGGGCACGCCGATGACGTTGGTTTCCTCCACCGCGTCATGTGCCATCAGCGCCTCCTCGATCGTGCGTGGATAGACGTTGAAGCCCGAACTGATGATCAGGTCCTTGATGCGGTCGACCAGAAAGACATAGCCATCCTCGTCCATGTGGCCGACATCGCCGGTGCGCAGCCAGCCGTCCTGGAAGGCGTTCCTGGTTGCTTCGGCGTCGTTGTAGTAGCCCGGCATGACCTGGGCGCCCTTCACCTGAAGCTCGCCGTCCTCACCGATCCCCACAGGCTTTCCGGTGTCGATGTCGACGAAGCGGATATCAGTGGACGGCAGGGGCAGGCCGATGGACATGGGCTTGGAAGGCACGCGCAGTGCGGCGCAGCAAACCACCGGAGACGCTTCGGTCAGCCCGTAGCCTTCGGCAAGGATGGCGCTCGACTTCCTGGCAAAGGCCTGGCGCACCTCGTCAGGCAAGGCAGCCCCGCCGGAGATGGCGACTTCGAGGCTCGAAATCTGGTCGGCGGTGACGTTGTCCGCCCGGGCGATGGCGTTGAGCAGCGTGGGTACCGCCGGCATGACATTGGGCCGGGTGCGGGTGAAGAGGTCGAGCAGGGCCTTGAGCTCGAACCGGGGCAGCATGACAACCTGCGCGCCGTTGCACAGGGGCACATTCATGCACACGGTCATCGCGAAGATGTGGAAGAAGGGCAGTACCGCCACGACCTTGCTGGGCGGGTAGAACAGCCCGCAGCCCCATTTGTCGATCTGACTCATGTTGGCGGCGATGTTGGCGTGCGTGAGCAGGGCGCCCTTGGGGATGCCGGTGGTGCCGCCGGTATATTGCTGGACGGCGATGTCGGTGGCCGGATCGATCAACACGGCGGTCGGCGTGTCGCGGCGGGCGAGGAGATCGGAAAGTCTGGTGATCCGGTCCCGGACCGGGGAGGCGGCGAGACGAGCCAGATCCTTGCGCTTAGCGACGGAGAACAGGACCTTCTTCACCAGCGGCAGGGCGTCGGGGAAATGGCAGGCGACCAGCGACTTGACGTGACCGGCCTGGACCAGCTTCTCGGCTTTCTCGAAGATCTGCTGGAGGTCCAGCGTGATCATCAGGTCGGCACCTGCGTTGGCGGTGATGTGGGACAATTCGTGCACGGTATAGAGCGGATTGCAGTTCACGACCGTGCCGCCAGCGCGAAGCACGGCGTAGTAGGCAATGGGATAGAACGGCGTGTTTGGCAGCATCAGCGCGACGCGCGTGCCCTTGGTCACTCCGAATTGAGACTGCAGCGCTCCGGCCAGGGCAACGATCTTCTGCGCAAGCTCGCCGAAGGTCGTGGTGCCCCCGAGGAAGTCGAGAGCAACAGCGGATGGGTTCTTGGCGCAGGCAGCAAGCACCTGTTCGTGCACGGGGCGTATGTCGAGCTCGGTGTCCCAGACAATGCCCTCCGGATAGCTGGCGATCCAGGGGCGCAGCGGGGCGGGGGCGTCGATCGTGGTATCCAAGGTTATCCTCCTCGAGCCGTTCACGGCTGGGCGCTTGTCGCGCCGGCGGTTTCGAGAACTATCCCACGGCTTGACGTTAGCGTCAAACGGGTGCCCGAGCGGCACGTGGCACTCCGGCTGGAATGCGCCAGAAGCATAGACGTTTGCTGTCCTTGGTTGACGTTTACGTAAAGCACGCTAAATTTGGGTCAACCGTCTAGGATGGACGCGCTATGATCCCGGCGCGGATGCCCGATCTTCAGCGGCCGAACCCAATAACGGGTGGTCAGGGATCATGCGGCACAGGTGCCGCGGGAACCAGGAGGACAGGTTCGTGACTCTCGCGCTTATCGTCATCAGTCTCATCGCTTTCGGCGTCCTTGCCATGCGCGAGAGCCCGCTTTGGCAGTGGGGCGTCGCTGCTCTCGTGATTGGGCTCCTGAGCCGGTTCGATGTGGGCGACGGATTGTCGTTCGACGGCGGGTTCGGGCTGGTGTTGGCTGTCTTGCCGGGCATCGTGATGCTGCTGCTCAGCGTTACGGCCATCCGCCGGGCCGTGTTCCTCCCGCCGATCTATGGCGCGGTCAAATCCATCCTGCCGCGGGTGAGTAAGACGGAGCAGGAGGCGCTGGACGCAGGCACCGTGGGCTGGGACGCCGAACTGTTTTCGGGCCGTCCGGACTGGACCAAGCTCGATGCCATCCGGCCGCTGACGCTAACGCCCGAGGAGCAGGCCTTCCTCGATGGGCCCACCGAAGAAGCCTGCCGGATGATCGACGACTGGGATATTCGCGCCAATCGCGCCGACCTGTCGCCGGAGCTGTGGCAGTTTCTCAAGGACAAGGGGTTCCTCGGCATGCTCATCGCCAAGGAGCATGGCGGGCTGGGCTTCTCCGCCCAGGCACAGTCGATGATCGTGTCGAAGATCGCCAGCCGGTCCGTGGCGACCGGTATCACCGTCATGGTGCCCAATTCGCTCGGGCCGGGTGAATTGCTCGAGAAATACGGTACGCCCGAGCAGAAGGAGAAGTACCTTCATCGCCTGGCGACCGGCAAGGAAGTGCCGTGCTTTGCCTTGACCGGGGTCCATTCGGGCTCCGATGCCGGCGGCATGCGCGACATCGGCGTGCTGACCAAGGGAACCTGGGAAGGCAAGGAAACACTGGGCGTACGCCTCAGCTTCGACAAGCGCTATATCACCCTGGCTCCGATCGCGACCCTGGTGGGCCTGGCCTTCATCCTCAAGGACCCCGACAACCTGCTGGGCCGCGGTGAGGATGTCGGCATCACTCTGGCGCTGATCCCGCACACGCATCCGGGCCTCGACATCGGTCGCCGTCACTATCCGGCGCGCCAGGCGTTCATGAACGGTCCGGTGCGCGGCAAGGATGTCTTCATTCCCATCGACTTCCTGATCGGCGGCACCGCCTATGCGGGCCAGGGCTGGCGGATGCTTATGGAGTGCCTGTCCACCGGACGCGCCATTTCCCTGCCGGCGATCGGTTCGATCTCGATCAAGCAGACGCTACGCATGACCTCCGCCTATGCACGGGTTCGCCGCCAGTTCGGTATTCCTGTCGGGCTGATGGAGGGCGTGGCCGAGCCGCTGGGCGAGATGGTCAAGCGCGCCTACACCTTTGAGGCGGCACGGCGACTGACGGCGTCGATGGTCGACGAGGGGCAGCGCCCGGCTGTGATCGCGGGCCTCCTCAAGTACACCACCACCGAAGCCATGCGGGACAGCATGGACGACGCCTTCGACATCCAGGGCGGCCGCGCCATCCAGGACGGGCCCGCCAACTACCTGTTCGGCGCCTACCAGGCCCTGCCGGTTGCGATCACGGTGGAGGGCGCCAACATCCTCACCCGTACGCTGATGACCTTCGCACAGGGCGTGCTGAGGGCGCATCCGTACCTCCTCCGGGAAGTGCAGGCGGCGCAGAACAAGAACCGGCGCGAAGGGCTCGCGAAGTTCGATGAGGCGTTCGGCGGCCACACCCGGTTCATGTTGCGCAACATCGTCGCGAGCTTCGTGCACGGGCTGACCAACGGCGCCTTCGCGTCGAGCCCGAACACCGGCCCGACGGCGCACTGGTACCGCAAGCTGCACCGCTATTCGCAGGCCTTCGCGCTGACGGCCGACTGGACCACCGTGGTTCTGGGTGGCTCGCTCAAGGCCAAACAGAAGATCTCCGGACGCATGGCGGACATCCTGGGCGACCTCTACCTGATGTCGGCCACGCTGCGCCGTTACGAGGACGAAGGGCGCCTGCCCGAGGACAAGGACCTGGTGGATTCCATTCTCCAGGATCGGGTTGCGCATATGGAGCAGACCTTCGGGGAGGTGTTCGACAACTTCCCGAACCGGTTCTTCGGTGTCGCCATGAAGGTGCTTTGCTTCCCGCTCGGCCGCCACGCGCGCCCGGCCACGGACGATGCGAACTACCAGTTGGTAAAAGCCGTGTTGAAGCCCGGCGCCTTCCGTGACCGCATGACCACCGGTGTCTACGTCACCAACGACCCCGAGGACGTCACCGGCGTGCTCGAGGATGCCTTCGTCAAGGTGACTGAGGCAGAGGAGATCGAGACCCGGTTCATCAAGGCATCCCGCCGTGGCGTGATCGAGCGCCGCCTCGACCGGGACGCCATCGCCGATGCCGTCGCCGCGGGCGTGTTGAACGACAACGAGGCCGGCATCATGCGGGCGGCGGACGAAGCGACGGAACGCGCAGTGCGGGTCGACGATTTCACCACCGACGAACTCCTCGGCCGGTCGAACGAGCGCCAGGCCGCGGAGTAACGGTCACCATCCCCGGCGGTCGGTGCGCCTCCGCCCAGAGGCGCATCGAACAGGGCAAGCGACCAAGAAGAAGAACTCGAGGGAGACACCATGATCCAGCCGCAGATGCCGGAGACCAAGCACTGGAGTTTCAGCCGCGATGTGGAGAACATCGGCTGGCTGACCATCAATTCGCCCGGACCGGTGAACACGCTCAGCCGTGAAGCGATCATGGAGCTCGAGTCCCTGGTCGGCCGGTTCGAGGAACTGGGTCAGAGCGGTGAACTGGTCGGGGTCGTGCTGCTCAGCGGCAAGGACAGCGGCTTCATTGCCGGTGCGGACGTCTCCGAATTCGATGCCATGAGCGACTTCTCCGTGCTGCCGGAAGCGCTCAAGCGCACCCATGCGCTGTTCGAGCGCATCGAGAACCTCAAGATCCCCGTCGCCGCGGGTATCCACGGGTTCTGTCTCGGCGGCGGGCTGGAGCTGGCGCTCGCCTGCCACTACCGGGTGGCCGTCAACGACGACAAGACCCGGATCGGCTTCCCTGAGGTCAACCTCGGCATCTTTCCGGGCTTCGGGGGCACGGGCCGGTCCATCCGGCAGGCCGGGCCGGTCGATGCGATGCAGATCATGCTGACCGGCAAGATGCTTCGTGCACGGCAGGCGCGCAGCATGAACCTGGTCGACAAGCTTGTGCGGCACCGGGACATGCTGCGGTGGGAGGCCCGCAAGGCGGTGCTCACGCACAAGCGCTCGAACGAGGCTCCGTTTGCAAAGCGCGTCCTGGCGATGGGGCCGATGAAGAGCTACCTGGCCGGCAAGATGCGCGAGCAGACCGCCAAGAAGGTCCGGCGCGAGCACTATCCTGCACCCTATGCCCTCATAGACCTGTTCGAATCCCACGGCGACGACTGGCGTGCGATGATCCGGGGCGAGATCGAGGCCTTCGTGCCGCTGATGGGCTCACCCACTGCGACGAACCTCAGGCGGGTGTTCTTCCTGTCGGAGGGGCTGAAGAAGCAGGGCGCAAAAGGCGCCAGGTTCGCGCGTGTGCATGTGATCGGCGCGGGCGTCATGGGCGGCGACATCGCTGCCTGGTGCGCGCTGCGGGGCATGAGCGTAACGCTGCAGGACCTCGACATGGCGCGCATCCAGCCGGCGCTCGACCGAGCCAAGAAGCTGTTCAAGAAGCGCCTTCGGAAGAAGCACCAGGTCGACGCGGCAGTCATGCGGCTCGAGGCAGATCCGGCCGGTCGCGGTGCCGCGCGGGCGGATGTGGTGATCGAGGCAGTCGTCGAGAAGCTCGACGTCAAGCAGGCGATCTTCTCTGAACTCGAAGGCAAGCTGAAGCAGGGGGCCATCATGGCCACCAACACCTCCTCGATCGAACTGGAACGTATTGCCGAGGCACTGAAGGAACCGTCGCGGCTGATCGGGCTCCACTTCTTCAACCCGGTGGCGCAGCTGCCTCTGGTCGAGGTGATCCGTTCGCGCTTCAACTCGGACGATGAGATTGCGCGCGGTGCGGCATTTGCCCTGGCGATCGGCAAGTCACCGGTAGTCGTCAAGTCGGCACCGGGCTTCCTCGTGAACCGGGTGCTCATGCCCTACATGCTCGGTGCGGTGGAACGTGTCGAGAGGGGCGAAAGCAAGGAGCTGCTGGACGCCGCGGCCGTCGCCGTCCGCATGCCCATGGGACCCATCGAGCTGATGGACACAGTGGGTCTCGACGTGGGCAAATCGGTTGCGACCGAACTCGGTCACCCGGTGCCCGACGGCAGCAAGTTCGCGCAGCTGATTGCTGCAGGCAAACTCGGACGAAAGACCGGCGAGGGCTTCTACAAGTGGGTGGACGGCAAGGCGCAGAAGGGTGAGGCGCCGGCGCATACCGACCTCGCGGGGCTCGGCCGCGAACTGGTGAAGCCGCTGGTCGATACCACGGAGGTGGTGGTGGCGGAGGGCGTCGTCGCCAATGCCGACCTCGCCGACATCGGCGTGATCCTCGGAACGGGGTTCGCGCCATTCCTCGGAGGACCGCTCAAGGCACGCAAGGATGGAAGGGCTTAACCATGGCTGAACTTCGCAAGATCGCAATCGTTGGTTCGGCTCGCCTCCCGTTCGCACGAGCCAATACCGCCTACTCGGATGAAACGAACCTCTCGCTGATGGCCGCTGCCATCAGCGGCCTCGCCGACAAGTTCGGCCTCAAGGGCGAGAAGATCGACGAGGTGATGGGCGGCGCGGTGATCAACCATTCGCGCGACTTCAACATCGCCCGGGAGGCGCTGCTTGACGCCGGGCTGTCGCCACGTACACCCGGCACCACCATGCAGATCGCTTGTGGCTCGAGTCTCCAGGCGGCGTTGAATCTCGGGGCCAAAATCGCCATGGGTGAGATCGACAGCGCCATTGCGGTGGGTGCCGACTCCATCTCCGACAGTCCGATCGTGTTCGGCAACAAATTCCAGCACCGTCTGCTGGACATGAACAAGGCCAAGACTCCCCGCGACAAGCTGCGGGCCTTCAAGGGGTTCAGCTTCGGTGAGTTGTCGCCGGTTGCGCCATCGGTGAATGAGCCGCGTACCGGCCTCAGCATGGGCCAGCATGCAGAGTTGATGGCAAAGGAGTGGGGCATCTCCCGCCAGGCGCAGGACGAACTCGCGGTGCGCAGCCACCGCAACGCCGCCAGGTCGTATGACGAGGGCTTCCAGGACGATCTGGTGGTGCCGCATGCGGGTCTGGTGCGGGACAACAACATCCGTGCCGATGCCAGCCTCGACAAGATGGCGTCGCTGAAACCAGCCTTCGACCGGGATAGTGGCCGCGGCACCCTCACGGCCGGCAACTCGACGCCGCTGACCGACGGCGCGGCGGCAGTGCTGCTCGCCAGCGAGGACTGGGCGCGCGAGCGTGGGCTACCTGTACTAGCCTATCTCATCATGGGCCGGGTGGCCGGCAATGACTTCGCCCATGGCGACGGGCTGCTCATGGCGCCGACGATCGCGGTGTCGGAGATGCTGCAACGGCTGGGCCTGAGCTTCGAGGATATCGACTTCTTCGAGTTGCACGAAGCCTTTGCCGCTCAGGTGCTGTCGACGCTGAAAGCCTGGAACGACCCCGAGTACAACCGCACGGTGCTGGGACGGGAGACGCCGATGGGCGCCATCGACCCGGCAAGGATCAACGTCCACGGATCGAGCCTGGCCTATGGCCATCCGTTTGCAGCGACGGGCGCACGCATCCTGGGGCTCACGGCCAAGCTGCTTGCCGACAACCCGGGCAAGCGAGCGCTCATCAGTGTGTGCACCGCCGGCGGCATGGGCGTGGCCGCGATCGTCGAGAGTGCGCAAGCGTGAGCGACAATGTCATACAGTTCCGGCGCATAGAAAAGGCGCCGGACCCCAAGGACAAAAAGCCGCGAGGCCCGTTGCCCGGCTGGGTGCCTTTTGCCATTTTGGTGCTGGTCGCCGTGGTGATTTATTTCGCTCAGCAAGCAGTGGGATAGTACACAATTCCGGGATCGTGAGATCGGAAGAAATGGTGTACCCAGCGGCGTGTCACCCCTTCGGAGGTGTTAACAAATTCAGCAGACACGCAACATGCCTACATGTTTTGCTTGTCAGTGGTCGGAAATGCGTAATACCGTCCAGCAATCTTGACCATTGGGTCAACCATTTGGCCTCAAGACAACCCCGAGCCGACAATCGGGAAACATTCCTCAGGTTTCCACAAGGAGATGGGACGAGAATGAAACTCACTCAAACCCTGACCGCGGTCGCGACCGCCGGCGCCATGGCGCTGATGATGAGCACCGCGGCCTCGGCCGTGACGCTTCAGCTGCACAATGGTGGTGACCCGGGTACGCTCGATCCGCACCAGGCGTCGGGTGACTGGGAAAACCGGGTCATCGGCGACTACCTCGAGGGCCTGCTCACCGAAGACGCTGCCGCCCAGGCTATTCCTGGCCAGGCCGAGAGCTGGGACATCTCCGAAGACGGTACCGTCTATACCTTCCATCTGCGCGACGGCATCCAGTGGTCCGACGGCACCCCGGTGACCGCCGATGACTTCGTTTTTGCCTTCCAGCGCCTGTTCGATCCTGCCACCGCGGCGGACTACGCCTACCTGCAGTTCCCGATCAAGAACGCCGAGCAGATCAACTCGGGCGAGATCACCGATCTCAACGAGCTGGGCGTCAAGGCCATCGACGACAAGACGCTCGAGATCACCCTCAACGCCCCCACCCCGTACTTCCTCGATGCGCTGACCCACTACACCGCCTATCCGGTGCCGAAGCACCTGGTGGAAGAGCTGGGCGACGACTGGACCGACGTGGACAACATCGTCTCCAACGGCCCGTACACCGTGGTCGAGTGGCTGCCGGGCTCCTATGTCCGCTCCGAAAAGAGCGACACCTACTACGACGCCGAGAACGTGCAGATCGACGAGGTCTACTACCACGTTCTGGAAGACCAGGCCGCTGCGCTCAACCGCTACCGTGCGGGCGAGTTCGACATTCTGACCGACTTCCCGGCCGACCAGTACCAGTGGCTGCAGGAAAACATGCCCGGCCAGGCTCACGTGGTGCCGTTCCTCGGCGTCTACTACTACGTGATGAACCAGGAAACCGAGCCGCTGAACGACCCGCGCATCCGCGAGGCGCTGTCCATCTCGGTGCTGCGTGACGTGATCGGTCCGGACGTGCTGGGCACCGGCGAACTGCCGGCCTATGGCTGGGTCCCGCCGGGTACCAACAACTATGTCGAGAACGCCTACCACCCCGAATGGGCTGACCAGCCCTACGAGGAACGCGTTGCCCGCGCCATCGAGCTGATGACCGAAGCCGGCTACGGCCCGGACAATCCGCTCACCCTGCAGCTGCGCTACAACACCAACGACAACCACCAGCGCATCGCCGTGGCGATCGCCTCGATGTGGGAGCCGCTGGGCGTGAACGTCGAGCTGTTCAACGCGGAAACCGCGGTGCATTACGATGCGCTGCGCGCCGGTGACTTCCAGGTCGGCCGTGCCGGCTGGCTGCTCGACTATTCCGACCCCGCCAACACCCTGGACCTGCTGAAGACCGGCGTCAGCCAGGGCGGCACCATGAACTGGGGCAACAACTACGGCCGCTATTCGAACGAAGAGTTCGATGCGCTGCTCGCTGAGGCCGCCACGGAGCTCGACCTCGATCGTCGCGCCGAACTGCTGGCCCAGGCCGAGAAGATCGCCATGGACGAGTTCGCTGCCATCCCGATCTACTGGTACGTGTCGAAGGACGTCGTGTCCCCGAAGATCTCCGGCTTCGAGGAAAACGCAAAGAACATCTTCCGGACTCGCTGGCTCAGCAAGTCCGAGTAAGACGGCTGAAACCTGATCGTGGGGGCTGCGGCCCCCACGGTTCTTTTATCCGGGCGCATGGACGTAGCGCCCGCACCAACAAGGCTTACGAACATGCTTGGTTACGCCCTGCGGCGGGTAATGTCGGCCGTGCCGATTGCACTGATCGCCGTAACCGTCTGCTTTTTCATCCTGCGACTGGCGCCGGGCGGCCCGTTCGATGGTGAACGCGCCTTGCCGCCGACCGTGCTCGCCAATCTGCGCGCCCACTACAATCTCGATCAGCCGCTGATCGTGCAGTATTTCCTCTATGTGGGACGGTTGCTGCAGGGCGATCTCGGCCCCTCGATGGTCATCAACGGCTTCGACGTCGCCGACCTGATCCGCATTGGCTTCCCCTTCACGCTGACGATGGCGATGACGGCCTTCGTAATCGCCACCGCAATCGGCATCGTGGCTGGCATGCTGGCGGCGGTCTACCAGAACAAGTGGCCCGACTATGCGCTGGTGCTGATCGTGATGATCGGCGTGGTGGTGCCCAACTTCCTCAATGCGGCGCTGCTGCAGCTCTGGTTCGGCGTCTATCTCGGCTGGTTCCCCGCCGGTGGATGGGTCAACGGCTCGTGGGCGCACCTTGTGCTGCCGGTGACGGTGCTCGCCTGGCCACATGCGGCGCGAATATCGCGACTGATGCGCGGCTCGATGATCGAGGTGCTTGGTACGAATTATGTCCGCACCGCGCGCTCCAAGGGCATTGGTGAGCGTCTCGTGCTGGCGCGCCACGCCATCAAGCCGGCGCTGATCCCCGTCGTGTCCTATCTCGGGCCGGGCCTCAGCTACCTGCTGACGGGATCGCTCGCCGTCGAACAGATCTTCGGCCTGCCCGGGATCGGCAAGTACTTCGTCACGGCCGCCCTAAACCGGGACTATGGCGTCGTGCTGGGTACGACCATTCTCTACATGTTCATCATTCTCGCGCTGAACCTGATCGTCGACCTGGTCTATGCGTGGCTCGACCCGAAGGTGAGGTACCGCTGATGGCCGGGATCACAGGCAAGGACACCATTCTCACCAACTATGCGCGCCAGCTTGAAGTCCTGGATGCGCCCAAGGGCCGCTCGCTTACCCAAGACGCCATGCGGCGCCTGGTGCGGAACAAGGCAGCGGTGGTGTCGATCTTCATCGTCATCGCGATCGTCGTGGTGGCATTCGCCGGGCCGTACTTCTTGCCCTGGGGCTATTCGCAGGTCGACTGGTCGAACATCCGCAAGCCGCCGAACTTCGACACCGGTCACTTCCTCGGAACCGACCAGAACGGGCGCGATATGCTGGCCCGCGTTCTGCAGGGCACGCAGATGAGCCTGATCGTGGCCATGGTGGCCACCGTGGTGTCCGTCACCATCGGCGTGATCTACGGGGCCGTGGCTGGTTACTTCGGCGGCCGCGTCGATGCGATCATGATGCGCATTGTCGATATCATGTATGCGCTGCCCTATATCCTTTTCGTCATCATCCTGATGGTGATGTTCGGCCGGAATCCGGTGCTGCTGTTCGTGGGGATCGGCGCCATCGAGTGGCTGACCATGGCGCGCATCGTGCGCGGGCAGACGCTGAGCCTGAAGGAAAAGGAGTTCGTCGAGGCCGCAAGGGCCGGGGGTGCAAAGCCCTGGACCATCATCACCCGGCATATCGTTCCCAATCTGACGGGGCCGGTGGTGATCTATGCGACGCTCACCATTCCCGAGATCATCATCGCGGAAAGTTTCCTTTCGTATCTCGGCCTCGGGGTGCAAGAACCCCAGACATCGCTCGGTACGCTGATCTCTGCCGGCGCGCCCGTAGCCGAAGTGCTGCCCTGGCTGCTGCTCGGCCCTGCCGCTGTGCTGATCACGCTGCTGCTCTGTCTCACCTATATCGGCGACGGCCTGCGCGACGCACTGGACCCGAAGGACCGCTAAGATGACCGATACCGTTCTGTCGATCGAGGATCTCTCGGTCACCTTCCAGTTGCATGACAGCGAAGTGCATGCCGTGCGGGAAATGAACTTCCGGCTCACGGCAGGCGAGACGCTCGCGGTGGTGGGGGAATCCGGGTCGGGCAAGAGCCAGGCCTTCCTGTCCATCATGGGGCTGCTCGCCAAGAACGGCCGCGCCACCGGCAGGGCCATGCTGGGCGACCTCAACCTGGTCGGCTTACCGAAGTCGCAGCTCGACCGGGTGCGCGGCAAGGATATCGCCATGATCTTCCAGGATCCGATGACCTCGCTGAACCCGAGCCTGAAGGTGAAGGCGCAACTCGCCGAGGTACTGGTCAAGCACCGGGGCTTCGACCGCCGGCAGGCGGAGCGCACGGCGATCGAGATGCTGGAGCGCGTGGGCATTCCCGAGCCGGTCAAGCGTGCCAACTCCTATCCGCACGAAATGTCCGGCGGCATGCGGCAGCGCGTGATGATCGCCATGGCGCTGCTGTGCCAGCCCAAGATCCTGATCGCCGACGAGCCGACAACGGCGCTCGACGTGACGGTGCAGGCGCAGATGCTGGACCTGTTCAAGAACCTGACCAACGACTTCGGCACCTCGCTGGTGCTGATTACCCATGATCTCGGTGTGGTGGCGGGTGTCGCCGACCGGATGATGGTCATGTATGCCGGGCGGGCGGTGGAAAAAGGTACGGTCGACGAACTGTTCTACAATCCGCGGCACCCCTACACGCTGGGCTTGCTCCATTCCACCCCACACATCGCCCAGAGGGCAGCAAGGCTCGACCCCATCCAGGGGCTGCCGCCCAGCCTTGAACGCCTGCCAAAGGGCTGTTCGTTCAATCCGCGCTGCTCGTTCTGCTTCGATCGCTGCCTCGAGGAGCGGCCACCGCTGATCGATACGGGCAACGGTCGGGAAAAGGCGTGCTGGTACGAGGGCCCGATGCGTTACGAACAGAAGGTGGCGTGATGGACCAGACCCCGATCAACCTGCTCGAGATCCGCGACCTGAAGAAGACCTTCTCGATCGCGACGGGGCTGTTCGCGCGGCCGCTGAAGCTGACTGCGCTCGAGAACATCAACTTTTCCATCCGCCAAGGCGAGACGCTCGGGATCGTGGGGGAGAGTGGCTGCGGTAAGTCGACACTTGGCCGCTGTATCCTCCAGTTGATCGCTCCGGACGAAGGCCAGGTGCTGTGGCTGGGGCAGGACCTCACCCGCGTACCCGCCGAGGAGATGCGCAAGCGGCGGGCAGACCTACAGATCATCTTCCAGGACCCGCTGGCGTCGCTGAACCCGCGCATGACCGTCGGCGAGATCATCGAGGATCCCCTTCGCACCCTCCGCCCCGAGCTCAAGAAGCAGGAGCGTCGCGCGAAGGTGGTGCGGATCATGGAGGCTGTAGGCCTCCTGCCGGAGATGCTCAACCGCTATCCGCATGAGTTCTCGGGCGGCCAGGCACAGCGCATCGGCATCGCACGGGCGCTGATCACCGAGCCCAAGCTCATCGTCTGCGATGAGCCGGTGTCGGCGCTCGACGTGTCGATCCAGGCTCAGATCCTGAACCTGCTGAGCGAGCTCAAGGACGAGTTCGGGCTGACGCTGATCTTCATCTCGCACAACCTCAGTGTCGTGCGGCACGTGTCGGATCGCATCCTTGTGCTTTATCTAGGCCGCATCGTCGAGCTCGCCACCGGCGACGAGATCTATGACGATCCGAAGCACCCGTATACGCGGGCGCTGCTGACGGCGGTGCCGATACCCGATCCCAAGCTGGCGCGACAACGCAACATCGATGCCCTGAGAGGCGAGATTCCGTCGCCAATCAATCCGCCGTCGGGTTGTCCGTTCCGCACGCGCTGCCGCTTTGCCAAGGAGCGCTGCGCCGAGGTGCGTCCACCCCTTGAGTCTATCGAGGGCGGCAGGCTGGTGGCCTGCATTCGCTGGCGGGAGATCGAACAGCCGGAGGAGGCCGTTCTCGGCGCCTGAGGGGAACGCGCGCACTGTCGCGGCTCTCTTGCGGACTCGGAACCGGCAGTTGCCTTCAGGCGATTGCCAGGAGCCAAATGAGCGTTGTTGGCAGTAAAAAGCGCCACCTGCCGCGTTGACAGGCGGAGGGGTTTTCCCCTATGACTGCCCCCAGTTTCCGGGCGCCTTGGCGCCCCTTTTGTTTGACCGAGGACTACGAGATGAAGATCCGCAACTCGCTGAAGGCGTTGATGACGCGCCACCGCGCGAACAAGCTCGTCCGCCGCCGCGGCCGGGTTTACATCATCAACAAGGTGGACAAGCGCTACAAGGCCCGCCAGGGCTGAGCTTTCCAAGCCAAGCTGACCCGAAGCCCGCAACTTGTTTGCGGGCTTCTTTTTTGCTTCTCTGCTGTGGTCTCGCCACTTGGGCGGAGACTGGCGATCCTCAATAATCCGGCAAGCAGAGTCGCAGTCGTTCTGCGCCTTATCGTGGCGTTAACTATAATCCCGCAGGCTTTGTTTACTTGCAGGCATGGGGGTTTATGAGATGCGCAAGATTGGACTGGTGGTTGTCGCGACGGCAATTGTCACGCTTCCCGCCATGGCGACCGACATGGTAGTCGAGGCGCCCGGCTACTACACGGATCCGGGCTTCGACTGGAGCGGCTTTTATGCCGGCCTGTCGGCGGGATATGGTTCCGGCAACGCGCGCAGTGTCAGCAATGGATCGGGCATCGTCACCGATGTGCCGCTCAATGGCGGGCTGTTCGGGGCGACCGTAGGCGCGAACGCCCAGTTCGACGCGTTCGTGCTTGGCGCTGAAGGCGACCTAATGTGGTCGGGCCTGAACGGCAGCGCCGTCTGCGTCGGCACTCCAGCCTTCACCTGCAACGCCAACGTCGAATGGCTCGGCAGCCTTCGAGCCCGTGCAGGCGTCGCACTGGACAGCGTTCTTCTGTTTGCCACCGGCGGCCTTGCTGTTGCCGGCGGGAGGGGAACGGTGACACCCCCTGCGACCGGCATCACAAACGCTTTCAGCGACACATATGTGGGCTGGACGCTGGGCGCAGGTGTGGAGGTCGCCGTCACCGAGGCGGTGTCGGTGAAGGCGGAGTACGGCTATTACGATCTGGGCAGTCGCACAGCGCCTGTGGGTACCCTTTCGGGTTTGCAGACGGTCGGCATCAGTCCGGTGGTGCACGTCGTCAAGGCGGGCCTCAACTTCCACTTCTGAGCGGCGCTCATCGACACGAAAAAAAGGCCCCGCAGCAATGCCGGGCCTTTTCGTGTTCGCGGACCAGATGGTCTCAACTTGAGCCAGCGCCGTCCTGCCGGACGAAGGCGATGCGCAGCATGTTGGTGGCCCCTGGGGTGCCGAGGGGGACACCAGCCGTGATGGCGATGCGGTCGCCTGGGCGGGCAAAGCCTTCCTGATAAGCAATGACGCAGGCGCGATCGACCATGTCCTCGAGGCTCACCGCATCCTCGGTCTGTACGCAATGAATGCCCCAGACCACGGAGAGCCGGCGGATGGTCCGCAGGTTCGGCGACAGGGCGATGATCGGCTTGCTCGGCCGCTCGCGCGCAGCGCGGATGCCGGTCGAGCCGGAGGCGGTGTAGGTAACGATAGCCGCAAGGTCGAGAGTCTCCGCGACCTGGCGCGTGGCCGCCGAGATGGCGTCCGCTGCGGTCGCTTCCGGCTCCGTCTGGGCGGCGCGGATGATGCCGCGATAGTTGGCATCGGTCTCGACGGCAGCGGCAACCCTGTTCATGGTCGAGACAGCTTCGATGGGGTACTGGCCCGAGGCGGACTCGGCCGACAGCATGATGGCGTCGGCACCTTCGAACACGGCGATGGACACGTCCGACACTTCGGCGCGGGTAGGGACCGGGGCCGTGATCATCGACTCCAGCATCTGGGTGGCGACCACCACGGGCTTGCCGTAGCGGCGGCACATGCGGATCATGCGCTTCTGCAGGCCTGGTACGGTCTCGAGCGGCAGTTCCACGCCGAGGTCGCCACGGGCGACCATGATGGCGTCGGACAGCTTGACGATCTCCTCGAGCCGCTCGATGGCCTGGGGCTTCTCGATCTTGGC
>JAEZHZ010000295.1 GCA_023436745.1 Pseudomonadota bacterium | reverse complement strand
TTGAACACGGTCTGGTGCCAGGACTGGATGTCGGTCGCCACCACATAGAGCGGCACCTTGAGGTCCTTGAACTCGTTTGGGAAATTGGCCGGCGTGAACGCGTCGACGATGCTGGGCGCGTCGAGCTGCACCGACAGCCCGCCCTTGAACAGCCCGGAGATGCCGCGCACCTGGTGGTTCCACAGCCTCCCGGCGATGATCCGCATGGTGCCGAGCACCTGGAACGAATGCTCGCGCAGTTCCTTGCCGGTCATGCCGGCCGCCCACCCGGCCCCGATCAGCGCGCCAATGGAAGTGCCCGATATCACCGCGGGCCTCAGCCCGAGTTCATCCATGGCCTCGATATAGGGAATGTGCGTCAGCCCGCGTGCCGAGCCGCCTCCCAGCGCCACCCCGATGCGCGGACCTGAAACCGTGCTCATGCCCTCCCGCTCCCTGCCCTTGGAGCGCAGTCGCTCGATCAGCCGCCTGCCGCGCAGCTGCAGCGGCGTCAGCGGCCGGGGCGGCGGCGCCTCGGCGGACCTGAGGTAGGTTAGGCGGCTGAGATTGAAAAAGGGTTCAGTTGCCGGACCGGTGGATTTCGCGCCAACCGATGTCGCGGCGGCAAAAACCTTCCGGCCAGTCAATCTTGTCCAGGCTTCGGTAAGCACGGTCGTAGGCGTCTTTCACCGTGGTTCCGAGCGCCGTAACATTGAGGACGCGCCCGCCGGCAGCAAGTAAACGCTCACCGTCACGGCGCGTTCCGGCATGGAAGACCTGAACCTGCGGATCGTCGATGGTGTCGAGGCCCCGGATCTGCGAACCCTTGCCGTAGCTTCCCGGATAGCCGCGCGTGGCGAGGATCACCGTCAGCGCCCAGGCATCCTTCCAGCGAACCTCCATGCCATTGAGGCTGCCGGTGGCGGCGGCATGCAGCAGGTCCAGCAGGTCGCTGTCGAGCCGCATCATCATCACCTGGCATTCGGGGTCCCCGAAGCGGGCGTTATACTCGACCAGCCTGGGGCCATCGGCGGTAAGCATCAGCCCGGCATAGAGCACGCCGCGATAGGGGGTCCCGCGCGCCGCCAGCCCTTTTACCGTGGGCAGGATGATCTCGTTGATGGCGCGGTCATAAAGGTCGGGGGTCAGCACCGGTGCCGGCGAATAGGCACCCATGCCGCCGGTGTTCGGCCCCCGATCGCCGTCGAATGCGCGCTTGTGGTCCTGTGCCGTGGTCAGCGGCAGGATGTCGGTGCCGTCACTCAGGACGAACAGGCTGACCTCCTCGCCCTCCATGAACTCCTCCACCACCACTTCGGCGCCGGACTGGCCGAAGGCGCCGGCGAAGCAATCCCTGATCGCGGCCTCGGCCTCCTCCAGCGTCGTCGCCACGGTCACGCCCTTTCCCGCCGCGAGCCCGTCTGCCTTGATGACGATTGGGGCACCCTCGGCACGGACATAGGCCAGGGCATCCGCCTCGTCGTCGAAGCGGCCATAGCGGGCCGTGGGGATGCCCATCTCGTCGCACAGTGCCTTGGTGAATGCCTTCGAGCCCTCGAGCTGCCCTGCCGCCCTCGACGGGCAGAAACAGTCGATGCCGACGTCCCGCAGATCGTCACCGAGACCGGCCACCACCTGCGCATCCGGGCCCACCACGACAAAGTCGATGCCTTCTGCCCGGCACAGGGCAATCACCGCCGCGTGGTCGGTTATGTCCACTTCGCGATTCTCGGCCACTTTGGCCGTACCGCCATTGCCGGGAGCAACCAGGAGCCTGTCCACCTTGGCCGACTGCGCCAGCTTCCATGCCAGGGCATGCTCGCGCCCGCCCGAACCGATCACCAGCACCCGCATCCCGACCTCCGTGTGTTGGCGGCGTGATGCACGAGATGGGCGGGGCTGGCAAGGGCGCGGCCCGGGCCCAGACCAGTCGGGGGCTTGAACGGCCCTAGAGCTCCGCCTCGCGGAAGATCGGCCGAACGTCGCCGTTCCACTCGCCGCGGAAGCGCTGCAGCCAGCGGTCGGCGGGGGATTCGGCGGTGCGGATCACCTCCTCCAGTGGCGCAAGGTAAATGGTCTCGTCCTTGCCGGCGGCATTGCGACGGCCGCGCCGCACCAGCCCGGCTTCGGCAATGCCTACGGCCTGCGCCGCAATGTCGAACAGGTTGGAGCGATCATGCGGCGTCATGAGGCCGAGGCGGGGCACTTCGCGGCGCAGCGTCTCGCGCTGCTCGCGCGTCCATGGCTCAATCAGCTCATAGGCGGCTTCAAGCGAAACATCGTCATAGAGCAGCCCGGTCCAGAACGCCGACAGCGCCGCTACCGAGGCCTCGTCGCCCATGTCGGCTCCGCGCATCTCGAGGTACTGCTTCAGGCGCACCTCGGGGAAGATGGTCGACAGGTGATCTTCCCAGTCCTTGATCGTGGGCAACTCGCCGGGCAGCTGGGGCAGTTCGCCCTTGAGGAAGGCGCGGAAGCTCTCTCCGGCGGTGTTGATGTACTTGCGGTCGCGGATGACGAAGTACATCGGAACATCCAGCGCATAATCGACATACTGCTCGAAGCCGAAGCCCTCATCGAACACGAACGGCAGCATCCCGGTGCGGTCAGGATCGGTGTCGAGCCAGATCTGGCTGCGATAGCTCAGATACCCGGTATCCCGACCTTGAGAGAACGGCGAGTTGGCGAACAGGGCCGTGGCGACCGGCTGCAGCGCAAGCGATACCCGCAGCTTCTTGACCATGTCCGCTTCGCTCGAGAAGTCGAGATTGGTCTGCACGGTCGCCGACCGGAACATCATCGAGGTTCCGAGCGAGCCCATCTTCTCCATGTACGGGGCCATGATGCCGTAGCGGGTCTTGGGCATCCTCGGCATCTCGCTCACCGACCAGAGCGGCGTCACGCCGAGGCCGAGAAAGTGGATATCGAGCGGCTCGGCCACCGAACGGGCGATGCGAAGGTGCTCGCCCATTTCCTCGGCGGTGCCGTGAATGTCCGATTGGGGGGCGCCTGAGAGCTCGAATTGTCCGCCCGGCTCCAGCGAGATGCCGCCTGCGACCGCGTCATTTCGCAGCCCGATGGGATTGTCCCCATCGTAGAAGGGGTGCCAGCCCGTCACCTTCTCGATTCCGGCCAACAGGGCCCGGATGCCCTGTTCACCTTCGTAGGTGACGGGGCGCAGCGGATCGGAGTGGAAGACGTGCTTTTCGTGCTCGGTGCCGATGCGCCACTCGTCCGCAGGCTTGGCCCCGCGTGCCAGGGCCTCGATCAGGTCGGCGCGGGTTTCTATCAGCGGAGAGTGAGAGTCGGCGCCAGCCATGAAGTCCTCGAGTTACGGGGGCAAATGCGGGCGCGAACATAGCGTTGCGTCCACCGAATGCAAACGCGTTTTATCGCCAGTCGCCGATGGTTGCCTGGATGATGGCCAGCGCAGCCACGGCGGCAGTGTCGGCACGCAGGATACGCGGGCCGAGACTGATCGGCACCACAAAATCCCGCCCCCGCAGTTGCTCCCGTTCGCCGTCGGAAAAGCCTCCCTCCGGTCCGACCAGCAAGCCGACTCGCTGTCCTGCGAGTGATTCCAGCGTCCTTGTGGGCGATCCGGATGGCTCGGCCTCGTCGGCGAACAGCAGGCGGCGGCCGGCATGATCGTGGGGCCAGCGCTCGAGCAGGTGCTCGAGCGTCACCGCCTCGGCCACCTCGGGGACGTTCAGCACTTCGCACTGCTCCGCCGCCTCGATGGCGTTCGCCACCAGTTTGTCGTGCTTCACGCGATTGACCTGGGTGAATCGCGTCATCACCGGCTGGATGGTGCCGGCACCCATTTCGGTGGCCTTCTGCACCACGTAGTCCAGTCGCTCGGTCTTGAGCGGGGCAAAGCCGTACCACAGGTCCAGTTTGGGGGTCTGGGGTGCGATCTGCTCGACTGGCTCGAGGCTGACGGACTTCTTGCTGTCCGAAGTCAGGCGCGCCAGCCAGGCCCCGTCGCGCCCGTTGAACAGCACCACTTCTTCGCCCACCGTCTTGCGCAGCACCGCGGCAAGATAGAGCGACTGGTCCTTGCCCAGAATGATCTGCAGTCCGGCGGCAAGGCTGGGTTCGACGAAGAGGCGCGGCAGGCTGGCATGGGTGCGAGGCATGGAAACAGCATAGTCACCGCCCCAGCACCCCGCCAAGCCCGCGTCATCGCGTCGCTCCCTGCCATGGTGCCCGCGAGGAGTGGATTAGGGCCTCGCGGGAATGACGGCGGATGCTGAACGCTGTAGACCTGCGCACACGACAGCCACCTCGCCCACTGCTTTGAGGACGAGGTCGCGCCCGACGATTCGAGGCCGAGATGACCGACATGAACCCCAACGGCTCCGTTGCCGATGCTCAGGCGGGAAACTGGGTCGACCGCCACGCGCCTGATTGGCTGAAGCCCTACGCACGGCTCGCCCGTTGGGACCGGCCCATCGGATTTTGGCTGCTGTTCTGGCCCTGCGCCTGGGGTCTCGGGCTTGCGGCCGTCGCAGCTCCCGAGCATGGATTCGACTGGTGGGCGGCGGTGCTGATGCTGGTTGGCGCCATTCTGATGCGGGGCGCAGGGTGCACCTTCAACGACATCGTCGACCGGGACATCGACATGAAGGTGGCCCGCACCCGCTCGCGGCCGATCCCCTCCGGGCAGGTCACTGCCCGCGACGCGCTCGCCTTCCTCGTGGCCCAGGCGCTGCTTGGATCGGTGGTATTGTTTCAGTTCAACCGCTTCACCGTCTGGGCCGGCGTCGCCTCGCTGGTGCTGGTCGCGATCTACCCCTTCATGAAGCGCATCACCTGGTGGCCGCAGCTCTTCCTCGGGCTCGCCTTCTCCTGGGGCGCAATCGTCGGCTGGACGAGCCAGACCGGCGGCCTCGCCCAGCCGGCACTGCTGCTGTACCTCGGCTGCATCCTCTGGGTCATCGGCTACGATACGATCTATGCGCTGCAGGACGTGGAGGACGATGCCCTGATCGGGGTTCGCTCCACCGCCCGCCTGTTCGGCCCGCGCACCCGGCCTATCGTCGGCGGATTCTACGCCGCCGCCTACGTGCTGTGGATGATGGCGGCACTGTGGGCCGGAGCGGGCATAGTCTTTGCCGTCCTGTCGCTGGTCGCGGGAGGCCTGCTCGTTTGGCAGGTGCAGACCCTCGATGCCGAGGCGCCCGGAAACCCGCTTCTGAGGTTCAAGAACAACCATTATGTCGGCGTCGCCCTGACGCTGGCGCTGCTGGCCGAATGGGTGTGGTGAGGCTCCGGGGCGTCGTATAGTCGTCCGAGGAGAATCGCCCGTGCCCATCCGCCAGCTTCCCGAAGACCTGATCAACCGCATCGCCGCCGGCGAGGTGGTCGAGCGGCCGGCCAGTGCCGTCAAGGAACTGGTGGAAAACAGCATCGATGCCGGCGCCAGCCGCATCGTCGTCACCACCGCGGGCGGCGGCAAGACGCTGATCCGTATCGAGGACGACGGCTGCGGCATGGACGAGACCGACCTCGTGCTCTCGGTCGAGCGCCACGCCACCAGCAAGCTGGGAACCGACGAACTCGACGATATCCGCACGCTCGGCTTCCGCGGCGAAGCCCTCGCCTCGATCGGCTCCGTCGCCGAACTCTCGATCGCCTCGCGCAGTGCCGAGGCGGAGAGCGGCCTCAGGCTCGACCTGCGCTATGGCGCCCGCTCCGGGCCGGTGCCCGTGGCGATGAACTGCGGCACAGTGGTCGAGGTGAAGAACCTCTTCGCCCGCACACCGGCCCGCCTCAAGTTCCTCAAGACCGACCGCGCCGAGGCGGCTGCCATCACCGACGTGATCAAGCGCCTCGCCATGGCCAATCCGGGCGTCCACTTCCTCCTCAACGGCAGCGACCGGACCGCCCAGAACTGGCCCGCCGTCACCGGTCCCCGCGCCCTGGAGGCGCGGCTTGCCCAACTGGTGGGGGACGATTTCGCCCGGAACGCGGTGCCGCTCGCCATGTCGCGCCATGGCGTGGTGGTCGCCGGCCTGGCGAGCCTGCCCACCTACACCCGCGCCAATTCGCTGTCGCAGTTCTACTTCGTCAACGGCCGCTCGGTGCGGGACAAGGTGCTGGTGGGAGCAATCCGCGCGGCCTACGCCGATTTCGTGTTCCGCGACCGGTTTCCGGTGGTGGCGATCTTCCTCGCGATCGATCCGGCCGAGGTCGACGTGAACGTGCATCCGGCCAAGGCGGAGCTGCGGTTCCGCGACGCGGGTGCGGTGCGCGGCGCGGTGATCCGGGCGATCACCGATGCGCTGACAGCTGCGGGACACCGGGCGGCAAGCTCGGTGGCGGGGGATGTGGTGAGTGCGTTCCGGACGCCGGAGTATGCGCCGGCGGTGGAGAGGGCGGTGTCTGGAGCCGCTCCTTCCCCCACCTACGGCGGGGCCCCTCCCCCGCCCCGCGGGTGGGGATATCCGACCGAAGCTCCCATGCGCTTTGCTGACTTCGCCGAGCCGAGTGCCCGGTACAACGAGCCGGTGGTCGAGGCGCCGGAGGCGTTTCCGCTGGGCACGGCACGGGCGCAGATGTTCGACAACTTCATCGTGGCGCAGAACGGGGACAGCCTGTTGCTGGTCGACCAGCATGCCGCGCACGAGCGCCTGGTCTATGAGCGGTTCAAGGCGCAGATGTCGGGCGGGCCGGTCGCCAGCCAGCTGCAGCTGATCCCGGTGGTGGTGGAGCTGCCGGAGGAGGACTGCGCGCGGCTCGAGGAAGCGGCGCCGGTGCTCGAGAAACTCGGGCTGTTCCTCGAGCGCTTCGGCGCGCGGGCGGTGGCGGTGCGCGAGACGCCGGCCCTGCTCGGGCAGCCGGACGTGGCGGGGCTGGTGCAGGACCTCGCCGATGGCCTCGCGGAATGGGACTCGACGGCGGCGCTGGCGGACCGGCTGGAAGCGATCATCGGCCGCATGGCGTGCCACGGTTCGGTGCGATCGGGGCGGCGGCTGAAGCTCGAGGAAATGAACGCGCTGCTGCGCG
>JAEZHZ010000091.1 GCA_023436745.1 Pseudomonadota bacterium | reverse complement strand
CTGGTCTACAAGGTCTATGCCGACGGGTTCCTGGGTCTCAACATTGGCTCGTCCTCGGCGCAGTCGGTGATCCTGATGGGAATCGTTCTGGCGCTGGTCTTCGTGCAGTTCCGGTTCGTCGAGCGGCGGGTGGCCTACTGACATGGTTGAAAACCGTCCCTGGCTTAACGTCCTGACACACCTGGTGCTGATCCTTGGCGTCGCGATCGTAGCCTTCCCGGTCTACATCGCCTTCATCGCCTCCACTCAGGCGCCCAACACCTTCCTGCGCGGCGTGATGCCGTTGCTGCCCGGCGACCACATGGTTGCCAACTATACCGAGATGCTGACCACCGGCATGTCGACCTCCGGGGCGCCGCCCCTCGGGCTGATGCTCGCAAACTCGATGCTGATGGCGGTCATCATCACGGTGGGCAAGATCGTCATCTCGATCACCTCCGCCTTCGCCATCGTCTACTTCCGCTTCCCCCTGCGCACGCTCGCCTTCTGGCTCATCTTCGTGACGTTGATGCTGCCGGTGGAGGTCCGCATCATCCCGACCTTCGCTGTGGTGGCCAATCTCGGCCTGCTCAACTCCTACGCGGGCCTCACCCTGCCGCTGATCGCCTCGGCCACTGCCACCTTCCTCTTCCGCCAGTTCTTCCTGACCGTACCGGACGAGCTGATGGAGGCGGCGCGTGTCGATGGTGCGGGGGCCATGAAGTTCTTCCGCGATATCCTTCTGCCGCTCAGCCGCACCAATATCGGGGCCCTGTCGGTCATCCTCTTCATCTATGGCTGGGTGCAGTACCTCTGGCCGCTGCTCGTCACCACGGACAGCCGCTATTACACCATCGTCATGGGCATCAAGCGCATGGCGACCCGCGCCGATAGCGAGCCGCAATGGCAGCTCGTGATGGCCGCGGTGATTCTCGCCATGCTGCCGCCGGTACTGGTGGTCATCCTCATGCAGCGCCTTTTCGTCAAAGGCCTGGTCGAAACCGAGAAGTAAGAAAATGGCAACGATCCAGCTCTCAAGCGTCAAGAAGGTCTACGCGGGCAATGTCACCGCCATCCACAATCTCGATCTCGACATCAAGGATGGGGAGCTTGTGGTCCTGGTCGGCCCCTCCGGCTGTGGCAAGTCCACGCTGCTGCGGATGATTGCCGGCCTTGAGACGATAACCGATGGCACCGTCTCCATCGATGGCAAGGTGGTGAACCAGAAGGAGCCGGCCGAGCGGGACATCGCCATGGTGTTCCAGAACTATGCGCTCTACCCGCACATGACGGTGCGCGGAAACCTGGAGTACGGGCTGAAGAACCGCGGCACCCCTCGCGACGAGATCGACAGCCGCGTGGCGGAGGCTGCCCGCATCCTCGAGATCGATGCACTGCTCGAGCGCAAGCCACGCCAGCTGTCCGGGGGGCAGCGTCAGCGCGTTGCCATGGGGCGCGCCATCGTGCGTAAGCCCAAGGCCTTCCTCTTCGATGAGCCGCTCAGCAACCTCGACGCCAAGCTGCGCGGGCAGATGCGCATCGAGATCAAGCGGCTGCAGCGCAATCTCGGCACCACCAGCGTCTACGTTACCCACGACCAGCTCGAGGCCATGACGCTCGCCGACCGGCTGGTGGTGATGAATGCCGGGCGCATCGAGCAGGTTGGCGAGGCCATGGCGCTTTATGACCGTCCGGAAACACTGTTTGTTGCCGGCTTCATCGGTTCGCCGCCGATGAACCTTGTCGATATCGCCTACCTGCGCGAGAAGGGCCGTGTGCCCGAACTGCCCGCTGCCACCGATCTTGTCGGCTTCCGCCCCGACACCATCCGGCTCACCCCGCTTGCCGAGCCGCACCTGACGCTTGCAGCGACGGTGGAGCTATACGAACCCGTGGGTGGCGAGACTCACCTGCACCTGCGGCTGGAGGGGAGCGGTCAGTTGATCGTCGCTGCCGTGCCCGCCCGCACGGCCGCTCCTGAGGGCTCGATGGTGCCGCTCTACGTCGCCAGCGCCGACCTTCACCCCTTCAACAGCCAGACTGGAAAGCGTACGGACTGACCATGATCGCCCCCACCACAATATCTGCCGATGTCGTTCAGGCGCATCGCGGGGCTTCCGCCGTCGCCCCGGAGAACACGGTTGCCGCATTCCGGGCCGCCCGGAACCAGGGCGCCCGCTGGGTGGAACTGGACGTCGCCCTGCTCGGCGATGGCACGCCCGTGGTGATCCATGACGTCACGCTGGACCGCACAACCAACCGCACCGGTTCGCTCGCTGCCATCGGCAGGGGGGACCTCGGCGCCATTGACGCCGGTGGCTGGTTCGGTCCCGCTTTCGCCAGTGAGCCGCTGCCGACATTGCCGGAAGTGATCGCTGCACTTGGCGAACTTGGGCTCAACGTCAATGTCGAGATCAAGCAACACGAGCACCATCGTTCCCTGCAACAGTTGACGGACACGGTACACGCCTGCCTCCGCGACAGGGCACCGCATACCGAGGTGATGATCTCGAGTTTCGACCCTGATTGTCTCAGGGCCATGCACCGGCTCGACGCCGACTATGAACTCGCGATGCTGTGGGGTGAGTTGCCGCCAGACTGGCTCGACCGGGTGGCGTCCATTCCGGCCACGGCCATCCACCTCCACTATCGGGCGCTGAGCTTCGGCGTGCTGGACCGGGCTGCGGACCGCGGCATAGCCGTGCGCGCCTGGACCTGCAACGACCCCGGCCAGATGGAGCCCTTCTGGAGGGAAGGGCTCGCGGGCGTGATCACTGACAACCCCAGCCTGTTCCTGTCGTGAGATGTCGAACCACAAACTCTCTGCGCGACAGCAGGACATCCTCGCCCGGATCGGCGCCCGTGGGGCCCAGCAGATCGATGAGCTCGCCCGCGACTATGGTCTCACCACCCAAAGCATCAGGCGGGACATAAACGCGCTCTGCGTCATGGGCCTAGCCCGTCGCCTGCATGGCGGCGTCGACCTGCCGGTGGTGCCCCGCAACACTCCGGTGCACGCGCGTGCAGGATTGAACAGCGCGGCCAAGCGGCTGATCGCGGGCTGGATCGCGAGGGACATCCCGGACGGGGCAACCGTGTTCCTCGGCATCGGCACGACTGTCCGCTACACGGCCGAGGCGCTCCGCCGTCATCGCAATCTCACCGTCGTCACCAACAGCATCGACGTCGCACTGATCCTCGGCGATGCCGAGGGTGTGGAACTGCACCTGGCGGGAGGCGTGTGGCGCAGCAATGACCGCGATCTCGCCGGCACCGAAACGGCGCGGTATTTCGAGCGCTTTCATGCTACTCATGCGGTGGTCGGCGCGGGCGGGCTGAACCCGGCAAGCGGCGCTCTCGATTTCAGTCATGGCGATGCACAGGTGACGAACGCGATCCTCGAGAACGCCCGGACCCGCTATCTCGCTGCCGACGTGAGCAAGTGGACGCGCGATGCGGCCGTGAGGGTCGCTCCCTTGTCGTCTTTCTCGGCTTTCGTCACCGACGAACTCCCCGCCTCGCGCGAGGCAGGGGAGGCGCTGGAGCGGAGCGGGGTGCGGGTTATAGTCTGCAACGACGTGGTCGAGAGCTCATGAAGCCATCGGATGCCGCGCCACCTCGGCGGGAACAACAGCGGAAACCACCTTGGGCACAACCCTGCAGCTGATCAGTCTTGCCGGCGCGGTGGCGCTGCTGCTGTGGGGCATGCACATGGTCCAGACCGGCGTTCAGCGTGCCTTCGGGCCGCGGCTGCGGGCCGTTCTGGCGCGAACCCTCCGCCGGCGGCTGTCGGCTCTTGTGTCCGGCGCAGGCATAACCCTGCTGCTGCAATCGAGCACCGCCACCGGCCTGCTGGTGACCAACCTCGCCGCGAACGGCATGATCGAGTTTGTGCCGGCCATGGCCATCATGCTGGGCGCCAACATCGGCACCGCGCTGATCGTGGCCATCCTCTCCTTCAATGTCTCGGTGCTTTCCGCCCCGCTCGTTCTGCTGGGGGTGGTGCTGTTCCGCTCGGACCGGAACCCCACTGCGCATGATCTCGGCCGGGTCTTCATCGGGCTCGGGCTGATGCTGCTGGCGCTTCACCAGATGCTGGCCGTGCTGGAGCCGCTCGAACACTCTCCCGACGTACGTACCATCCTCGGCGTGCTCGAACACCTGCCGGTGATCGCCATTCTTCTGGGAGCCATCGCGGCCTGGGCAGTGCACGCCAGCGTCGCGGTGGTGCTGCTGGTTGCCTCCTTCGCCACCTACGGCACCATCTCGTTGACCACCGCCGGCCTTCTGGTCCTCGGGGCCAATCTCGGTACGGCGCTCAATCCGCTGTTCGAAGCCTCGGCAGACAATCCGATGAGCCGGCGCGTGCCGCTCGCCAACCTCGGCAATCGGGTGGTCGGCATCGCCATCGCCTGGCCGCTGATGCCGTGGATTGTCGACTGGTTGCAGTGGGCAGGCTTCAGCCGTGGCGCCGCGACGGCGGCCATTCACCTGGGCTTCAATGTCGTCCTGGCTCTGGCGACGTTGCCGCTGCTCGGCCCGATCGCGCGCCTGCTCAACCGCCTGGTTCCGGACAGGACCGACGAGGACGATCCGGCAAAGCCGCGCCACCTCGACACCTCGGTGCTGGAGTTCCCGGTGGTGGCGCTGGGCAACGCCGCGCGCGAGGCGCTGCGGCTGGCGGATGCGCTCGAGGCGATGCTGCAGGAGGCCCGCGAGGCGCTCTCGACCGGCAGCCGCCAGCGCATCTCCGCCACCCGCCAGCGGGATGATATCCTCGACGCACTGAACTCGGCGATCAAGGCGTACCTTGCCAAGCTCGACCCCGACCTGCTGAGCGAGGCCGACCGGAACCGCCTCAACCAGATCCTCGTCTTCGCCGCCAACATGGAGCAGGCCGGGGACTTCGTCAGCGGCAGCCTGTTGCCCCATGCGAGCAAGCGCTACAAGCGCGGCCTTCCCGCCGACGAGCGACAGGAGCGGACTCTGGAGGCCCTGATGGACCGCCTCATCGCCAACACCAGGCTCGCGGCCTCGCTGTTCATGACCGAGGACACCCCGGCCGCGCGTGCCCTAGCCAACGAAAAGCTTGCCTTCCGCAAGGCCGAGGTGGACGCGACCGCCGAGCACTTCAGTGGCATGCACGGCCTGTCCCGCGCCGCGGTCCAGCGTGATGCGCTGCATGTCGACCTCGTGCGGGATCTCAAGCTGATCAACAGCCACATCGTCGCCGCTGCGGCCTATCCCGTGCTGGAGCGATCCGGCGAACTGCTGAAGTCGCGGATCGCTCCCAGCGAGCCCTAGGCTTCGCCCGAGAACCTCACGCCGTCATGATCGAGCGCGGTCATGATGCCACGCAGTTCGGCGAGACCCTTCATCCGGCCGATCGTCGGGTAGCCCGGCTGGGCCTTGCGCCCCAGGTCGTCGAGAATGTCCTGCCCGTGATCGGGCCGCATCGGGATCTGCCAGTCGCTCCGGCCGGCGGCCTTGCGGCGGCGTTCCTCCTCGAAGATCGCAGCGATCAGCGCCACCATGTCGGTGTCTCCGCCGAGGTGCTCCGCCTCGTAGAACGAGGCCATCACCGCCTCGCCCTCGCGGCGCGTGTTGCGCAGGTGCAGGAAATGCACGCGGTCCCCGAGCGCGCGCATGATGGCCGGCAGGTCGTTGTCCGGGCGCGCGCCGAGCGAACCCGAGCACAGCGTCATCCCGTTCGCAGGGCTGTCCACCGCCTCGAGGATCAGCCGGAAGTCCTCGCCCGTCGACATGATGCGCGGCAGCCCGAGCAGCGGGAAGGGCGGATCGTCCGGATGGCAGCACAGGCGCAGGCCCAGATCCTCCGCCA
>JAEZHZ010000247.1 GCA_023436745.1 Pseudomonadota bacterium | reverse complement strand
CCCCCCCCCCCCCCGACCGGTGACATGGGGTCCATCGGCATGGCGGGATCGCCGGAGCCGATGATCCAGACCGCAGTGGGCGGCAACCGCGAGGAGAACCGCTACATCGAACTGGTGGTGAAAGGCGCGACGGCGAAGGTCTCGCCGGTACTGCGCACCGCTGCCGACCAGTCGGGCGGCTTCATCGCTTCATGCCGCAACCCGCTGCGCGCCAGCTATGTGAAGCGCAATGCGGCACTCGGCGGCATTTCGATGGCATTGAAGCTCGGCGAGGCGATGATCGCGGCCGACGGCAAGGGACCGGGGGCAGTCCTGGACGCCATCGTCAGGACCACAGGCGGCAGCATCATTGCCAGGGGATACGTGACGGAGTTCGACGTCACCTACACCAAGGAGGCTTTCGACATCGGCCGCATCGTTATTGGCGAAGGCGACAGGGCGACCACTCTTCACGTGATGAACGAGTACATGGCGGTGGAGGACGCCGGTGGAACGCGTCTTGCGACATTCCCGGACGTGATCACCACCCTTGATGCGGCGGGACAGGCCCTGTCGGTGGGGCAGCTTGGCCGAAGTGTCTTCGTGTTCGTGTTGCACGTGCCAAAGTCCATCATTCCCCTGAGCTCTTCGGTGAAGGACCCGGCGGTTTATCCGTTCGTCGAGCAGCGGATGGGTATCGAACTCGCAAAGTATGCTCTGGCGGAAGATTAGCCTCGAGCGCCGACCCCATCGTTCGACAGGTTCGGGATGAGGTCCGACGACAGGCGGAAAGGACCCGCAACATGCCCACTGCAAATCCACGCCATCCAAACTTCCCTATTCCCGGTGGGCCGGAACTGCGCGCCAGGGCGTGGCGGCAGGAGGCGCTGCTGCGGCTGCTCGAGAACGTACTCAGCGTCGGTGAGAATCCCGATGAACTGGTCGTTTATGCCGCGCTTGGCAAGGCAGCCCGCAACTGGGCCAGCCACAGGGCAATCGTCGAGACCCTGATCCGCATGGACGAAGACCAGACACTGGTCATCCAATCGGGCAAGCCGATCGGCCTGCTCAGGACCCACAGCAAGGCGCCGCTGGTCATCATGGCCAACTGCAATATCGTCGGGCAATGGGCAAAGGCGGAGGTGTTCTATGACCTCGAGAAGAAGGGGCTGATCGTCTGGGGAGGCCTGACGGCGGGAGCGTGGCAGTACATCGGCTCTCAGGGCGTGATCCAGGGGACGTACGAGATCTTCATGCGCATCGCCGAGAACCGCTTCGGCGGCTCGCTCGCGGGGCGGTTCATCCTCACCGCCGGTCTGGGAGGCATGGGCGGGGCACAACCTCTGGCCGGGCGAATGGCGGGTGCCGCAATCCTCTGCATCGACATCGATCCTGAGCGGGCATTGAAGCGCAAGGCCGTCGGCTATCTGGAGGAGATCGCGCCGAACCTCGACGCTGCGCTCGCGATGATCGATGCGGCCGTCAGAGAGAAGCGGGCGATCTCAGTCGGCCTCGTCGGCAATGCAGCCGAACTCTATCCCGAAATCTACCGCCGCGGCATCGTGCCGGACATCGTCACCGACCAGACTTCGGCCCATGACCTCGTCTATGGCTACGTGCCCAAGGGCATGTCGCTGGACGAGGTGAAGCGGCTCCGTGTCGAGGGGCAGGGGCAACTGATGGCCGCAAGCCGGGCCTCTATCGTCGAGCACGTGCGGGCAATGCTCGACTTCCAGCGCGCCGGAGCCGAAGTGTTCGACAACGGGAACCTCATCCGCACACAGGCAAAGGCGGGCGGGGTGGAAGACGCCTTCGACATCAGGATCTTCACCGAGGCCTATCTGCGGCCGCTGTTTGCCCGCGCCATCGGGCCGTTCCGGTGGATGGCTCTTTCGGGCGACCCGGCCGACATCCGCAAGATCGACGACCGGTTGCTGGAGATGTTCCCCGACAACAGGATCGTCACCAACTGGATAAAGCTTGCTCGTGAATACGTGCCCTTCGAGGGGTTGCCCGCACGCATTGCCTGGCTGGGCCATGGGGAGCGTACGGCGTTGGCGAGGGCGGTGAACGCCATGGTGGCGGACGGCACGCTAGCCGGTCCGGTGGCGTTCAGCCGCGACCACCTCGATGCCGGGGCGATGGCACATCCCAACATCATGACCGAGCGCATGAAGGACGGCTCCGACGCCATCGCCGACTGGCCGCTGCTCGATGCCATGCTGCTCTGCTCGTCAATGGCGGACCTGGTGGCCGTCCATTCAGGTGGCGGCGGCTACGCTGGCTACATGACCTCCGCAGGCGTGACGGTGGTGGCCGACGGAACCGAAGCTGCCGACGAGCGGCTCGAGCACGCGCTGACCAACGACACCGCTCTCGGAGTCATGCGCTATGCCGATGCGGGCTACGAGGAGAGCTTCGAGACCATCGCGGCCAAGGACATTCCCTATATACGGGTCGGCTAGCCGCCCGCCTTGATTTCGGTGCGCCAGCTGTACTGAGGCGCATAGCCGAGCATCCGGCGGGCCTTCTCGATGGAGAGCAGCGTCGTGTGGGTGCCGATGTCGCCGCGCTGCGGCACGTCGGGGAACACTTCGGCGAGCAGCGAGGCATTGCTGCGGCTCATCACCGTGTCGGCGTTGGCGATGATGAAAGCCTCGAAACCCTTGAACTCTGCCTCGATGGCCCGGCGGACCGCCTGGGCACCGTCGCGGGCGTCGATGTAGCCCCAGAGGTTCCATTTCCTCGCCATCGGATCGGCGCCAAAGGCCGGGAAACGCTGGTATTCCTCGGGGTACATGACGTTGGAGAAGCGTAGCCCGACCATGCGAAGCTCGGGGTCCCAGCGGCAGAACTGGGCGGCCATGGTCTCGTCGAGGAGCTT
>JAEZHZ010000198.1 GCA_023436745.1 Pseudomonadota bacterium | reverse complement strand
AGGTTGCAGGGCGGCATCTACCGCCGCCTGTTCGAACGCCAGGCCCTAGAATTGACCAAGGGTCTCGTGGCGTAAAGCAAAAGGGCCGGAGCGATCCGGCCCTTCTCTATTCGATGAAGCAGGGGAGCAGTGTGGGCATCGCCCCACCAAACTCCCCTGAAGGCGGAGGGGCAGACCGGCGCTTTGGACTGGATATTGCCCACACGCGGAGCAGTCCCTCCCCCGCCTGCGAGGCTAGGTGGGGTACTTGGCCTCACACGACGTCGAGCGAGACCTCGAAGCCCTTTCGCGAAACCTCACTATAGGGACAGATGATGTGGGCGCGCTCGACGATGTCCTGTACCCGGGCCTTCTCCATGCCCGGCACATCGATCTTCAGCGCCGCCTCGATCCAGAAGCTTTCCCCGTCCTCGCGATCCTTGAAGCTCACTTCGGCGGTGACGCGTGCGTCGTCGGGGATCTTGTCCCCGGTCTTGCGGGCGGCCGCCTTCATCGCCCCGAGAAAGCACGCGGAATAACCCACTGCGAACAACTGCTCCGGATTGGTACCGCGGGCACCGTCGCCGCCGATCTCCTTGGGAGTGGTCAGCGTGACGTCGAGCACGCCGTCATCGGTCGCCCCGTGTCCGGAACGGCCGCCGGTAGACGTTGCGCGCGCGGTGTACATGATCTTGGGCATGGCAGGCTCCTTGCTCGGAAGGGGAGGGCGGCTCACGTGTGGCGGCCAGCAGTCCTGGTGCCATGGGTGAAGCCCTCCGGTGGCCGGGACTTCACCACGAAACCGCAGTGGGGGAAAGGGTCAGCTGGCGTCCTTGTCCTCGGCGACGTATTCGCGCTTGGTCTCGATCTCCGTCTGTATCTGTTCGCCCAGCGTCCGCTTCCGGTTGCGCATGATGCCGTAGACCATCGCTAGGCCGAGAATGACCACGCCGATCGTCAGAAGGATGAGCCAGAAGCTTGCGCCTGCTTGTGATTCCATGTCGTTCACTCCGTTTGGGGGTGGAACGAAAAGCAGGTCGGCAAGGTTGCGGCCGCCCTAGAAGCCGCGCTCGTGCTGTTCGGCCATGTAGGCGATCTCTTCCGGCGTGCTCTGCCGGCCGAGAGCGGCGTTGCGGAATGGGAAGCGCCCGAAGCGTGCGATGGTGTCGCGGTGCTTGATCATGAAGTCGAGGTTGTCGGGCTCACCATAAGCCTCGAACAGGCGCACGCCCTCCTCCTGCACCTGCACCGATTCAGCATGCATGAACGGCATCAGCACGAACAGTCCGCCCGGCTTCCCCACGGTTTCGTGCACCCGCGCGCTCACCGCTTCCTGCGCCAGCACCAGCGCCATGCCGTCCTGCGCGAAGGCGGCCCCGCTGCCGCGGTGCAACTGGCGCGAGAACTGGTCGAGCACGAGAATCTCGGCAAGCCGCCCGCGCGCGTCCCCGCGCCAGGCCCACGCCTCGCCACGGGACACCGCCTCATGGGTTTCAGAAAACCGCTCCGCCAGCGCCGCGTCGAACTCGGCCGTGCGGGCGAACCAGTGCTCCGGTCCATGTTCCACGAACCAGAACGCCAGCACATCCTCGAAACCCTTCATTCCACGCTCCTATGCAGCCACCAGCCTGATCCTGTTGCCGAACGGATCGGTTGTTTCCATCCGCCCGTCAACCGTGGCGACCTCCGCACCCGCCGCCCGGAGGCGCCCGGCGAGGGCTTCGAGACTTGCCGCATCCGGCATGCGGATGGTGAACCAGCTCAGTCCGGCAGTGGAGGTGGGGGCGACCCGCGCCTGCGGGCCGGACCAGATGTTGAAGGCGACCGTATGCGGCATGTAGTCGAGCCCCACGTCGCCCATGCCGAACGAGTGGATCAGCAGGAACCCGCCAAAGCCCACGACATCGCGATAGAAATCCATCGCCCGGCCAAGGTCGGTCACGTGCAGGTGGATGTGACCGATACGGGTGCCGGCCGGCATGCTCGCCTCCAGCACAGGCTGCTCGCCAAGCTCGGCAAGCAGGCCCTCGAGGTCGATCGGCTCGCGGCCGGAATGGGTCTGCCCGTCTGACGTCACCGCGTAGCTCTCGCCCTTGTCGGGGTCGCCGAGGCTGCCGCGCCAGGGGGTCTCGAACGTGATCTCGATGCCGTTGCCGTCGAAGTCCCACAGGTAGATGGCTTCGCTGACGAGATGGTCGGTGGGCGAAATGCGCACGTTGCGCTGCAACGCCCGCACCGCCATCTGTGCCAGGTCACGGCGCGTCGGCACGTGGATGGCCACGTGGTAGAGCCCGATGCTGCGGGGCACCACGGGGCTGCTGGCGCCGTTCTCGAGTTCGATGAGCACCTGGCCGCCTGCCCCGAGAAGCATCACCGGGCCATCCTCGGCAATTACCTCGAGGCCGACGACATCACGCCAGATGGCGAGTGCCTTGGTGCGGTCGGTGACCCGCAGGCGCACCGGGCCGAGCTGGGTCGTCACGGGCAGCACGGGCTGCGAGCGAACGTTGGTTTGAACCGAAGCGTCGATCATGGCTTCGCCTTTCACGCGGAATGAGCAATTTGTCTTGCCCATAATCTGGAGGCTCGCGGCACAAGCCTCCAGAGCGCATTCAACGAACAGTCCGGTCGTCAGGCCGGTGCGTCCTATTGCGGCAATGCGTAGGCGATCACGGCGTCGCTGATCGGCGTTTCCATGAAATGGTGCCCGCCCGGGGCGATGACGAGGTACTGCCGGCCGTCTACCTCATAGGTCATGGGCGTCGTCTGGCCGCCCCCGGGCAGCGCGTCAGTCCAGACGGTCTCGCCCGTCTCGATGTCGATGGCGTGGATCAGGTCGTCCGTCGTGGCGGCGATGAAGATGAGCCCGCCGGCGGTGATCACCGGTCCGCCATTGTTGGGCGTGCCGATGTCGAGCGGCAGCATGGACGGAATGCCGAAGGGGCCGTTGCGACGGGCAGTGCCGAACGGGCGATCCCACACTGTTTCGCCGGTGGCGAGATCGATGGCGCGAATGCCCCCATAGGGCGGCTCCTTGCAGAGCAGGCCCGTGAACATGCGCCAGCCGGCATTGACGTCGATGGCGTAGGGGGCGCCGATCTGCGGGCCGGCTTCGCCAAGCGCGGACTCACCCTGTCCAGCGCTCGCATCGTAGATCGGCACGACCCCGGCCTCGTCGGCCTCTTCGCGCGGCACCAGCCGGTTGTGGTTGGGCATGTTGTTGTAGTTGGCGATCAGCAGCCCCCGCTCCACGTCGACGGCCACGCTGCCCCAGTCATTGCCGCCATTGTAGCCGGGATACTGGATCCAGTGGGTGTCGCTTGTCGGGGGCGTATACATGCCCTCGTAGTGCGACTGGCGGAACTGGATGCGGCACCACAGCTGGTCCAGCGGAGTCATGCCCCACATGTCGGCTTCGGTCAGGTCCGGGAAGGCGAGGGTGTGGTACGCCGAGAAGGGTTGGGTTTCGGCGAGGTACTCCGGCTCGACGCCACCCTGCGGCACGGGCCGGTCCTCCACGGGAAACAGGGATTCTCCAGTCTCGCGATTGAGGATGTAGATGTCGCCCTGCTTGGAGGCGAGCACCAGCGCAGGCACCGGGCCGTCGGCAGAAGGGAAGTCGATCAGCGACGGCTGGGAGCCGAGGTCATAGTCCCACACATCGTTGCGCACCGTCTGGAAGTGCCAGATGTCGTCGCCGGTGGTGGCATCGACCGCCACCAGCGAGGTGGCGTACTCGTTCTCGAGCTCGCTGCGGTTGGAGCCGTAATAGTCGACGGAAGAGTTGCCGAGGGGCAGGTAGACGAGCCCCAGATCCTCGTCGGCCGCGGCGATGGTCCACATGTTGGGCGTGCCGCGGGTATAGACTTCCCCTTCGGCAGGCTGGCCCCGGTTCTCGGGGTTGCCGAGGTCCCAGGCCCAGGCCAGTTCACCCGTCACGGCATCATAGCCGCGCACCACGCCCGAAGGGGCGTCCTCGTCCTGGCCGTCCTTGACCTGCGCGCCCAGGACAGCGATGCCGCGCACGATGGTCGGCGGCGAGGTCACGGCGTACCAGCCCGGGACCGTATCCCCGATCCCCTCCTCGAGGTTGACCTGGCCGTTGACGCCGAAGTCGGCGCAGGGCTGGCCAGTGGTCGCATCGACCGCGATGAGCCGCGCATCCAGCGTTCCGACCAGAATGCGAGCTGCGCAGGGCTGGTCGGCGGGAGCATCGGGAATCTGGTAGTAGGCGACGCCGCGACAGGTGGCTCCGTAGGGAATGGCATCGGTCGATACGCCCGGATCGTAGCGCCACTCCTCAAGTCCGCTTGCGGCATCGATGGCTATTAGGATGTTCATCGGCGAACACAGGTAGAGATTGTTGCCGATCTTGAGCGGCGTGTTCTCCGGCGAGTACTTGCCCTCCGCGGCCTCGGACGGCATGTCGCCGGTGTGGTACTCCCACACCCGCTCCAGCTGATCGATGTTGTCGCGGGTGATCTGCGACAGCGGCGAATAGCGGGTGGCGTAGTAGGTGCCGCCATAGGCCGGCCAGTCGGCCCCGACTTCCAGCTGCGGCTCGGGCTGTGCTGCCGCGAGGCTGGTGTTGGCGGGACTGGCATCGCCGTCGGCAGGCTGAACCGGCACCGCTGCCTCGGCCGGCTCACCATCGGGTGCGGGTGTTGCAGGTGACGTTGAAGGTGCCTCTGGCGCGCTGGGCTCCGGCGCTGAAGGAGCGGTCGTTTCCTGCGCCACGAGGCGGACGTCGCTGGCGGCCGTCAGCACCATCAGCGAGGCGCCGAGGGCGACCACACCGGCTGCAGCCGCCGCGAACGCTCCCCTCGCAACCCTGGCGGGCCCCCGCAGCGCAGGAATGCACAGCAGCACCAGCACCAGGATTACCGTTGGGCCTACGAGGCGTGGCACCTGGGCCCAGCCATCCATGCCCTTTTCCCACAGCGCCCAGATCAGGGTACCAAGGAACGTGAGGAGATAGATCCACACGCCCGCCATCGACTGGCGGAACAGGAAGTAGGCCGAGACCACGAGGCCAAGGCCGGCGAGGGCGTAGTACCACGAGCCTCCGAGGGTAATCAGCCAGATGCCGCCGCCCAGTATGGCGAGCCCGAAGACCGCCATCACGAGGGCAAGCGCCATCACCGCCCAGTACCCGAAGCCGCGCGCCCGTTCCGCCATGTCACCTCTCCCCTGTGGCCGATTGTGGGCGGAACGGGAGGGGGCGGATGTGGTTCCGAACCCGCTTAGCTTATGTTGGTGCCCAACAGCCGATGCAACTGTTGCATGATCGCGGCTGCCTCATATGGTTTGCGCACCACGGCGACCCCGGAATGCCGCTCCGGCAGCGATCCGCCGTCGCCATAGCCGGTAGCGAACAGGAATGGAGTGCCCCGCGCGGCGAGGGCATCGGCGATCTCGGCAGAGCTCTCCGCCCCGAGGTTCACGTCCAGGATTGCGGCGTCGACGCCATGCCGCTCCAGCGCCGACAGGGCCTCCCGCACCGTCGGAGCGGTGGCCACGACGTCCAGCCCGGCATCGGTCAGCATCTGCTCGAGGTCGAGCGCGATCAGCATCTGGTCTTCGACGATCAGAATGCGTCTGCCCCCGAGCCCGTGCGTCTGCCGCGCAACGGGCGCGTCGACGGTCGCCCGGGCGGCGCTCGCCCGCTCGGTCGAAACGAACCGGCCGGGGACCCGGAACGATGCCGTCACGCCTTCCCGATTGTAGCTGACACTGCTCTGCCCCCCGAGGTCGAAGGGCACGGAGCGGTCGATAAGCACCGTCCCGAACCCCCGGCGGGACGGCGGGCGCACCGGCGGGCCGCCGGTCTCGGTCCATTGCAGTTGCAGCGCGCCGGTTTCATCGACGCTCCAGTCCAGCTTCAGCGTGCCACCGGGACGCGACAGCGCCCCGTATTTCGCTGCATTGGTGGACATCTCGTGGAGCACCAGCGCCATGACCGAGAAGGCTTGTGCGTCAAGCCAGACAGCCGGCCCGTTGAGCTCGATGGCGCGTCCCTGACCGCCATAGGGGGACAGTTCGGCGCGCACCAGTTCCCCGAGCCCGCCGCCGCCGTCACCGCGGATCACCTGGTCATGCGCGTGCGACAACGCCTGGATACGTCCGCGCAGCGACTGCACGTACTCCTCGAGCGTATGGTCGGTCTCGGAGGGTTGGCTCACCAGCGACTTGATCACCGCGAGGATATTCTTGACCCGGTGGTTCAGCTCCTCGTTGAGCATGCGCTGGCGCAGTTCCGCCTTGCTGCGCTCGTCGGCGAGCAGTTCGCTGTGCTGAAGCGCCACCTCGACCAGCGCTGCGCGCGTCGCCTCGGCGAACTGCCGCTCCGCCGCGGTCCACGGCGCCGATTGCAGGCGCACGGTTTCCTTCCAGATGGCAAAGCTCTTGCGCGGCGTCAGCCGGTCCCCCAAGGGGCCGGTCTCGTACACCTTGTCGGGATTGCCGGCCCAGTCGAGCGTGCGCACCAGTTCCTTGCGGAAGAAAAACAGATAATCGCGCGGACGCTGCGATAACGGGATGATGAGCATGCCGGAAGCGTCCGCCGCATACTCTTCCGCTCCGGGAAGCACCGCCGAAAGCTGGTGCGTCGCCCAGACGCCGCCCTCCGAGGCCGCCTCGGCGAAGCGCACGAGGCTGGGCGCGGCCGAAGCCGGCGGAACAGTGCCGCTGGCGGTCCACTTGCCGTCGATCCAGATGGCCTGGCCGTCGGATGGGATCAGTTCGCGAAAGTCCGGCAGGCGCTCGCGCAGGATCTGCCCGAAGGCGTTGCTGCGCGAGGTCTCGCGCAGGAAGCGGTCCAGAAGCGCGCGGGCGCGCGTCGCGGCCTCGAGCGATTGCTTGCGCTGAAGCGCCTCGAGGTGGAGCGAAAAGAACTGCCCGAACATTTCCGCTGCCACGCGCTCGGCCATGGTCAGGGTCCGTGGCGAGTAATGGTGGCACGCGATCAGCCCCCACAATTCTCCCTCGACCACGATCGAGATGGACATCGATGCCCCGACGCCCATGTTGCGCAGGTACTCGCAGTGGATCGGCGACACGCTTCTCAGATGCGCGAAGCTGAGGTCCAGCGGTTCTCCCGAGGCGTCGAGCACCGGCTCGACCGGCACCGGCTGCGGCGCGGAGTTGGAGATGATGCGGATGGTGTTCTTGAGATAGAGCGATCTCGCCTGCTGCGGGATGTCCGATGCCGGGAAATACTGCCCGAGGAAGCTCTCGAGGTCGCCGCGGCGCGCTTCGCTCAGCACCTTGCCGGCTCCGTCGGCTCCGAAGCTGTAGATCATCACCCGGTCATAGTGCAGCATGCCCTGGATGAGCCGCGCCGTGTCCCGGATCAGCCGGTCGACCGTCTCTATCGTGGTGATGCGCCCGATCATGGCGCGCGCCAGCTCCAGCGGCGGCGCGATCGAGGCATCGGCCGGTTCGAGCTCGATGATGGCGTTGCCCTTGAACCGGTGCACCGATACGTCGAAACGGCGTCCATTGGGCAGGACCTGCCCGAACAGCAGGGCCGCACGGCTGCCCTCCTGGGTCCGCGCTAGGGCATTGCGCACCGAGTGCGCTGCGTCCTCGCCCAGCACCTCTGCGAGGTCGCGCCCGTTGCAGTCCCGGCTCACGCCGATCATCTCGGCGAGGTTGGTGGAGTGCCGCCTGATGGTGCCGGCCGTGGCGTCACACGCGATCAGCCCGCCATGCGACTGGATGCTGCCGGGAATGTGGATCGGCTCGCGATCGCAATTGGTCAGGTCGACTCGGCTAGGCGCGTTCATGCTGCACCTCCGTATGGGCCGCGAGGGCCAGTGAGAACAGCGCATGAGCGCCCTCGCGGGCTTCCACGCGGTCGACATCGGATGCCTCGAGCAGCGCCAGGAAACGCGGCCAGCGTTCGCGGTCCCCGGCCTGCTGCGCCAGATGGCGGGCGCCGAAAGCCGCGCTCAGCCCCAGCTGCTCAGCGCGCCGGAACAACAGCCGGGCGCCGATTCCGGATCCCTCGAGTACATAATGAGCGCCCAGCCTCCAGCTGATGGAGCGCGGCTGGGAAGGAGGAGAGGGCAGGGGAGGCCGTGCGACGCAATCGAGATCGGCGAGATCCTGCCCGGCCGCCTCGGCCACAGCGAGAGCAGACCAGCCGCACGTGTCTGTCTCGAGCACGGATTCCGCCGTGCGCCGGAACGCGTGGCTCGCCACAAGGTATCGCTGGTACTCGCGCAGGTTCGCGAAGCCGCCGACGAGATCGTCAAGCTGCTGGTGTATGGCCCGGGTGGCCTGGCGCAAGTCGTCGCGCAACGGGGTCAAATGCAAGGGCGTCGAAGCTTCGGCGAGGTTGACCTTTAGCCAACCCTAGGCGTCCTTGACCTATTCGTCACCATAAATGCTGAAGCGGCACGCGCGAAGACAGCCGCCCCCGGCACTCTAGATCGACAGGAGGGCCGGATCGACGAGGGCGCCCTTATGCCCGATGACGATCCCGGCGACCCGATGGGCCGCCTCCGCCGCCTCGGCCAGCGGCTTTCCTGCAAGCCTTGCAGCAAGATAGCCGCCATTGAAGCTGTCGCCCGCGCCAGTGGCGTCCACCACTCGCGCCGCCGGCGGCGGTGCCACGCTCACTTGTTCGTGTGCCGTGGCGATGAACGCCGGTTCAGCGCCGTTCTTGACCACCACTTCCTCCGCACCAAGCTCGAGATAGCGTGCCGCGGTTTCCTCCGGCGAGGCATCGCCAAACAGGGGCGCTTCGTCGCCATGGGTCGGCATCACCACGTCGCAGAGGCTCGCCGCTGCCGTGATCACCGCCGTCATCGTGCGCTGGCTCGACCACAGGGCCGGCCGGATATTGGTGTCGAACACCACCCGGGCGCCCGCGTCGCGGGCCGTGACGATTACGCCGAGCAGCCGGCCCCGCGCGCGCGGCGCGAGGATGGCGAGCGTGATGCCCGAGAAGTAGATCATGCTGGCCCCGTCCACTGCGGCATGCAGCGCCGGCTTGTCGTCAGCCAGCAGCTTGGCGGCCGAGGTGTCCCGCCAGTAGGTGAAGTGGCGGTCCCCGCCCTCCTGGTGAATCATGTAGAGCCCGGGCCGGCGACTGGGGATGGTCTGGATATGGCCGGTCCCGATGCCGTTGCTGTCGAGAAAGGCCCGGATGTCGCGCGAGTAGCGGTCCTCGCCGAGCGCCGTGACGTAGTCGACGTCCCAGCTCCGCGGCAGCAGCGCCCGCATGTACCAGGCGGTGTTGAGGGTGTCCCCGGCATAACCGAGCCGGTATTGCCGGTCCTCGCCGCCGCTCATTTCGATCATGCATTCCCCGATGCTGACGAAACGCTGTGACACGGGCGAGCCTCCTTGTTGCCGGTGGCATATGCCGGTAAAGCCCGGCAGTCTGCAACCCTGATCTTCCATACAAGAACCGCAACCGCTATGGTGCGGCAACCACCGTTCCGGAGTTCCCCATGCCGCGCCTGAGCGCCGCCATTCTCGCCCATCCACCAGCCGGCGTCGCCATGCCTGCCTACGACCGCAGCACCGTGACCCCGGGCATCGTCCATCTCGGCATCGGCGCCTTCCACCGCGCGCACATGGCGGTCTATGTGGACGACCTGCTCGGGCGCGATCCCAGCTGGGGCATTGTCGGTGCCAGCCTGCGCCGGCCCGACACCAAGGAGGCGCTGGAGCCTCAGGACGGTCTTTATACCGTCGCCATTCGCGACGCGGCGGGCACCCACCCGCGCATCATCGGGTCCATCCTGCGCGTGCTCGACGCCAATTCCGAGCGCGAGGCGCTGATCGCGCTGATGGCTTCGCCGGAGATCCGCATCGTGTCGCTGACCGTGACCGAAAAGGGGTACTGCCACGATCCGGCCACCGGCGAGCTCGACACGCGTCATCCCGACATCGTCCACGACCTCGCCGATCCCGCTGCAGCCCGTTCGGCCCCCGGCCTCATCGTCGAGGCTCTGGCACGCCGCCGCGCCGCGGGCATTGCGCCGTTCACCGTCCTCTGCTGCGACAACCTCCCGGCCAACGGCGCCACGGTGAAGCGCATCGTGACCCGCTTTGCCACGCTGCGCGAACAGGGACTCGGAGAATGGGTTGCGGAACAGGTGGCCTTCCCGTCCACCATGGTGGACCGCATCGTGCCGGCGACCACCGACGCCGACCGCGAAACCGTGGCCGCCCTGATCGGTGTCGAGGATGCCTGGCCCGTCATGGCCGAGCCCTTCACCCAATGGGTCATAGAGGACCATTTTACCGGCGGTCGCCCCGATTTCCCCGCGGCCGGCGCACAGCTCACCAGTGAGGTCGAGCCATTCGAGCGCATGAAGCTCAGGATGCTCAATGGCTCGCACTCCACCATTGCCTATCTCGGCTATCTCGCCGGGCACGAGTACGTGTCCGATGCCGTGGCCGATCCGGCGTTCCGCACCCTCATCTACGGCTTGATGACCGAGGAGGTCATTCCTACCCTCCACATGCCGGAGGTCGACCTGGCTGCCTATCGTAACCAGTTGCTGGAACGTTTCTCCAACCCTGCCCTCAAGCATCGCACCTGGCAGATCGCCATGGACGGCTCCCAGAAGCTGCCGCAGCGCCTGCTCGGCACCATCCGCGACCGTCTTGCGGCAGGAGCCTCGATCAACCGTCTCGCCCTCGGCGTTGCGGCATGGATGCGCTATGTCACGGGCGTCAACGAGGATGGCGAGCCGATCGATGTGCGTGATCCGCTGGCACTGAGGATGATGGCCATCGCGGCCGACGCAGGGGACGACGCCGAGGCGCTGTTCGACGGGCTCGTGAGCCTCAACGAGGTCTTCGGCACCGACCTTGCGGACAACAGCGTCTTCCGCACCGCCGTGGTCGGCCATCTCGATGCGCTGTTCGATGAAGGCGCCGCGGAGACCGTTCGTCAGGTCGTCCGCTAGGCGGTCTCAACCGCCGCTTGCGGCCTTGTACTGCAGGGGCGTGAGGCCGGTCACCGACTTGAAATCGGTAATGAAATGCTGCTGGCTCGAATAGCCGAGGTCATAGGCGATCCCGGCCCAGTCGGGCTCGTCGCTGTCGCGGATCTGTTCCGCGGCTGCCAGCAGGCGATGCCGCATCAGCAGCCACTTCAGTCCGATGCCGACATAGGTGCGGAAGGTCTGCTGCAGCCATCGTTCGCTTCTGCGGAAGGCGCGGGAGACGGCCTCCACCGTGCCGAGGTCCCGATCCGTCTCGATCGCGGTGACGATCTCGTTGATGACGCCGATGGTGGGATCGGCCGGTGGAGGCGTAAGCCTCGCCATCATCGCGGCAACCGCTGCGTCGTCGTCATGCGCGAGGATGGTTGTGATCCCCACGGCGTCGGCCCACGGGAAAACCGTTTCGAGGGGCACGATCTTGTCCTGCAGCTCGGCCATCTCTCCCGGCCAGAAGGCATGGAAGGCGCCGGGGCGGAAGCGGATGCCGAGGATGCGCCCGCTTCCCGCTGCCGAATAGGTCCGCTTGCCCCGGAACGTCCCCTGGATGCCGGAGTCCTGCTCCGACAGGAACATGTCGACATAGGGCCGGTGCATAACCTCGGGAGACTCGTACGGCCCCTCGGCCCTGTCCCAGCGAATGACCCAGGAATGCTCGACGAACGCCGCCAGATCAGGCGGCGGAGCGAGTGTGCGGAACTGCACGTGGCGCTCGAAACCGGCGGGATCGAGCCGTCCGCGCGGGGCGTATGGTTCTGCGGGTTTCTGGAATACGCCGGTCCGGTCTTCGCTCATTGTGGTTGCACCAGCTCAACGAGGAAAGGTCACACCGATGAGCAAACAGCACTTTCTGCGTGGCATGGCCACGGTGAATTTCTTCGCAGATGACATGATCGCCGCCCGCGACTGGTATGCCAGGCTGTTCGGCGTCGACGCCTATTTCCAGATGCCGAACAGGGAGGCCCCGGCCTATATCGAGTTCCGCATCGGCGACCGGGAGGACGAGTTCGGCATCATTGACCGGCGCTATGCCCCCAAGGGGATGCAGGCCGGGCCGGGTGGCGCCATCCTGCTCTGGCATGTCGATGACATCGAGGCAGCGTTCGCGCGGCTCAAGGAACTCGGCGCCACGGAGTACGATCCCATCACCAGGCGTGGCGAGACGGGGTTCGTGACTGCGTCCGTCGTCGACCCGTTCGGCAATGTTCTGGGGATCATGTACAATCCGCACTACGTCGAGATGGCTGCCGAAGCGGCCTGAACCGACAGCATTGGCGGCCGGCATGCGGCGGGCCGCCACTGGTGGTTGCTCAACTCAGCCCGAGGTCCTTCATGGCCTGCTCCTCGTCCTCATGCGAGATGGCCAGCAGGATTTTTGGGCCGCCGTCTTCCATCCGCACAACATAGCTGATCCGGAAGTGCGTTTCGGCCGGCGTCTTGCCCTGCGGGGCAAATCGCAGCCGCCACTCGGCTTCCGCCAGCACGTGGCGCGGCGCGATGGGAGCCGTCTTGATTAGCGTCACCGTCGACTCGGCGAGCCCGAGCCCCCTCATGGCCTCGGCCTTGGCCCAGATCGCAGCCTCGTATGCAGCATCCACCGTGAAGGCCTCGACGGTCGAAGGCGCCGCCTCGATATAGCTCGAGAAGTACGATCTGCCGATTGTCCCTGCGTCTCCCGCCAGCGACGCCGCGGCATAGGCGTTGAAGAACGCTTCGAGGGCTCGGTCCGGGCCAGGGGCCATTGCGCAACTCCCGGGTTCAGGTGAACTGCATCGACCAGTTGAGTTCCCAGCTGTAGCCGCTATCCGCCGAGAATGACTGTTCCCAGCGCGGCCCGGTGCCGGAATTCTTCTGCCACACGAAACGCACCTTGATCGGCACCCCGTTCCACTGGTCGTCGGCGATGAACTCGCCTCGATCCCCGTCGAACCCGCCAGCCACCGGCGTGCCGATCTCCGCGGGGTAGCGCAGGTCGAGCCACCAGATCCGCCAGATGCCGCTTTCGCTGTCATAGGCGCGGATGGCCGCGGCGCGATAGGCGCCGTTCGGGTCCTCGATGAAGTTGTCTTCCACATTGCCGAGGCCAGCCATGATGGGTCGCGTGGTGCTCGTGCCCTCGAACTCCTGCCAGTCGTCGGCGCCGGCGAGCCGGGTCTTGAGCTTGCGGTGCCGCACGGTCCAGTCCCCGTGCAGGAAGTCGAAGTCGTGTTCACCCTTCATCGTCAGTCCCTTCATGCGCTGGGCAGCCAGGGCCCCTTCGGAACGGGTACGTCGGTATAAGGTGTAGATATGCGAGCGACGGGCACCCGCGACGCCGAGCGGCAACAGCGCGTACGGCTGACAAAAAGGGCGCCAGTGGCGCCCTTCGTGATCTTCCGGTCCTACCGCTTGCGGCGGTCGATCTGGTGGTAGGCCCGCCGCGAGTGGAAGTCGCAATAGGGGCCGGTCTCGAGGCTGTGCTGCCCGCAGAAATAGAAGTCCGGAGTCAGCGGGTCGCCGATCGGCCACTTGCAGGTGTGCTCGTTGAGCTGCAGCAGCGACAGGCGCTTCTCTTCCGGGATGAACAGCTCAGCCGCCGGGGCGACATAGAGCTCGGCCTCCATCTCGGGTGCAACGGCCAGGGCAGTGGCGCCCATGGTCTGCGGCCGCGGCATGGTGTGGCGCACCTTCGCGGCGGCACTGGCTGCACTGCTGAGCCCGGAACTGGTGCCGGTGACGCGACGCGGCGCCGCCGGACGCGGTGCTGCCGGCCGGGCGCGGGGCGCGGTATTGGTCGGCTTGGCCCGGGCCGACAGCTTCAGCCGGTGCACCTTGCCGAT
>JAEZHZ010000137.1 GCA_023436745.1 Pseudomonadota bacterium | reverse complement strand
CTTCAGGGAGACGTCCAATGAATTATCTGCCAAGCATGAACCGGCGCGCATTCCTCGCCGGATCGGCCAGCGTGGGCGCGATGGTCGCCATGCACCCCTACGCCGTCTTTGCCCAGGCCAATCAGGCGCATCTGCGCATCATGGAGACCACCGACCTCCATGTGGCCGTGTTCGCCTACGACTATTATGCCGACGCGCCCAACGACACGATGGGCCTGGCGCGCACTGCCTCCATCATCGAATCGATCCGCGCCGAAGCCGGCAACTCCATCCTGCTCGACAACGGGGACATCATCCAGGGCAACCCGATGGGTGACTACATTGCCTACGAGAAGGGTCTCGACGACAACGTCCATCCCATCATCAAGGCGATGAACGCGCTCGGCTACGAGGCCGCCACCCTTGGCAACCACGAGTTCAACTACGGGCTCGAATTCCTCGACAAGGCTCTCGAGGGCGCGGAATTCCCCTTCGTTTCCGCCAACCTGGTCCGGGGCGAACTCGCTGCCGAGCCCCTTTCCGACGACACCTACATTGCGCCTTACCTCATCATCGAGCGGGAACTGACCGATGGCTCGGGCGGCGCGCGGCCGATCCGCATCGGCCTCATCGGCTTCCTGCCCCCGCAGATCATGACCTGGGATGCCGGCCATCTCACCGGCAAGGTGAGCACCCGCGACATCGTCGAGACCGCCCGCGCCTACGTCCCGCGCATGAAGGACGAAGGGGCCGACATCATCGTGGCCCTGGCTCATTCCGGCATCGCCCCGGATCAGGGTACCGGCGCCGAGAACGCCGCGCTCCAGCTGGCGGCGGTCGATGGCATCGACGTGGTCCTCACCGGCCACCAGCACCTCGTCTTCCCCGGCCCCGACTACGAGGACATCGAGGGCGTCGATGCCGCCGCCGGCACGCTCGCCGGCAAGCCGGCGGTCATGCCCGGCTTCTGGGGCTCCCACATGGGCCTGATCGACCTGCTGCTGGAGCAGGATGCCGATGGCAGCTGGACCGTCGTCTCCCACACTTCCGAAGCCCGTCCGATCTCCGAGCGTGTCGACGGCAAGGTCCAGGCGCTGGTCGGCGACGAGCAGGACGTCGCCGCCGCCGCGGAGGCCGAGCATCAGGAAACACTCGACTACGTCCGCCGCGCCGTCGGCGAAACCGCCGCTCCCCTGCACTCCTACTTCGCCCTCGTTGCCGACGACCCTTCCGTCCAGATCGTCTCGCAGGCCCAGACCTGGTACATCCGCCAGATGATGAAGGGCACCGAGTGGGAGGCCCTGCCGGTGCTCTCGGCGGCAGCGCCGTTCAAGGCGGGCGGCCGCGGCGGCCCGGACTACTACACCGACGTGCCCGTCGGCCCCGTCGCCATCAAGAACGTCGCCGATCTCTACCTCTACCCCAACACCATCCACGCCGTGAAAATCACCGGAGCCGACGTCAAGAACTGGCTCGAACGCTCCGCCGGCATCTTCAACCAGGTCGAGCCCGGCGCCACCGACGCGCCGCTCATCAATCCCGAGTTCCCCTCCTACAACTTCGACGTGATCGACGGCGTCACCTACCGGATCGACATCACCCAGCCCTCGAAATACTCGAGCGACGGCAAGCAGGAGATCAACCCCGACGCCGGCCGCATCGTCGACCTCATGTACGACGGCGCCCCGATCGATCCGGAGCAGGAGTTCATCGTCGCCACCAACAACTACCGCGCCGGCGGCGGCGGCACCTTCCCGGGCATCGGCGCCGACAGGATCGTCTTCGTCGGCCCCGACACCAACCGCGACCTGATCGTCCGCTTCATCGTCGAGAACGGCACCATCGATCCCAAGGCCGACAACAACTGGTCCCTCGCCCCCATCGGCGACACCACCGTCCTGTTCGCCACCGGTCCCAGGGCCGCCGAACTGGTCGCCGACGTCACCGCCATCTCGATCGAACCCACCAACGAGACCGACGCCGAAGGCTTCGGCCTCTACCGCATCGCGCTCTAGCGCTGGTTCGTTCCCCCGAACGCAAAAAGGGCGCCCCAGGGGCGCCCTTGTCTCATGCCGGTGCGGTGGCTCACTGCCCGTCGGGCACCACGTCCACGCTCACTGCCGGCACGTCGACATCGACGGTGCCGCTGCCGCCACCGGCGTTGTTGAAGAACACCAGGTAGGCGATGCCCAGCAGGGCCAGCGCCACGATGATGCCGACGATCACGCCGCCGGCGCCGCCGCTGCTGCGTTCCACGATAAAGGTATCACGATCATTGGGTGCCATTTTCGGCCTCCTTGTTGACTCGCCCCCTCAACGATGCCGCCGTCCTCACGGTTCCGTGACCCGCCCGACGGAAGCCTTCGGAGGCAATGCGACAGACGGCGTTCACCCCGCCGAAACCCGGCCCGGGCTAGCCTCCTGCACCTCCGGAGGCCATTCATGTCCGCCCCTGCCCTTGCGATTGCCGATCTGCACAAGCGCTTCGACCGCCCGGTGGTCAGCGGCATCGACCTCACCGTCAGGGCCGGCGAGTTCTATGCCCTGCTCGGCCCCAATGGCGCCGGCAAGACCACCATCCTCAGGATGGTCGCCGGGCTCCTGCCGCCCGATGCCGGCAGCATCCACGTCTTCGGCATCGATGCCCGGCGCGATCCCGTTGCCGCCAAGCGTCTCGTGGCCTGGGTCTCCGACGAGCCCATGGTCTATGATCGCCTTACCCCGCTCGAATATCTCGAGTTCGTCGCCGGCCTCTGGCAGGTCGAGCCCGCCGTCGCCACGGCCCGCTCCCGCGAACTGCTCGCCTGGCTCGGCCTCGAACCTCACGCCCACGAACTCTGCGGCGGTTTTTCCAAGGGCATGCTGCAGAAGGTCGCCCTCGCCGGCGCCCTGGTCCACGATCCGTCGCTGATCATCCTCGACGAGCCGCTGACCGGGCTCGACGCCGGCTCCGCGCGTCAGGTCAAGGACGTGCTGCGAGACAGGGTGCGCGAGGGCGTCACCGTCATCATGACCACCCACATTCTCGAAGTCGCCGAGCGCATGGCCGAGCGGATCGGGGTCATCGCCCATGGGCGGCTCGTTGCCGAGGGCACCCTCGCCGAACTGCGCGCCGGCACCGGCCGCGACACCAGCCTCGAGGACATCTTCCTTGAGCTCGTGGCCACCGGCGCCGCCGCATGAGCACGGCCTCCGCCTCCACCCTCTGGTTCGCGCGGCACGAGCTTCGCCTCGCCTGGCGCGACTGGCTCGCCATGATGACCGGCGGCCGGCGCCGCCGCCGCATCGGCATGGCGGTCGGCGTGCTGGTGGCGGTCGCCGTCCTTCACCTCCTGGCCTATGCGGTCGTCCTGCCGTGGACGCGGCAGGGTATCGCCGCCGACAGACCGACCCTCCTGCTGGTGAGCGGGGCCGGTCTCACCGTCTTCACGGTCATGCTGTCCCAGGCCATCGAGGCCGTGACCCGCGTCTACTATGCCCGCTCGGATCTCGACCTGATCCTCGCGTCCCCTGCCTCCTCGCGCCGGCTCTTTGCGGTGCGCACCGCTGGCGTCTGGGTTTCGACCAGCACCCTGTCCGGCCTGCTCGCCCTGCCGCTGCTCAACGTCCTGGCAGCGCTCGATGGCCCCCGCTGGCTTGCCGGCTATGCCGTCGTTCCGGCTCTTGGCGCGCTGGCCACGGCCATTGCCCTTGCCATCACCATGCTGCTGTTTCGCCTCATCGGCCCGCGCATGACCCGGCTCGTCGCCCAGGTCGTTGCCGCCATCGTCGGTGCCGGCTTCATCATCCTGATCCAGGGCGCCGCCATCCTCTACTATGGCAGCTATTCGCGCTTCACCCTCTTCGGCACGCCGGAGATCGTCGCGGCCGCCCCCGACCCCTCCAGCTGGATCTGGCTGCCCGCCAGGGCCCTGCTCGGGGACATGGTGGCGCTCCTCGCGCTGCTTCTCGCTGGCGCCGCCGCTCTTGCCGCTGCCGTCGGCATCTCCGCCGGCAGCTATGGGCGACTGGCGCTGTCCACCACCGGCCTCAGCCACCTGCGGACCCGCCGCACCCCTGGCCGCCACGCCTTCGCGGCCGGCTCCCAGGCACAGGCGCTCCGCCGCAAGGAATGGCGTCTGCTGCTGCGCGACCCGTGGCTGGTGTCGCAGACGCTGATGCAGTTGCTCTATCTCATCCCGCCCGCCCTGCTGCTGTGGCTCAATTTCGGCCAGGGCAACGACGCCATCGTGGTTGTCGTGCCGGTTCTGGTCATGGCAGCTGGCCAGCTGGCCGGCGGGCTCGCATGGCTCGCCATCTCCGGCGAGGATGCGCATGATCTCGTCGCCACCGCCCCCCTCACGCCCGCCGCAATCCTGCGGGCCAAGGTCGAGGCGGTGCTGACGGCAGTGGGGACCGTGATGGCGCCCCTGCTGCTGCTGCTCACAATCTCGGCTTGGCTGCCGGCCCTTGCTGCAACCCTGTGCGCCGCGGCTGCGGCGGCCGCCTCCACCGCCATCCAGCTCTGGTTCCGCATGCCGCAGCGCCGCTCGATGTTCCGCCGCCGCCAGGTGGCCTCGCGCTCCGCCACCCTGTGCGAGGCGCTGTCGTCCATCATGTGGGCCGGCGCCGCAGCTCTGGGCGCGGTCGGCTCGCTCCTCACCGTCGCTCCGGCTGTCCTCGCCCTCCTGACCCTCGCCCTTGCCCGCTTTCTCAGCCCACGCCGGAACCGATGACCAGCCTCACCTTCCGGGACGCCGCTCCCGCCGACCTGCCCACCATCCTCCAGCT
>JAEZHZ010000047.1 GCA_023436745.1 Pseudomonadota bacterium | reverse complement strand
TGCAGGATGTGGAGGGGGCGAGGATAAGGGGACAGATTCGGCCCCACCTCACAAGAGCCCCCCACCTTACCTCCCCCTCGAGGGGGAGGGGGAGGAGAGGTCGGGGTAGCCCCTGAAGGGGAGGAGGAGGGTCGGGCGTATCCTGAAGGGAAGTCCCGCCAGGCGGGTTACAGGGTCGCGAAGGCCTTGGTGGCGGTCTCGAGATTGCGGCGGGCGCGGTTGCTGGCGTGTTTGGCGAGCTGGGCGGCACCGGAGTGGAACTGGGAAAAGGTCACCGAACGCTGGTCTTCGGTCGCGACGGTGATGCCACGCCAGTTGGGCCGGACGGATCGCACATCGGACCAGGCGAGCTTGGTCTCGCGGCCGAAGGCGCTCCTGTGCTCGAGCACGGAGTTGTTCCAGCGCACCTTGGTGAAGAGGCCGCCGATGCCTATGAGGAACGCTCCTCCGCCCAGCATCAGCGCTGCAAGGAAGGTCGCGACGAGTTGCGTGCTCTCAACGTGCCGGGTGCCGGGAATGACGATCACCGCCGACATGAGCACCACCGCCAGCGCGGCAGCACCGTAGCAGGCGAAATACTCGACGATCGAGGGGCGGAGCTCGGACCAACCATCGACGGTCAGCGCCTCCTCCGGCTGGATCAGGCGCAGAGCCAGGAAGGCGGCATAGCCAAAGGCAACGACGCCGGCCGCCCGGGAGAGCGGCAGACCGTCAGCCAGTGGGACATGCTTGAGGCCAAGAAGGGCGAGAATGATGATAAGTGGCACAGCCACTTCCTGCCAGCGCAAGGGCACTAATGCTTCTCCAAAATGCGGGCCGGTGACGCAACGGCAAATCGATGGAAACGAGAGTAGCAAGGCCGCTCGCGAGCGCTATTAACATTTCCGCGAATCCGCCGTGGACAGGGAACTGGTGCCAATTTGTCACATCCCTAGCGGGTAACGGGGGCCCCAACGACTGCGGCAGCAGCTTCTTCCTCAGCGTTGATCTCGGCTTCCGGCTCGTGCCTGAGCGTGGTTGCGAGGGGCAGCTCACGCAGCAGGAATACAAGGCCGAAGGCGAGAAGGGCCGCAGCCGCGGCGGTGTAGAACACAGGGTGCAGCGACTGGGCGAAGGCCTCAAGGACCACGTGGCGCGTGTCCTCGGGCAGGGCCGCAAGCACTTCGGCGTTGAACGCCCCTGCCCCGCTGCCCTCGGGCATGAGGCTGCCGAGACGATTGGCAAGGCCACTGGCAAATATGGCGCCGAACACCGACACGCCTATGGAGCCGCCGATCTGGCGGAACAGCGTGTTGCCGGCCGTCGCAACGCCGACCAAGGCGCGCGGGACCGCGTTCTGCGTGGCGGTAACGCCGGTGCTGTTCACGGGGCCGATGCCCGCGCCGACCAGCAGCATGTAGATGGCCACCTGCCAGTCGGGGGTATCGAGCTGCATGTTGGCCAGCAGCACCAGGCCCACGACCAGCACCGCAGTCGAGATCATCGGCAGGAAGCGGTAGCGGCCGGTACGGCTCATGAGGAAGCCCGCGAGCGTCGATGCGCCGATCAGCCCGACCATCATCGGCACGAGCTGGAGCGCCGAATTGGTGGGCGATACTCCCTTCGCCAGCTGCAGGTACATTGGCAGGAAGGTGATCGAGCCGAACATGGCCATGCCGACCAGGAAGCCCACCGCATTGGTGATGACGAAGGTGTTGTTGCGGAACAGCGGCAGGGGCAGGACCGGCTCGGAGGCGCGAGCCTCCACAAAGGCGAAGCCGCCGAGCAGCACCAGCGCAAGGGCAATGAGGCCGAGGATTTCGGGCGAGGTCCAGCCATAGGTGATGCCACCGAGCGACGTGGCGAGGACGAAGGCCGACAGGCCGGCAGTGAGCAGCAGGAAGCCGAGGTAGTCCACCTTGTGGGATACCCGATTGGGGTTCGGCTTGAGGACTAGGCCGATGACGACCAGCGCCAGCAAGCCGAGCGGCAGGTTGATGAGGAATATCCATTGCCAGGACGAGTGCTCGACGATGACCCCCCCGAGCAGCGGCCCCGCGACGGTGGACACGCCAAACACCGCACCGAAGATGCCCTGGATCTTGCCGCGCTGGCGCGGCGGGATGACGTCGGCAACCACGGCCATCGCCACTACCATCAGGCCACCGCCGCCGAGGCCCTGGATGGTTCGGGCAACGATGAGGAACGTCATGGAACTGGCCAGGGCCGACAGCAGCGCACCGCCGAGGAAGACGACGATCGCCACCTGCAGCACGATCTTGCGACCATAGAGATCGCCGAACTTACCGTAGATCGGTGCGACGACGGTGGAGCTCAGCAGGTAGGCGATGACCACCCAGGTAAGGTGTTCGAGACCGCCGAGTTCACCGACTATGACCGGCAGCGCCGTCGACACGATCGTCTGGCCGAGCGAGGCCAGCAGCAGGGTGATGGCGACCGCGCCGATGATGAGCGGCACGGAAGGTGGCTGCGGGGCAGCATCGGAAGGTGCGATAGTGGCCATGGAGTCTCGGGCGGGTGCGACAGGCCGCTCTCTTGCTGAGCGAGGCGGGACAGCATACATCTGCTCACGGCATTTATGTGTCAAGAGCATACAATTTCGGAGCCGACCATGCCCCAGATGTCCGACACCGAGGCGAGCGCGCTGCTGCAGGATGCCGGAATCGGCGCAGCAACGGCCGACGCCGTAATGCGGATCGACGCGCTTTTGCAGAACTGGCGGCGCCGGGCGATGAAGCGCGAACTGGGGCAGCGGGCGCTGGTGGAACTCCGGATCGGGCTCGATATCGCGCAGTTCGACGTGCTGGTGGCGATCGAGGGGCCAGTGAACGAGTTCGGCGAGGCGGCGGGCGAGACAATGGTCGGCACGGTGGCGGAGCGGCTGGGGATCGACCCTTCGCGGGCCAGCCGGCTGGTCAGCGAAATGGTCGAGCAGGGTTTTGCGCGCAGGGCTGTCAGCCAGGCCGATGCCCGCAGGGCGGTTGTGGTTCTCACCGAGCGCGGCACCGCGGTGGTCGAGGCGGTGCGGGCCTACAAATACCTGATCATGGGGGACTTCCTCGGCAGCTGGCCGGCGGAGGATCTGGCCAGCTTCGTGCCGCTGCTGGAGCGATTTGCCGGCTGGGCGGATCACATCGAGCCGGGCTCGGAGCGGTTTGCGGACGAGATCGCGACGCTGGCCGGCAGGGTCGGCGGGCAGATGGACGGCGCCCTGCGCACGGGCTAAGTCTTGCCCTCCCTGGAGGAGGGAAGCCATGGCAGCCGAGTCGCGATTGCCGGTAACAGCGCTGCTGGGCGCCAACATGTTCTTTGCCGGCGTGAGCTACGCCGCAACCATGCCCTACGCCTCCCTGGTCGGTGTCGACACTCTCGGCATGTCACCCGCCTTCTTCGCCACGGTGATGAGCATTGGGCCGATCCTCGGCACTTTCGTGTCGCTGGGGCTGGGCTATCTCTCCGACAAGCTGCCGGATCGCCGGCTGCTGGTGCTGCTGACAGCGCTCGCCGGGGTGCTCGCATATGGACTGATCTACCTGTGGCCAACGCAGGCGAGCTT
>JAEZHZ010000022.1 GCA_023436745.1 Pseudomonadota bacterium | reverse complement strand
ATCATTCTGCTATCGGCCCCGAAGCGGTCGAGGTTTCGGGAACGGGCTCCCTTGGCCGATATGGGTCCCTTTTCAGGAGGTCGAGAGGCACCGACGGCGAGGCCAGTGCACGACATCCTCTTTGGGGCGCCGCCGCGTCCGAGTTGTACAGGCGATGTGGATCAGGAGCTTGGAGGCTAAATAAGAAAGGCTTCTAGTGGCTTTTTTGGAGCATTGTGCTGCCACAGGGGCTGTTGTGCACGACATGCTCGGATGAACCGCGGAATCACCCCCCTGTACACCCCCGTTACCTCTGCACCGTGTGACGGTTTTGTCGCCCCGGGGTAACACTTTTGCCTCGCCAGCCTCCCGTGGACATAAGCGTTACCCCGAGGCAACTTTCGCGACTCAGGCGGCAACTTTCGCGACTCAGGAGGCGACAAAAGTCGCACAGGAGGAGACACTTTGACTCAGTGCGTCACCACGCTCGCGAGGTTGCCGTACCGGTAGAAGCGCCGGTGCCGTATTGCCTTGATCTGATCACGTCCAGTTTTCGATCGCCCGCCGAGTGGCATCGAGTAAATCGGTCCAGGCAGGACGGCACTCAAACCCAAGGGTGCCTCCGTTGTGTTTTGGTGCGCCTGCAGGTCTGCTTCCTCCGGCGGCATGGCCAGCGGGTGAGGGGTAAAGCGCGCTACCCGCGCAGACGCTGGGTTGCGCGAAACAATTTCGATGAGGGCTTCGCGGCGGAATGGCGCTGGCCGACAGCCGGGGCGAGACGTTGCCAGCGCCGCATCTCCATACGGCGCCGTTTCGTTGATGCTTTCGGTTTCAGTCGCGATGGCCACGTTTGGCCTCGTAGCGAATAGGCCCACCCCGCGAGCATCAGATTCTCCCGGCCACGGTGATGTGGTCTTCGAGGGCTGCGCCTGCCCCCGCTGCGCCGTCAGTGCCGAGGATTTCGCTCAGCCTTTCCCCGGTGATGACGCGCTCGACCAGGAGAACGTCGGCCAGCTTGAACACGTCGTCCCGGCAGCGCGTGACGATCTCGGCGGCCCGGGCGTGAAGGCGCTCGAGCTCGGCACCGATCGCCGCCACGCCGTTCCAGTGACGCGGGTCGACGTTGTGAGCCGTTGTCAGAGACCCGTAAAGGCCGAGATCCAGCATGGCGCTGCGGAGCGCCACGTTGGCGATCTCGAGGTCGGACGCCGACCCGCTGTGGGGACCATTGCCCAGCACCGTGTCGGCGGCCCGGCCAGCCAACACCACGGTCACCAGATTCTCGATATCACTCCGGGTCAGCACCCCGCCCGTGAGCCGGGGCTTGACCCAGCCGCCCATGGCGCCTGCACCGATGATGGAGACTTCGAGGATTGGAACGTCCAGAGCGTGTGCCACCACGGCATGGCCCGCTTCATGGATCGCAACACCCCAGTCGGCCTCCGGCGACCGCTCGGCGGTGGGCGCAATCAGGGCCGTCAAGTCGCGCAGTTCGAGTGGACGCTGTTCGGCCTCGGCGGTAGCGATGGCTGACTGGCACCAGCTTTCAATACGGGCGGGTGTCGCCTCCACGGCCAACCTTGCAAGTGTCGCGATCCCTGCAGCGTCGATCCAATCGCCCAGGCAGGCCGCGAATATCCGGCAGCGGTCGTCGAGGTCGGGCAGCAGCACGCTGACCTTGCGCTCCAGCCGACCCGGACGGGTGAGGGCGCTGTCCAGACGATCGGGGTGGTTGGTGGCGCCGATCAGCAAGATCGGTCGATTGGCCTTGCGCAGCCGGTCGAGTTCGGTCAGCAGGAAAGTCACGACGGGTACCCACCACGATGCCCGGTCGGCATCGAGCGCTGCCCGATTGGGAAGTGCGTCAATCTCGTCGATGAGCCCAACGATCGGACCGTCGGCGCTGGCGACTTCGTCCAGGAAGGTTCGCGCGGCGCGGATGACATCTCCGAGGTCACCACCGGAGCTGGCGAACCAGAGGCCGACCGAGGTTGCCGCGAACCCCCAGCGGGCCGAGACTGCCAGGGACTCGGCTACGGTCGTCTTGCCGGTCCCGGGCGGTCCAGAAAGGCAGGCATAGCGCAGAGCCGAGGGACTGAGGCGCCCCTCGGCGACTTTGCGCATGATCCCCAGCGTCTCGTGCGCCCAATCGGCGACCGGCCGGGTGAGCGCCAGCTTTTCGAGGGGAACACCGCTCTCTTGCGGTACCGACGGCGTCCGTCGCCCGGCGATGCGGCGCAGGCCGAGGACACAGTCGCGCGAAGACAGGCCTGGCCGGATGGCGACGACGAGCTCATGGATCGACAGCCCATGGACATCTGTCGGCAACAGACCGCGGACTGTGCGGCCGGTGACCATGCGGATGGTCTTGCGGACAGTGGTCACGTCCGGGGCTGGCACCGTGATGACCGCATCGGCGCCCGCAAGAGCTTCCGGCACCAGAACGTGCTCGGGATCCTGCGAGATCAGGACGACGCTATGGCCTCTTTCGAGCAGCGCCAGCTCGGTGCGTCCCTGAGGGTCGCACCGGCCACCGCGCTTCTGTTGGTCGGTGTAGGCCGCGATCATGATGGACCCCTCCTGGCGGGACAGACAGCGCTCAAGCAGACCTGCCGAAGTCTCGTCGGGCGTCTCGAACACGATGAGACGCGGACGGGTCTTGAGCAGGCGCTTGAGGCGCGGCGTGAGGGCGGCATCAAGCATGCACGTGGCCAAGGCGTCGCTGGTCCGCGCCGCCAGTGGCGAGGCCACACTTTCCTCGGCATCGATCATATCGTCATCGTCATCGGCATCGGCATCGGGATCGGCTGCCAGGGTGCGCAGGGAAGAAATAGACATGTGGGATCTCCAGGCGGCGGCCGGGGCCGCGCCATTTGTGAGATGAAGAGGAGAGGGTGAAGCGCAGGAGCGACTGCTAACGGGCCGGCGCGATGAGG
>JAEZHZ010000249.1 GCA_023436745.1 Pseudomonadota bacterium | reverse complement strand
GCAGGGCCTTGGCTTCGATCTGGCGGATGCGCTCGCGCGTCACGGAGAATTGCTGGCCGACTTCTTCCAGCGTGTGGTCCGTGTTCATGCCGATGCCGAAGCGCATGCGCAGCACGCGCTCCTCGCGCGGCGTCAGCGACGCGAGCACGCGTGTCGTGGTTTCGCGCAGGTTGCTCTGGATCGCCGCGTCGATCGGCTGGATGGCGTTCACATCCGGGATGAAATCGCCGAGGTTCGAATCCTCCTCGTCGCCGATCGGCGTCTCGAGGGAGATCGGCTCCTTGGCGATCTTCAGCACCTTGCGCACCTTCTCGAGCGGCATGCCGAGCTTCTCGGCCAGCTCCTCCGGGGTCGGCTCGCGGCCGATCTCGTGCAGCATCTGGCGCGAGGTGCGGACGATCTTGTTGATCGTCTCGATCATGTGCACCGGGATGCGGATCGTGCGGGCCTGGTCGGCGATCGAGCGGGTGATCGCCTGCCGGATCCACCAGGTCGCATAGGTCGAGAACTTGTAGCCGCGCCGGTACTCGAACTTATCGACGGCCTTCATCAGGCCGATATTGCCCTCCTGGATCAGGTCCAGGAACTGCAGGCCGCGGTTGGTGTACTTCTTGGCGATGGAGATCACCAGGCGCAGGTTGGCTTCCACCATCTCCTTCTTGGCGATGGCGGCTTCGCGCTCACCCTTCTGCACCTTGTGCACGATGCGACGGTATTCGGCGATGTTGAGGCCGGTCTCGGTCGCAAGCGTGGCGATCTGGCCGCGCAGGTCGCTGATGGTGTCGGCTTCGCGGCGGGCGAACTCGGCCCAGGCCTTGACGGTGTTGGCGGCGAGCGCCGCTTCCCAGGCCGGGTCGACTTCCTTGCCGTAATAGCTCTCTAGGAACTTGTCGCGCTTCACGCCATAGCTCTCGGCCAGGCGCAGCAGCCTGCCCTCGAGCTTCACCAGGCGCTTGTTGATGTCGTAGAGCTGCTCGACCAGGCTCTCGATACGGCTGTTGTTGAGCGACAGCGACTTCACGTCCGCAATCACCGCCGTGCGCAGTTCCGCAACACGGCTCTGCTCGGCCGCCGACATCGCCACGCTGCGATCTTCGGCGTGCTTGTCCTGCAGTTCGCGCATCGCGCCATAGGCGTCGGCGATCCGGTTGAAGGTCTCCACAACCTGCGGCTTCAGCTCGGCTTCCATCGCCGACAGCGACAGCGCGTTGTCGAATTCGTCGTCGTCGTCCTCGACCGGGTCCTGCGGCGGCTGCGGCTCGTCAGGAACGTAGTCGTCCTCGCCGTCGGCCGAAGCGGCACGTTTCGGTGCGGGCTTGGCCTTCTCGGCGACCGGTTCGGGCTTCGCCGCCGGGCGTTCCACCGGCAGTTCCGGAGCGGCCTGCTTGGCATCCGGCCCGGCATAGGTTGCCTCGAGGTCGATGATGTCGCGCAGCAGGATTTCACCGGCGGCCAGCTGGTCGCGCCAGATGATGATGGCCTGGAAGGTCAGCGGGCTTTCGCAAAGCCCCTCGATCATCGTCTCGCGGCCGGCCTCGATGCGCTTGGCGATGGCGATTTCGCCCTCGCGGCTCAGCAGTTCCACCGAGCCCATCTCGCGCAGGTACATGCGTACCGGATCGTCGGTACGGTCGCTGCCTGCCTTGGTGTTCGAGGTGGTCGACACGGCCGTGCTGGCGGAGGGCGCCACTTCGGTGCCGCTGTCGTCCTCGTCCTTTTCGACTTCGGTCTCTTCGACCTCGTCCTCGTCGACGACGTTGATGCCCATGTCCGAGAACATCGACATGAAGTCCTCGATCTGCTCGGAGGACACTTCCTCCGAGGGCATCACCGCGTTCAGTTCTTCATAGGTCACATAGCCGCGCTTCTTGGCGACTTTGATAAGCTTCTTGACCGCGGCATCGGAAAGGTCGAGCAGGGGGCTGTCGGTCGTCGCCTCGGGGGCGCCACCGGCTTCCGGCTTCTCTGTTTCCTTGCTCGTCTTCGCTGCTGCCTTGCTGGCCATCTCGTACTCCGTCGGCGCCCGCAAAGCCCGGGCCCGGGTAAGGCTTTAGGTGGTGACACCTCAAGGCAAGGTAAAGGTGCGCTCACCCAGGCGTTAACGCCTGTCCGAGCACACGGTTCGCCGCGCATGACAACTCTGCCATGCACAAAATCGCGCGAACCCGCCGCTCCCCCCGGTTTCCCTAGAAGCTGCGCGTCGCGCGTCCTGATAGCGAACCAAAGCCTTCGATCAATGCCTCTGTGCCATCGACAGTGGTAATCTGGTTCTTGATGTCCCGCAGCCGCTCAAAGGTTTCATCGCTCGGGTCTTCGCCCAGCGCGGCTTCGGCTGCCTTCAGTTCCCTATTTAGCTGAACTTTCTTGTTATGCAAGGCCAGGGCGTGACTCAATCCGGTCTCGGCGTCCGCCAGGGCCGAATCAGCACCCATCTGCCACACGCCCTGGCGCACGAGCGTCTGCGCCATCCGTTCGAGCGTCGGACCGTGTCCGCGCACCCCCAGCGCCGACTTGAGATCGGCCGCAGAAATATCGTGGTGGCGCACCACTAGGTTCAGCACGTCCGCCAGCACCTTCTGTGCCACGGCGGTCTCGAGATCGAGCGCCGCCAGCGTCTCGAACTTGTCCTCGACCAGCGCCGGGTGATTGACGACGCTGAGAACGATCGCGGCCTCGCGCGGTGTCGCCTCGGCCACGGCCCCCTGCTTCAGCAGGCGCGAATTGCGCAGCGTATCCGAAACGACGAGCCGGGGCGTGCCCCCGCGCGGATAACCATAGGCGCCGCTCTGGCCGTAGCGGGGCTGCCCACCGGCCCGCGGCTCGTAGCGCCCCTGCCGCACCGGCGCGAGGAACGCGCGCAGCTTCTCGTCGAATGCCTGCGCATAGTGGAAGCGCACCGTGCTGTCCTGGATGGAGTTGGCCCGCTCCCGCAGCCGCGCCTGCAGCGCCGCCCGCGCCTCCGGCGTCTCGGGCACCAGCCCGCCCGTCTCGAAGCTCCAGACCATGTCCGACAGCGAGCGCGCCCGATCTATCACGTCGGCGAACGCCGCCCTGCCCTGCGCCTTGATGAGATCGTCCGGGTCGAGCCCTTCCGGCAGCGTCGCGATCCGCACCGTGTATCC
>JAEZHZ010000241.1 GCA_023436745.1 Pseudomonadota bacterium | reverse complement strand
CTCGAATACTGCACCCGCCGCGACAGCGAGTGGTGCTTCATTCCCGATACGGGCTGGGTCCTCGGCAGCTATCTCGTCGGCTGGGCGGGCAAGATCGAGGTCACCCCGCCCGACTTCATGGGGCCCGGCTGGTAAACCACCGCTGTGCCTTCGTCCCTCCCCCTCCAGGGGGAGGTCAGGTGGGGGCCTACAGCCAGCCCGACAGTTCGCGGCGCACCATCGCCTCGATCATGTCCATGCCCGCCGGCGAGGCATTGAGGCAGGGGATATAGGCGTACTGCTCGCCCCCGGCATGCAGGAAGGTCTCCTTGCCGCCGATGGAGATTTCCTCCAGCGTCTCGATGCAGTCCGCGGAGAACGCCGGCGCCAGGATCGCGACCTTCCTGATCCCCTTTTTCGGCAGCTCTTCCAGCGTCTTGTCGGTATAGGGCTGCAGCCATTCCGTCGGCCCGAAGCGGGACTGGAACGTCACCATCAGCCGCTCTTCCGGCCACCCCAGATACTCGCGCACCAGCCGCGTGGTCTTGTAGCACTGGCAGTGGTAGGGGTCGCCCTTCTTCAGGTACTCCACCGGCATGCCGTGATAGCTGGTGATCACCAGGTCCGGCTCGAAGTCCAGCGCCGCCACCCCTTCGCGGATCGAGTTGCCGAGCACCTCGATATACTTCGGGTCTTCGAAATAGGCCGGCGCCGTGCGCACCGCCGGCTGCCAGCGCATCGTCTTCAGCGCATCGAACGCCTTGTCGTTGGCCGTCGCCGTGGTCGTCGCCGAATACTGAGGATAGAGCGGCACCAGCAGGATCCGCTGGCACCCCGCCGCCTGCATCTTCTCGAGCACACTGCGGGTCGACGGATTGCCGTAACGCATGGCGTAGTCCACCACCACGCCGTCCCCCGCCATCCGCGCCGCCAGCGCCTCGGTCTGTTCGCGCGTGATCACCCTGAGCGGGCTCTCGTTGCGCTCCTTGTCCCAGATGCTGGCATAGTTCTCGCCCGTCTTTTGCGGCCGGAAGCTCAGTATCCCGAGGTTCAGGATCGGCCACCACAGCCACTTCGGCGTCTCGATCACCCGCGGGTCGGACAGGAATTCCTTGAGATAGCGCCGCACGCTCCAGTAGTCGGTCGCATCGGGCGTACCGAGATTGAGCAGCAACACGCCGATCTTCTGCTCGGGGATGGCGGGATGGTCGGGAGGAAGGGTGCGGGACATGAACGCCGGTTTTGAAGGGTTCCAAGGCCCCGGCACCATAGCGGCTTCCCCCACCGCCGCAAGGCGGCGATGGGTCGCGCCGGATCAGAGGCTCGCGATCAGCAGCATCACGCCGAACAGCGTCACCAGCACCGCCCCACCCAGTTCGAGCCACCACACCACGGCCGCCGTCGCCGGATTGTCGGCACCGCCGATCCGCCGCGCCAGACCCTTGGCCGAAACCGCAATCGTTGCCAGCACCGATACGGTCAGCCCCGTGCCGATCCCCATCAGCACCACCGCCGCGATACCGGCGGCGAGCAGCCCCTGGGACAGGGCGAACACGAGCACCACCAGCGCACCGGAACAGGGCCTGAGGCCGACCGCCAGCACCACGCCCAGTTGCTCCCGCCAGGTGCCCGTCGTCACCTCCGGCGGAACGATCGGCACGTGGTCGGAATGATCGTGCCCGTCCTCGTGGTGATCATGATGATCATGACCCGACCCGTGGTGCTTGTGGTCGTGGTGCCCCCAGCCGAACAACCTCCGCCCGATGAGCCACAGGCCCAACAGCGTCACCAGCGCATAGGAGGCCACCCCGATCCAGTGCGCCGCATCGCTCATCGCAAGGCTCGTCAGTCCCAGCAGCCCCGCAGCCACCAGAGCGAAGCCGATCGCCACCGCCGATTGCATCAGCGCCGACACCATGCTCAGCACCACGCCGCGCCGCAGCTGCGTCTCGTTGGCGAGCATGTAGGAGGAGATCACCACCTTGCCGTGCCCGGGCCCCGCGGCGTGGAAGACGCCGTAGAGGAAGCTGAGCCCCCCGAGCACCCAGAACGCCGTCCAGTCGCTGCGCATCCGGTCCAGCGCGGCCGCCAGCGCACCGTAGAAACTGCGCTGCTGCTGCTCCATCCAGCCGAACACGCCCGTGCGCGGCAGGTTGAGGCCCGGCTCCGGTGGCGGCCCGCCGAACGGCGCGGGGCGTGCCCGGGCCACGTCGGCTGCCGCTTCCGCGGCCGTCTCCACCGTTGCATCCGCTCCGCCGCACCGCACCACGATCAACCCCTGAGTGCCCCGCATGGCGGCCGCAAGGTCGGGCGGCAGTTCCAGGACCTCCGGACCCAGGGCATAGAGCTGCTCCTCGATCGCCGGATCCATCGGCCGGGGCGGCACCAACTCGGCCTCGCAGGCTGCCGGTGCATTCTCCAGTCGCACGGCAGAGGCATCGGCAAAGCTGATGGCCACATAGTATTCCGGGTCATAGACGCCGAGTTCGAACCCGGTCCCCACCGGGCGCGGCGCATCGGCGGCGAGCGAAAAGCTCAGCGTCACCCGCCCATCCTCGTAGCGCATCCGCTGGTCGGCCGAGGGCTGGAATGTCATCGGCGAGGTCACCTCGCCCGCCGTGGTGTAGAACCCGTACTCGGAAAGGCCGATCATGTTCTCGTCGGCCAGGCCCTGCATTTCTTCCGGCGACGTAACGCCGTCGCCATTGGTGTCGAGCCCCTGCACCATCCACGCCGAGAAGGCGCTGTCAAACGTCCAGTCGTGCCGCAGGCCCGCGACGGCGCCCTGGTCGTCGAACACCACCGCCACCTGGGCGTCTATGAAGATATGCGGGTGCGCCGCGACCGGTGCGATGAAACCACATGCGGCCAGAGCCGCAGCTGCAAGTCGGAATAACCAGGTCATGTCAGCTGATCGGATGCGTCTCGAACCAGTCGACCAGATGGTCGATCAGGGCGCGGACCTTGCCCGCGAGATGCCGGCGGTGCGGGTAGACGGCCTGCAGGGTCTGGCCGGTCGGCAGATACTTCTCGAGCACGGGTACGAGTTCGCCCGAGCCGACCACCGGGTCCGCAAGGTAGGAAGGCAGCATGACGAAGCCCAACCCCATCACCGCTGCCGTGCGCGCCGCGAGCGGGGAGTTGACCCGCACCGGTCCGCTCACCGGCACCGAGATGGTCTTGCCGTCATGGGTGAAGCGCCAGTTCGATTGGCCCTGCAGGTTCACATCGACAATGCAGGGCAACTGGCGAAGGTCGTCGGGATGCTCCGGCATTCCGTGCTGCTTGAGCAGTGCCGGCGAGGCTCCCACCACCACGTGCATTTCGGCGATCTTGCGCGCGATGAGGGAGGAATCCGGCATCGTCGAGATGCGCAACGCCACGTCGATTCCCTCGTCGATCAGGTCGACGTAGCGATCCTCGAGCCGCAGGTCGAGCGTCACCTTGGGATGCTGCAGCAGGAACTCGTAGATCGCGGGTGCCAGCGTCGACTCCCCGAAATTGCGCGGCACCGAAACCCTTAGCAGCCCGCGGGGCTCAGCCGTCTGTTCCGAGATGCTGGCATCGAGGTCATCGAGCTGCTGCAGCAGCGCACTCGCCTCGCGGTAGTAAGCCTCTCCGGCTTCCGTCAGGCTCAGCTTGCGTGTGGTGCGGTTCATCAGCCGCACGCCCAGATAGTCCTCGAGATCGGTGACATACTTGCTGAGCAGCGCCTTGGATCGGCCATGCTGCCGGGCCGCCGCGGAGAAACCGCCGCTGTCGAAAACCTGTACAAAGGCGCGGATGCGGGCAAGGTCCTGCGTCATGGCGCTCCGTTCCATTGGACTTGGGGACGCATAACTCATCTGCACAAAGTGAACAATGACGCCCCTTGGTCGCAGGTCGATTAACGCTAGGATGGTTTGCATTCGACCACACAGGGAGTTCGGACTATTTTCCCGCCCATGTCCAAACCCTCGCCCCGCTCCACGCTCTACCGGCTGATCCAGGCAGGTCAGCTCGCTCATCAGGCGGTGCTGGCCCCGCTGCGGGACAGGGGGCTGGAGCCCGGCGACGACGCCGTCCTGTTCGAACTCGGCCGCAATGGCCTGACCGAGGAGGAGCTGGCGTCCGCACTTGGCGTGCCCTTCGACTCGATCCTGTCGCGCATAGAGCGGCTGGCAGGCCGGGAGCTGGTGGTGCGCCGCGCAGTTGGCCCCGAGCTCGTCCCGGGCGTCGCTCTCACCGAGCGGGGCGTGCGCATCCGCAACGCGCTCGCCGAGCATTGGGCTCAGATCGAGGAAGCCCTGATGGGCGAGTTGAAGCCCAAGCAACGCAAGACAATGGCCGAACGCCTCGGGCGCTTTGTCGAACTCCTAAGTCTCTGAGACGTTTTCCGTTCATGAATGCTGACAGGGCCATTCAGGTCCGGTTCATGCAGAAAGGTGCTTTCTTGCGGCCAAGGCACTCGTGCCACGCAGGAAAAGGAGACAAGAATGGCTCTGTCCAAGAAGATCATAGCAGGCGGCATAGCCGTCCTCGCGCTGCTGGGCACCGCGGGCGCCGCCATGGCCGCCCCCGCCTTCGCCACCAGCAACGTGAACGTGCGCTCCGGCCCCGGTACGAGCTACGGCGTCATCGACACGTTGCGCCGCGGCGAACCCGTCGACGTGCAGTATTGCCAGGGGAGCTGGTGCTTCGTCGACAAGCGTGGCCCGGATGGCTGGGTGTCGGCCAACTACCTCGATCGTGGTGGTCCTCCGGTCTGGAATCCCCCGCCTCCGCCGCCGCCCGTCTGGGGCCCGCCGCCTCCGCCGCCGCCGCCCGCCTGGGGCCCACCGCCTCCGCCGCCGCCGGTGTGGGAT
>JAEZHZ010000233.1 GCA_023436745.1 Pseudomonadota bacterium | reverse complement strand
CCGCCGGCCTCGCCGCATCCAACGGCGAGGCACGACGCCACGTGCAGTCCGGCGCCGTGCGCGTCAATGATGCGGTGATCGACGACGACCGATTGATGCTGGCAGAAAACGCCCTCCTGCCGGAGGGCGTGATCAAGCTATCCGTCGGCAAGAAGCGTCATGCGCTGCTGAAGCCCATCTAGGGCTTCAGCGGGTTACCAGAACCGGTATACGGGTCTGGGCCAACACATTGCTGGTCTGGCTGCCGAGCAGCAGCCGGCCCAGCCCGCGCCGGCCGTGGGAAGCCATGACGATGAGGTCCGCGCCGATCTCGTCCGCGACCTGTACGATGCCCTCAGCAGGATAGACGCCCTCGACAAGGCGGGTGTTCGCAGACACCCCCGCCGCCTCGGCGCGAGCCTTGCTTTCGTTCAGTGTCGTCTGGGCCTGTGCCTGCTGGGCCTCCATCAGCTCCGGTATGGGGCTGTAGCCAACGCCGGCAGCAGCCGAATAACCCGCTCCCACCACCGTCGCCGGCTCCGTCACCGTGACAATGGTGACCGCCGCGCCGAACCGCTTGGCGAGTTCACAGCCCTGGTCCAGGGCGTTGTTCGCCAGCTCTGAGCCATCGGTCGCGATAAGGATGGTGGAATACACTTGCGCCTCCATTGATGTGCACCGAGCACTCGCATGTAGAGCTAGGCCACGCCTTGATCCGGATCAACCGGGTCTACTCCGGCCGGGGCAGTTCCCGGGCGCGGAATTCGAACAACTCCCGGAACGCACCCGGCACGAGCGCCGACAGCGGATTGATCTGGAACCGGGGATTATCGAGCGGCCCACGCACGGCAAACGTCACGCCGAGCAAGCCCTCACCGTCTCGACCACCGAGCAGCGGCCCAAGGAGCGGTATCTGCTGGAACACGTTGTTCAGTCCGAACAGCGGCACATAGGTGCCGGTCAGGTCGTACTGGCGCTGGTTTGTGTAGATAAAACCCCGCAGGGTGCCGCCCACCATGTCGCCCGCCATCATGGCATTCGTCACTTCCACGCGGTCGCTGCTGCGCTGGAAGTCCACCTGGGCCGCATCAAAATCGAGCCGGTTCTGCTGGGAGATGGCAGCCCGCGAGTTCGAGTGATTGCCCAGAACCTGCCGGACGTTGGCCTCATCCACGATGGAGAAGTTCCGCATGACAAGCTGGCCAGCCTCGACGTCGACGTCACGGTCAGTGGTCAGCACCAGGTTACCTGCCCCTCCGGCAAGCTGCGAATAGATGCCAAGGAACCGCAGCACCGTCCCGGCGTCGTTGAAGGCGACGCTCATCGTGCGCCCACGGGGCGCGGGATTGGTGGTGATGGAAATGCCGTTGCCCTCGCTGAACTGGGTGGCGAGCGTGGCACGGTCCAGATTGGTGCCGCGAAGGCGAAGGGAGAGGTCAACGTTGAACGCAGTCGTTGCGTAGTAGCCGATGGCGCGGTCCAGCCGGACGTCGAGGGCGATGGTCTGGTCGAACTGGGTGGACTGAACCCCGCCTGCCCCTTCACCAAGCCCGAAAAACCTCTTCAGCATCGGCTTGAGATCGAGCTGTGCGCCGGCAATCTCGACGGCATAACCGTTCTGGATCGGCGTCAGCGACAGCTGGGCGGTGTCTCCTGCGCTGAGCCCGAATCGGCTGAACCGACCCGACTTCAATCCTTCGGTCGCGTGATACTCGATCTCGCCCACCGCCCGCACCTGACCGAAGGACAGATCGACATTGCTCAGCCTCGTGGTCTCTCCATCCTGGCTGATGGTGGCGTTGAGCGTACCCGGGGTACCAACCGCCTTTGTGATGCCGAGGTCGGAGATCGTCAGCCCTGCTTCCGCGAGGTCGATAGACATCTGCAGGCTGCTGTCCGGCATCGGCTGCGCAACGAATCGAACCTGGCCCGACAGGAACTCCGAGGCATCGAAACCCATCTGCGCCAGATCGGCCACCTTGATGGTCGAGGCCAGCCGGAAGGTCGGATCGGTTTCAGGCGTGCCCTCTATCTCGACCTCGGCGGACATTCCATCGATGTCGGCCGTGCCACCGAGATGATAGCCGTCCTGGGACGCGCTGAACGCGAGTTGCCCGTTGACAATGGTGCGGTCCTGGATGGGCTTGCTGCTCGCGAAGTCGCGCACGTTGCCGTTGAGCACGTAGTCGATGTCCATGGCTCGGCCGGCATCCTCGTCGCCGAGTTCGATGGTGGCCACCAGACCGACGTCTATCGTGCCGGTGATCGCCTCGAGGTCGATCGGGAGCTCTACATCCCGCAGTGCGCCGGGCTGCTGATCTTCCGCCAGCGCCAGCAGCGCCGGTATCGGGGCGGCGATATCGCCGGAGATCTCGATGATGTTCTCGTCGGGCTGAGAATAATCCATGATCAGCGCCGGATTGCGCACCGCAATGTTGCCATTGGCGGTGGGAACCTTGCCGCCGCTCGCAGCAACGGTCATGCCCCCATGATCGACCAGCAGCCGGGTCTCGCCATCGAGGTGTATCGGCTCCATCTCTGGCGTGGCCTTTACCGCCACGCCGGTCCCGACGATCTCTATCCGCATCCCTCCCTCGGGGATCGGCTTGTCTTCGCCATCGAGTGCGAGCGTCCCGACGGGGAAGTTGAAGCTCATGCGCGAGCTGGCAACCGTTCCCTCCGTAATGTTCTCCACGAACCAGTCACGGCTCTCCGTGCCCGCCACATAGGGCCACAGACGCTTGAGATCATCAGCGCTGACCCCCTTCCCCGCGATAGTCATTTCGAGACCCACACCGGCGCGCAGCATGTCGAGACGCCCCGTCGACTCCACCACGGCATCACCCTTGTGAGCGACAAGCCGATCAATACCCAGGGCTCCGTAGAGCGGTGCGGACCAGCCGGCGAACTCCATCGTCTCGAAGGGCTCAGCCGGAGCAGCCATGTCGTTGGGGTGCAGGCGGACGTCGCGAGCGGTGATGGAAATCCCGATGGTTGGGCCATAGGTACGGTCCAGCCCAAGCCCGAAGATGCCGGAGAGCCGCGCCGAACTCTGCCCAATCTGCACCGCCGCCTCCGCCAGCTCGAACTGCCCGTCCTCGGGGGTCCAGGAGATGTCCAGAATGGAGCTGGCGATGGGGAAGAAATCCTTGCCGATCCTAAGATCGAGGCCTGTAAGGTCTACCCTGAAGCTGCCATCGATGAGTTCGCCGCCCGCTGGCGAGAAGTTGACGTCGATAGACAACGCGCCTGCGCCGCGAACGGCCGCGAGGCTCGCTGGATCATCGATAAACGGCAGGAAGGCAGCGAAGTCGATGTTCGTGACATCGGCCTCGAGCCGGGAGTTGCCCTCTTCGTCTACCGTGCGGGAGAGATTGCCCACCATGGTTCGCCCGCCGAGCGACGCCTTGAACGTGCCACGGGTATTCCGCCGGTCCGGAGTCGGGCCAATTTCAAGGTCGATGTCTTCGAAGCGCCGGAACAGACCGTAGACGGAGTCGATCATCTCGATCGCTCCGTCACGCACCACGAGCTTGGAAAATCGCCCCTGGGCCGCCTGGTCCACAAGGTCGGCTATCCCCTGCTCCGCCGCCTCCAGGTTGTAGATCAGCCAGTCGTTGTCCGAGCGCATCTGCAACTCGCCGATGTCTCCGGACAGATCTATGCCGCTGGTGGAGATGCCCACGCTGGGGAAGGTGTGCTCACCTTCCATGACCCGGACTGTCGGCGGTCCACCGGCAGGATCATCCACCATTTCGAAGGTCGCAGGCCGCGGGCCGAGCAGATCCTGCACCATCTGGACACGGGGGCTGACGACCGTGATCGTCGCGCCAGGCTGGCCCATCAGTGCACGCGTCGGAGAGAAGCCGACTTCCAGGGCCTCCATGGCCATCCGGGCGCCCGCCTTGCTGTCGGTCAGCACCACGGGGGAGAACTGCACCACTGGCCAGATGCCCCCCTCGAGCGCCAGCGCCATTTCCCCCAGCTGCAGGTCGCTGCCCTCCGGCAGCGCACCCTGGACAAGGTTGCGCACCGCAACACCCGCAAAAGGGAGTTGGATCGGCGTGACCAGCAGCACCACCCAGAGCAGCAGCACGATCAGTGCGGGAATACCAAGAAGCCACACGGCGACCTTGGCCGTATGGCGCGCCGGGTGTCGGCGATTCCTGGTATCGGGCACGGCGGGCTTGGCCGCGGGGGGAGAAGTCGCGCTCACTTGGGTCCGGTGTCAGGCTGGGCCGCTATGTCTGGCACCTCGTCAGAATCGACCGCCGCAAGCAGTCTGTTGTTCGATCATACTGGCTGTAATATGGCGTGAAACCGGTTAATTTCGCGGACCTGAGGAGTTGGGCATGAGCACGTTGCACGAAGGCGAACCCGCCCCCGACTTCACCCTCCCACTTGACGACGGCACCACCTTCACGCTGTCGGATCACCGCGGACAACCGGTGGTCCTCTACTTCTACCCCGAGGACGATTCCGGCGGCTGCGTGGACGAGAACATCGAGTTCTCCGAGCGTGCCGACCAGTTTGCTGCGGCGGGCGCGAAGCTGGTGGGCATTTCCCCCGACACGATCGAAAGCCACATTCGCTTCCGGCGCAAATACGGCCTGAACGTGGCCCTGGCAGCGGACCCCGAGCGCACTGTCGTTGAGCGGTATGGACTATGGCAACTCAAGAAGCTTTACGGCCGCGAGTTCATGGGCCTGATCCGCACGTCCTTCATCATCGATGCAGAAGGCAGGATCGCACGCATCATGCGAGCCACAAGGATCAAGGGCCATGCCCAGAAGATGCTGGACGCCCTGGTTGCGAGCTAACACACTGCTAACCATGAGAGTTCATACTCGGCTCACCATGATGGCGTGAGCGGAGTCGGCGGGTGCGGCCTCAAGGCAGTTACGAACAGAGGCGTGAGAAGGGCCAGCGGATTCATCCGGCTGTCTTCTATTCGATGTTCGTGCTGCTGCTGGGCGGCAATGCCATGCTGGGCACTGCCCTGCTGCTGCACTCCGATATCGCGCGGCTATGGAACGGCAAGACCGACCAGATCATCTCCGCCTATGAGGACCGGATTGCCGAACTCCGCGTGGAGATCGACCGGCTGCACTCGCGCAACTATGCCCAGGCCGGCGACATGAATCTGCAGCTTCAGGAGCTGGCACAACAGCAGGAAGTGCTGCTGGAGCAGCATCAGCTAGTGAAGGTGCTGGTGGACAAGGCCGACGCACTGGGCATCGCGCCCTCGGTCATGGCGACGACCACGATGAAGTCGGTGCCAGTCACACAGGCGGGAAACCCCGACATCGCCGCGACTGCGGCCTCGATAGACCAGATGATGGTGGAGACCCGTTCCGCCATGGCTTCGATCGCATCGACCGCCAGCGATCGTACCGACGGCATTGTCTCAGCCCTTTCCGGGCTTGGTATCCGTGTGGCTCTGCCCCCGATCGAAGAAGGTATCGGCGGACCATTGCTGGCGCCCATGGATGATGCCGCGCTCAACCCTGCCGTTGAGGACGCCAACGCCGTGCTCGCCTCCCTGATCCGCTATCAGGCGGCGCGGGACAGCATCGACAAGGCTCCCGTGCACATGCCCATCAGCGAGGGCTTCCGGCACTCCTCAGGCTTCGGCAACCGCCGCGACCCATTCACCGGTTCCCGCGCCTTCCACGCCGGACTCGACTTTGCCGCACCGACCGGCACCAGTGTCTTCAGTGCCGCAGCCGGCATCGTCACTTTCGTTGGCCAGAAATCGGGCTACGGCAAGACCGTGGAGGTGACCCACGGCAGTGGCTTCATCACACGCTACGGCCATCTCTCGGCCTACCTGGTGGAGATGGGCCAGCGGGTGAACCCCGGTACGCCGATCGCCAGGGTGGGGTCCACCGGCCGCTCCACCGGACCCCACCTGCATTTCGAGGTTCGCAAGAACGACACCGCGCTCAACCCCAAGCAGTTTCTCGAGGCGGGCCGGCAGTTGCTGGCGCTGATGTAGCCTATTCCCCGTTGGACGTCACATCCGTGGCGGCGCCAACGCGCTGGGCCAGGGCCGCTTCCATGAAGTCGTCGAGGTCACCGTCCAGCACCAGTGACGGCTGGCCGCTCTCCACGCCCGTCCGCAGATCCTTCACCATCTGATATGGCTGCAGCACATACGAGCGTATCTGGTGGCCCCAGCCGATATCAGTCTTGCTGGCGGCCTGCGCGTTTGCCGCCTCTTCGCGCTTCTGCAGCTCCAGCTCGTAGAGTCGGGCGCGCAGCATGTTCATGGCGGTCGCACGGTTCTTGTGCTGGCTCCGCTCTTGCTGGCACGCCACGATGATGCCCGTCGGTATGTGGGTGATGCGGATGGCAGAGTCGGTGGTGTTGACGTGCTGCCCGCCGGCACCGGAGGAGCGGTAGGTATCGACCTTCAGATCGCTGTCGCGGATATCGATGTCGATGGTGTCGTCCCCCACTGGGTAAACCCACACGCTGGAAAAGCTGGTGTGTCGACGCGCGGCCGAGTCATAGGGGCTGATGCGCACGAGGCGATGAACGCCACTCTCGGTCTTCAGCCAGCCATAGGCATTATGACCCTTCACCTGGATGGTGGCGGACTTGATGCCAGCCTCTTCGCCGTCGTGGAACTCGATCGTTTCCACCTTGAATTTACGGCGCTCCGCCCAGCGGGTGTACATGCGCAACAGCATGCTGGCCCAGTCCTGGGATTCGGTGCCGCCGGCTCCGGCGTGGATTTCCACATAACAGTCGTTGGCGTCGACTTCGCCCGAGAGCAACGTCTCGATCTGGTGACGGCGCGCCGAGTGCTTGAGCTCGAGCAGCGCTGCCTCGGCTTCCTTGACGACACCTTCGTCGCCCTCGGCCTCGCCAAGTTCAATGAGCTCGACATTGTCGCGGATGCCCGCTTCGAGCTCGCGCACGGCTTTCACGGCGACATCGAGGTCGTCGCGCTCGCGCATCCGTGTCCGAGCTTTCTCGGGATCGTTCCAGAAATCGGGGGATTCGGTTTCGGCGTTCAGCGCCGCGAGGCGGAGTTCAGCAGTATCCCAGTCAAAGATGCCTCCTCAGCAGGGTCAGAACCTGCTCGATTTCGGCAACGGCCTTCTCGGTTTCCGTGCGCATTCAACTCGTCCTAGTTTCTGCGGCATCGTGTAGCGAACAGGGGCGGCCGGATCAACCCGGTGCACCCTCATGCTTGCGACAACAGGTTCGGCAGGACAGAATGCGCCATGCTCAGATTTGCCCTCGCTCTCGCCCTGGCGCTGCCATTGGTTCCTACGGCAGCGGCCGCGCCGGCCATGTGGAAGGTCAGCGACGACAACAGCGCCATTTACCTCTTCGGCTCGTTCCACGTACTTCCGAAGGGCATAGAGTGGCGAACGCCGCTGTTCGATGAGCGGCTCGCCGCCGCAGACAGGATCGTGTTCGAAACCGACCTCAGCCCCCTCGCGCAGGCCAGCGTAGGCGCGGCCGCGATCGCGCGGGGGATCTATGTCGACGGCACGCTGCTGACGGATGTCATAGGGCCGGACCTCGAGGCAGCACTGCGTGCCCAGAGCTCTACCTATAGCGTGCCGGTGGGCACGTTGCTGGCGATGCGACCCTGGATGGCGGCGAACACCATCTCCGTGGCGGCAATGATGTCCCTCGGCTATGACCAGCCCGGCGTTGAGCTCCAGATCGCTCCACAGATCGAGCCGGAGCGGTTCATGCACCTGGAAACCGGCGAAGAACAACTGGACGTGCTGGCCGGTGCGCCCGATGAGGAACAGATCGCGATGCTGGAAGCCACGCTGTGCGAACTGCACGCCTTGCCCAAGATAATGAGCAAGATGGTGGGCCACTGGCAGTCCGGTACCGCCGAGCAGATCGCCCACCTGTTCCAGATGGAGATGGGAGGGTTTGAGGAGGCCTTCCTCGACCGTCTGCTCTACCAGCGTAACCGCAACTGGATCGCGCCGCTGTCGGAACTGCTCAACGATGACCTCGATGCGCTCATCATCGTCGGGGCCGCTCACCTGGT
>JAEZHZ010000187.1 GCA_023436745.1 Pseudomonadota bacterium | reverse complement strand
GGTGTGATCACGGGCGGATACCCAGCCGTCGGGAGCAAGATGTGACCGCCTACCGGCACTTGCGACTGTTCCCCTGCACCCACATATTCCGAAGATGGCAGAAAAAGATCCATCGGGGCGCAAAGCCCACGGCACCGCCCTCCAGCCGGGGGTCAGCGGCGACGTTGCCAGCTTCGTGAAGAAGGTGGGAGCGCTGGCCCGCCCGGGCGCCGCGAACGACGGCCGCATTCTGTTTGCCCTCGACGCCACCCTCAGCCGTCAGCCGACCTGGGACCTCGCCTGTTCGCTGCAGACCGAGATGTTCCGCGCCATCCCCAAGGATAGCGCGCTACAGGTGCAGTTGCTTTTTTTTCGCGGCTTCGGCGAGTGCCGCGCCAGCAAGTGGGTCGTGGATGCGGAAAGCCTCGCAAAGCTCATGCGCGGCATTCAGTGCCAAGGCGGACGGACACAGATTTCCAAGGTTCTCACGCATGCCCGCTCGGAGCACGCCCGTCGGCGTATCAACGCCGTGATTTATGTCGGCGACGCTATCGAGGAGAACGTCGATGATCTCGCAGAGAAGGCCGGACAGCTTGGCCTGCTCGGCCTGCCGATGTTCATCTTTCAGGAGGGGCGCGATACACAGGTCGAGGCCGCTTTCAGGGAGTTCGCCCGGCTGACCAAGGGAGCGTATGCTCGCTTCGACGCGTCGGCACCCCAGGAACTCGCCAATCTGCTCAAAGCAGTGGCTGCCTATGCGAGTGGCGGGCGCGATGGGCTGAAGCTCCAGGCCAGCCCGCAGGCCCAGGCCCTGCTGTCGCAACTTCGCTCATGACCTATCTTTTTCTGGGTTGCCTGGCACTGCTGGCCGCGCTCGCCATCTACAATCAGGTGAAGAAGGCCGATCCTCAGCTGTTGCGACGCAGCCTCCGCTGGCTTGTGGGTGGACTGGCCCTGGCTCTGGCGGTCCTGCTTCTCGTGGTCAGGCGGTTCGATCTTGCGCTGTTCCTCGGCGCCGCGGCGGTTGCCGTGCTTCGCACCGGCCGGATCGGCCCGTTCTCTCTTGATGGACTAGCCGGACCGGCAGGCAACATCTCCAGGGTGCGCAGCTATCGCTTTGCAATGGAACTGGATCACGACACAGGGACGGTTTCCGGGCGTGTCCTCAACGGCCAGTTCGCAGGGATGGACCTGCTTGACCTCGGGGAGGAAGAAACGCGCATCCTGCTTGCGGAAGTCGAGGGTGACGCAGATAGCCTCAGCCTGCTGGAAAGCTGGCTCGACGCCAATCGCAGTGGCTGGCGCGAGTACTTCGCGCAGCAGGACAGCGGGACCGCCGACGCTTCAAGTCCCCCACGCGATCCCCTGCAGGAGGCCTACGAGGTGCTCGGCCTCGATGCCGACGCCACAGCAGAACAGATCCGGGCAGCGCATCGCGACCTGATGAAAGCGCTGCACCCCGATCGCGGCGGCTCGAGCTACCTGGCTGCCAAGATCAACCAGGCTCGCGACCTGCTGCTCAGGCACGTGAAGTAGGTCAGATGGCCGCGCACGGCCCGACTTGCGAACAAAACGCGAATGCCGTTTCCTGCTCCCTTACGGAGCCCCACGATTCGTGCCATTCGACACTTCATACCTCGACACCCTCAATCCTGAGCAGCGCCGCGCCGTTGAGCATGGCGTGGGCGCCGATAGGGCCGCGCCGCTGCTGGTGATCGCGGGCGCCGGGTCAGGCAAGACCAACACTCTCGCCCATCGTGTGGTGCATCTGGTGGTCAACGGCTCCGACCCTTCCCGCATCCTGCTGCTGACCTTTTCGCGACGGGCCGCGGCGGAAATGAGCCGCCGCGTGGAACGCCTGCTCGCCCGGGTGATGGGCACAGGAACAAGACGTGCCGAGACCCTTGCATGGGCAGGCACGTTCCACGGGATCGGTGCGCGCATCCTTCGCGAGCATGCCCGCCAGATCGGGCTCGATCCTGACTTCACGATCCATGACCGCGACGACTCCGCGGACCTCATGAATCTCGTGCGGCACGAGCTCGGCTTCAGCGGCAGCAAGAGCCGATTTCCTACAAAGGGAACCTGCCTCGCCATCTACTCGCGGGTGGTCAATGCACAGGCCGAACTCGAAGACGTGCTGAAGACCGTGTTCCCGTGGTGCAGCATGTGGGCGGCAGAGCTCCGCCAGCTCTTCGCGGCCTACGTCGAGGCCAAGCAGGCCCAGAACGTCCTCGACTATGACGACCTGCTGCTCTACTGGGCCGGGATGATGGCTGAACCCGCCATCGCCGCAGCGGTGTCCGAACGGTTCGACCATGTGCTGGTGGATGAGTACCAGGACACCAACCAGCTGCAGGCCTCCATTCTGCTCGCGATGCGTCCGGACGGACGCTGCCTTACCGTGGTGGGCGACGACGCCCAGTCCATCTACTCCTTCCGCGCAGCGACGGTGCGCAACATCCTCGATTTCCCTGCCTCGTTCTCACCGGCGGCGGACATCGTCACGCTGGACCGCAACTACCGCTCCACCCAGCCGATCCTGTCGGCGGCGAACGCCGTCATTGAACTCGCGAGCGAACGCTTTACCAAGAACCTGTGGACCGACCGCCAGTCGGACGCCAAGCCGCTGCTCGTGACGGTGAGGGACGAGGCGGATCAGGCCCGATACGTCGCGGAGAAGGTGCTGGAGGCTCGCGAGGCAGGTACCGAGCTCAAGCAGCAGGCGGTGCTGTTCCGAACCTCGAGCCATTCCGGCCCGCTCGAGATCGAACTGACACGGCGCAACGTCCCGTTCGTGAAATTCGGCGGACTCAAGTTTCTGGAAGCCGCGCACATCAAGGACCTGCTGGCTGTTCTCCGCTGGGCCGAGAACCCACGAGATCGGGTGGCAGGCTTTCGCGTGCTCCAGTTGCTCCCCGGCGTGGGGCCGGCGGCAGCCGGCAAGGTCCTCGACGCCATGCAGACCGGACCCGATCCGATCTGGGCACTGGGCGAGATCCCAGCGCCGCCTCGCGTCGGCGAGGGATGGCAGGGGCTGGTGGAGCTCATCACCAGGCTGGCGGGCCGGCAAGCCGGATGGCCGGCGGAACTGGGCTATGCACGGCTCTGGTACGAGCCGCTCATGGAGCAGACCTATGAGGATGCCAGCATCCGCCAGGCCGACCTGCTGCAACTCGAGCAGATCGCAGCCGGCTACGGGGGGCGTGAGCGCTTTCTCACCGAGCTGACGCTCGATCCCCCGGAGGCGACCAGCGACCAGGCTGGGGTGCCGCTCAAGGATGAGGACTATCTGATCCTGTCCACCATCCATTCCGCGAAGGGCCAGGAATGGAAGTCCGTTCATGTGCTGAACGTGGTGGATGGCTGCATCCCGTCGGACCTCGGCACCGGCAGTGCGCACGAACTCGAGGAGGAGCGGCGGCTTCTTTACGTCGCCATGACCAGGGCCCGGGATGACCTGCACCTGCTCGTCCCTCAGCGCTTCTACGTGACCCAGCAAACCCGGCACGGCGACCGGCACCTCTATGCCCAGCGCACGCGGTTCATTCCACGCGCCAGCCTCCACCTCTACGAGGACATTCTCTGGCCGCCCGTGAAACCCTATGAGCCTGTTGGGTTCGCACCCGGAGCCGGCCAGGCCGATCTCGCTTCGAAGATGCGGGCAATGTGGGCGAAGTAGTCGCGGTCACGGGAGGCTGGTTGGCCGGGTCATCAGCCGGGCCTGGATGATCACCACCACCAGCAGGAATAGGCCGCGGATCACCGATTGCCAGTAGGCGGAGAGGGAGATCCAGCCCATGCCGTTCTCGAAGTTCAGTACATTGAACAGTATCCCGAGCAGCAGTACGCCGGCGAGAGTGGTGCCCACCGACCCGACGCCACCCGTCAACAGCGTCCCCCCCACCACCACCGAGGCGATGGCGAACAGCTCCCAGCCGACGCCCTCGATCGGCTGCCCCGCGCCGAACTGTGCGGCAAGGATGACGCCCGCAAGTCCCGCCAGGCCGCCGCTTGCCGTGTAGGTGAGGAACTTGATGCGCTCGGTCCGCAGCCCCATCAGGTGCGACGCCTCCTCGTTGCCGCCGATGGCCAGCACGGTGCGCCCGGCGCTGGTGTAGTTGAGAACCACCGAACCGATAACATAGGCAAGGCCGGCGA
>JAEZHZ010000165.1 GCA_023436745.1 Pseudomonadota bacterium | reverse complement strand
GTCACGGTGATCGAGGATGCCTGCCGCGCCATCGACAGCAATGGCTCGCTCGAACAGGCCCTGCGCGACATGGATGAGGCCGGAGTACAGCGGTTGATGAGCCGGGAAATCCTCGGCTAGCGCGGAGCCGAAAGACGAAGGCCCCGGGCGTGAGCCGCGGGGCCTCCTGATCGTCGCGAATGCCCTTTTCGGGAATCAGGCGCTCTTGTCGATGGCCTCGTCGCCGGCAGCCTGGCTGGGGCCGCCCTTCGACACGCCGACCATGGCGGGCCGGAGCACGCGGTCGCCAATGGCGTAGCCAGCCTGCACCACCTGCACCACCGTGCCCTCCGGCCGCGACGGATCGGGCACTTCGAACATGGCCTGGTGCCGGTGCGGGTCGAACTTCTGGCCTTCGGCCTCGATCGGGGTCACGCCGTGCTTCGCCAGCAGCCGCTGCATCTCGCGCTCGGCGAGCTCGATGCCCTCGATCAGCGACTTCACGGTCGGATCGTTCGATTCGCGGGCCTCGGCGGGCAGCATCGTCAGGGCCCGGCTGAGCGCATCGGTCGCGCTCAGCATGTCGCGGGCGAAGCCGGAAATCGCATAGGAGCGGGTATCCGCCACATCGCGCTCGGTACGCTTCCTGAGGTTTTCCATCTCTGCAGCGGTCCGCAGCACGCGGTCGCGCAGTTCGCTGTTCTCCGCGCGCAGTGCCTCCAGGGGATCGACCTCCGGGGTCTCCTCGGCAGGCGTCTCGATCTCGGCCTCTGTCGCCTGGGCGGCGGTTTCGTCGCTCATCATCTCACTGTCCGCACTTGGATTGGGTTTTGCTGAGCCATATCGGCCAATGGGTTCTCATTTTCAACCCTTGGGAGCCAGCAAGGTTCAGCGGTCGCGTCGCGCCATCATCGTGGTTATGACGTTGGCGGTATAGTCCACCACCGGCACGATGCGCGCATAGTTGAGCCGGGTCGGCCCGATCACCCCCAGAACGCCCACCACCCTGTCGCTGGCGTCCTTGTAGGGACTGAGGATGACCGACGAGCCCGAAAGTGAGAACAGCTTGTTCTCGGACCCGATGAAGATGCGGACGCCCTGCGCCTTCTCGGCATAGCCGAGCAGTTCGAGCAGCCCGTCCTTGCTTTCGAGTTCGTCGAAAAGCTGCCGCATCCGCTCGAGGTCGTCGGAGGCCATGGCGTCGTTGATCAGGTTGGCGCGGCCGCGCACGATCACCGTCGGCTGGTTGTCCGGGCCGGGGCGGCTGAGCGTCGCGATGCCGGCGTCGACCAGCTTGGTGGTCAGTTCATCGAGTTCGGCGCGCTGCAGGGCCCGCTGTTCCGTCAGCGCCTTGCGGGCTGCGGAGAGGGTGCGGCCCACCACGTGGTGGGCCAGGTAGTTGCTGGCCTGTTGCAGCGCCGAGGCGGTGAAGCCGGGCGGCAGGTCCATGATGCGGTTTTCCACCTGCCCGTCCTCGCCCACGAGCACGGCCATGGCGTGGGTGGCGTCGAGGCGCACGAATTCGAGATGCCGCAGCACCATGTCGGCCTTGGCGGCGATCACCACTCCCGCGCCGTGGCTGAGCCCGCTGAGCAACTGGCTCGCCTCGGTCAGCACGTCCTCGACGCGGCGCTGCGCCTGCCCGCCGATCGAACTGGCGATGCGCTGGCGCTCGCGTTCATCGACATCGCCGATTTCCAGCATGGCATCGACAAAGAAGCGCAGCCCTTCCTGGGTCGGCGCACGGCCGGCGGAGGTGTGGGGAGCGGCGATCAGCCCCAGATCCTCGAGGTCCGCCATGACGTTGCGGACGGAAGCGGGCGACAGGTCCACCTGCAGCATGCGGCTGACGTCGCGGGACCCTACCGGCGCACCTGTTTCGAGGTACCGCTGGACGATCTTGCGAAAGATGTCCTGGCTGCGCGCGTTGAGCACGGAGAGAAAGTCTTCGGCTGGACGCATGTTTCGATTCAAATCGTCGGCTTTAACTGTGGTGACCTATTTAAGCGCATAGCCGCCCCGCGCCAAGGCTCGGGTGCTTGTGGCCGGAGCCCGGCAGGGTTAAGACCCGGTTAACACAACCACCCTTGGAGTCCCGATGCGCCCTTCCGGCCGTGAGCCCAACCAGATGCGCGCCGTCACCATCGAGCGCGGCGTCGCCCTCAAGGCGGAAGGCTCGTGCCTCGTCAGCTTCGGAAATACCAGGGTTCTGGTGACCGCTTCGGTGGAAACCAGCCTGCCCGGATGGCTGCGCGGCAAGGGCCAGGGCTGGGTGACGGCCGAGTACGGCATGCTGCCCCGCGCCACCGGCACCCGCACGCGCCGGGAGGCGACGGCCGGCAAGCAGACGGGCCGCACCCAGGAAATCCAGCGCCTGATCGGTCGCTCGCTGCGCGCGGTGGTCGATCTCGAGAAGCTGGGCGAGAACCAGGTCACCATCGACTGCGACGTGCTCGAGGCCGATGGCGGCACCCGCACCGCGGCGATCACCGGGGGCTATGTCGCTCTCGCCGAGGCGATCCGCTGGATGGAGGAGCGCAAGCTCACTCGCGGCCCCGCCCTGCGCGATTCGGTCGCGGCGGTGTCCTGCGGCGTCTACCGCAACACCCCGCTGCTCGATCTCGACTACCTCGAGGACGTCGAAGCCGAGACCGATGCCAACTTCGTGATGACCGGCTCCGGCAAGTTCGTCGAGATTCAGGGCACTGCCGAAGGTGCACCTTTCAGCCGCGAGGAACTGGACCAGCTGATGCTGCTGGCCGAGAAGGGCATCGGCGAGCTGAGCCTCATCCAGAAGGCGGCTCTCGAAGCATGATGCTCCGCACTCTCCTTCAGGCGCTGAACCGCTCGCCCCGTCCCGCCCCGCTCAAGGGCGAGGACAAGGCTGCCTCCGCGCCGTCCAGGGATTGCGCCATCTGGAACGACATTTCCCGGGCCCTCGACCAGGCGCCCCGCTCTTCCGTCGAGAGGGCGAGGGCAGGCGGCTCGCAGCCGGGCTCGATGCGCGGAGGGTCCCGGGCATGACCGCCATACCCCGCCTCCGCGAAGGGGACCGCCTGGTCCTCGCCACCCACAATGCCGGCAAGCTCGTCGAATTTCAGGAGCTGTTCGCTCCATTCGGCCTCGAACTCGTTTCCGCCGGTGAACTCGGCCTGCCCGAGCCCGAGGAAACCGGCACCACCTTCGCCGAGAACGCCCGCCTCAAGGCCCACGCCGCCGCCGAGGGCTCCGGCATGCTGGCGCTGAGCGACGATTCCGGCCTCTGCGTCGATGCGCTTGGCGGTGATCCGGGCGTCTACACGGCCGACTGGGCCGGCGTGCCGCGGGATTTCAATCGGGCGATGAAGCGGGTGGAGGATGCGCTGCAGGCGGCGAACGCCACCGAGCCGTCGCGCCGTCGCGCGTCGTTCAACGCCACCCTGTGCCTCGCCCATCCCGATGGCCGCGACGTGATCTACCATGGCCGCTGTGACGGCACGCTGGTCTGGCCACCGCGCGGCGAGCGTGGTCACGGCTATGATCCCATGTTCATGCCCGACGGCTACGACATCACCTTCGGGCAGATGCCCGCCGAGATGAAGCACTCCTGGGCCCCGGGCCAGCAGGGGCTCAGCCACCGCGCCCGCGCCTTTGCGCTGTTCGTGGAGAACCAGATTGAGCGCTAACCCCAACGACATGTTCGGGGTCTATGTGCACTGGCCCTTCTGCGCGGCCAAGTGCCCCTATTGCGACTTCAATTCGCACGTCCATCGCGGCCCGTTCGACGAGGACGGGTTCGTCGCCGCCTATGAGCGCGAGATCGCGTCCACCGCGGCGCTGGTGCCCGGCCGGGTCGTCCAGTCGATCTTCTTCGGCGGTGGCACGCCGTCGCTGATGAGCCCGGTGGCCGTCGAACGCATCATCGACGCCATCGCCCGGCACTGGACGGTGGAGCGCAACGCCGAGATCACCCTCGAGGCCAACCCCACCTCGGTCGAGGTCGATAGATTCCGGGGCTACCGCACCGCCGGGGTAAATCGCGTCTCGCTCGGCGTTCAGTCGCTGCGGCCCGGCCCGCTCGCCGAACTCGGCCGCCGCCATACGGTGGACGAGGCAGTGGCCGCCGTCCGCATCGCGCAGTCGGTGTTCGATCGCTCGAGTTTCGATCTCATCTATGCCCGTCCCGGCCAGACGCTGGAAGACTGGGAAGACGAGCTCAAGGAAGGCCTGTGGCTCGCCCGCGGGCATGTGAGCCTCTACCAGCTCACCATCGAACAGGGCACGCGCTATTTCGACTTGCACCAGGCCGGCAAGCAGAAGATGCCGGACGAGGACCTTGCGGCCGATTTCTACGAACTGACCCAGGAACTCACCGCCGAGGCGGGCATGCCGGCCTATGAGATTTCCAACCACGCCGTGCCGGGCCAGGAATCGCGTCATAACCTGCTCTACTGGCGCTACGGCGAATATGCCGGCATCGGCGCCGGGGCGCACGGCCGCGTCATCGTCGAGGGCGCCCGCACGGCGACCAGCACCGAGCGCCAGCCCGAAGGCTGGCTCGCGCGCGTGGAGGCGCAGGGCTCGGGTACGGTCGAGCGCACGCCGCTCAGCCTGGCCGAGCAGGCGGACGAAATGCTGCTGATGGGCCTGCGGCTGGGCGAGGGGTTCGACCTGGCCCGGCTCGAGGCCGTGAGCGGGCTGGCGCCGCGCCCGGAGGCCATCGGCGAGCTGATCGATCTCGGCCTGCTGGAATGGTGCGGGCCCGCACGCGTGCGCGCGGCACCGCAGGGCCGCTTCATCCTGAACGAGATCGTTCTGCGCCTCGCCGCTGCCCTGGAGCCGGCCGGCCGGGCCAGATGAGATCCCGGTGCGATCCGGGCGCGAAGCGGAACTTCGGGTGAGCCGG
>JAEZHZ010000155.1 GCA_023436745.1 Pseudomonadota bacterium | reverse complement strand
GCCAAGGCTCGGGCGCGCAGGCACGGACGGCCCCCGGTTGCGCCCGCTCGCGGCCGTCCATGAGGGAGCCGAGGGGCCGTCCCCGCCCCGGGCCGGGCCGGGCGCATATACTTGATCCGCATCACAGTCCCGGGGAGGACTGCTTGGACAGGGATATCCAGACATTGCAGGCCGCCTTGCGCCGGTTCGCCGAGGAGCGCGACTGGGCGCAGTTCCATTCGCCCAAGAACCTGGCCGTGTCGCTCTCGATCGAGGCGGCTGAGGTGCTGGAGCATTTCCAGTGGCTGACCGACGAACAGAGCCGTCAGCTCGACGAGGCGCAGCGGGCCGAGGTGGCCCGCGAGATCGCCGACGTCCTGCTCTACCTGCTGCAGCTGTCCGACAAGCTGGGCATCGACCCGCTCGCGGCCGCGCAGGAGAAGCTGGTGCTCAATGCCGAGAAGTACCCGGCGGACAAGGCCCGGGGCAACAGCAGGAAGTACACCGAGTTCTGATTTCCGCATCCAGCGAGCCGAAGGGGGAAAGGCTGGCGTGATCGTTTACCAGGCAACCAAATCGAAGTTTCTGCACGACTGCGACCACAGCCAGATCGAGGACGTGGTGGAAGCGGCCTACGTACAGAAGGCCGGACGCTACGCCTCCAGGGGCGAGTTCAAGGCCTGGCGCAATTCGCTGGCGGCGATGGCGCGGGTACTGCGTGATGCAGCCATTCCGGACGACATCGGCGTGGGCGTGGAGTTCGGCATCCCGCAGACCTCCAAGCGCATCGACTTCATCCTGTCGGGCAAGGCCGAAGACGGCAGCCCGCACGCGGTGATCGTCGAACTCAAGCAGTGGTCGGCTTCGCGCATCAGCGAAAAGGACGGCGTGATCATCGCCAACCGCGGTGGCACGGCCGAGATCGAAGGCCCGCACCCCAGCTACCAGGCATGGTCTTACGCCGCGCTGCTCACCAACTTCAACGAGGCGGTGTACGACAGCGGCACCGGCCTCAATCCCTGCGCCTACCTGCACAACTACCGGGACGACGGCATCATCCGCCACCCGCATTACGCGCCCTACCTCGAGAAGGCCCCGGTCTTCCTCGACGGCGCGGGCGAGCTGGACAAACTGCGCGCCTTCATCAAGCAGCACGTCCGCAAGGGCGACCGCGGCGCCCTGCTGTACGAGATCGCCGAAGGCCGCATCCGGCCGTCGAAGATGCTGGCCGACAGTGTGGCGAAGATGCTCAAGGGCAACCGCGAGTTCGTGCTGGTGGACGACCAGAAGGTGGTCTACGAGACCTGCCTGGCCAAGGCCGACCAGGCCGGCGACGCGCGCAAGCAGGTGGTGATCGTCCGGGGCGGCCCGGGCACCGGCAAATCGGTGGTGGCAGTGAACCTGCTGGTCGAGCTGACCAGGCGCGGCCAGCTCACCAAGTACGTCTCCAAGAACGCCGCGCCGCGCGCGGTGTACGCGCAGAAGCTGGCCGGCCACCTGCGCCGCGTGGAGATCGGCAACCTGTTCGCCGGCTCCGGTGGCTTCCACGAGACGGCGCCCAACACCTTCCACACCCTGGTTGTGGACGAAGCCCACCGCCTCAACGAGAAGAGCGGCCTGTACGGCAATCTCGGCCAGAACCAGATCATGGAACTGATCCGCAGCACCCGCTGCACCGTGTTCTTCGCCGACGACGACCAGGTGGTCACCCTCGCCGACATCGGCCGGATCGCCGAGTTGGAGCATTGGGCCAAAGCCATGGGCGCAGAGGTCACCCATCTGGAGCTGGCCTCGCAGTTCCGCTGCGCCGGCTCGGACGGCTACATCGCCTGGCTGGACAACTTCCTCGGAATCCGCGAGACCGCCAATACCGACTTCGACCGCGATGCCTTCGACTTCCGCATCGTCGATTCTCCGGTGGAACTGCACGAGCTGATCCGCGAGAAGAACAGGATCAACAACAAGGCCCGCGTGGTCGCCGGCTACTGCTGGGACTGGAAGAGCAAGAAGGACCCGAAGGCCTGGGACATCGAAATCCCGGAGCACGACTACCGCGCCCAGTGGAACCTCGACAAGGATGGAAGCCTCTGGATCGTCGCGCCGGACTCGGTGGAGCAGGTCGGCTGCATCCACACCTGCCAAGGCCTGGAGCTGGACTACGTCGGCGTGATCATCGGCCCGGACCTACGCTGGATCGCCGGCAAGCCCATCGTCTTCCCCGAATCACGCTCGCCCATGGACCGCTCGGTGCGGGGCTGGAAGACGCTAACGAAGGAAGACCCAGAGGCCACTCGCGAGCGGCTGGAGCGGGTCGTGCGGAATACGTACAAGACGCTGATGAGTCGGGGGATGAAGGGTTGCTACATTCACGTCGCAAGCGATAAGTGAATCGAAGCAAACAAACGTCCGCTTTCAACCCTGAGCGGACAGCAGTAGGCGGTGGTGAGCGTAGCGAACCCGGACCTGAGCCGACCGGGCTGGCGTTTACCGCGGAAGTGGGCGTGCGGGTGACGGGTTGAGGCTCTCCGTACTCATCCATCCCCAATTCCCTGGAAAAGAGTTGACGGGACTTCAAGTAACTAATTGTTCGGGGAGGATGCATGAAGCCATTTCGTGTGCTGTGCCTAGATGGTGGTGGGATGCGCGGCGTGTATCAAGCCGCGTATCTCAACCTGTTCGCCAGCCGGGTGACTGGCGCCAGTGGGCGGGTCTTGGATATTGGCCGCTGCTTCGATCTGATCGTCGGGACCAGCACGGGCGCGATAGTGGCATGTGCGCTGGCTAAGGGCGCCCCACTGAAGGCGGTGGAGGAACTATACGAACTACACGGACCGAAGATCTTTCCTTACCAGACCCTACGAAGCTGGCCCCTCATGGGCTATTTCATTAGGGGGCTGGGCTGTGGCACGAGGAAGGGCGAAGCGGCGCTGCGCGCTGCGCTTGAAGGGGCACTGGGCGGCACGACGTTCCTGGACGTCCTGGAGAAGAGAGGTATCCGATTGGCAGTGACGGCAGTCGACATGGCTCGCCATTCATCGGTGGTGTTCAAAACGAGGCACCTTCAGCGACTGAACGGCCGAGACGATCAGAGAAGGCTTGTGGATGCGTGCATGGCGTCCAGCGCGGCTCCGATACTTCGTGCCCTGGCCGAACTTACAGAGCCAGTCGGAGGAGCGAAAGTCGTCTACACAGACGGGGGCCTGTGGGCGAACAATCCGGGAGCGATCGGGGCAATCGAAGCTAACGAGATCTTGGCGGCCGACGAAGGCGCGGCCAAGCCCGTGCACCTGTTCATGCTTGGCTCTTTGCCGATTCAGGGTGGGGAAGAACTCTCGACCTCGTCGCGCTACAGGGGGGCCATCGGTTGGCGAGGTGGCCTTCGCGTTGTCGAGGCGAGCCTGAATGCCCAAGCGGTGGGATACGACTATCTCAGCGGCAAGATCGCTGCGCTCCGAGGGCCCGGAAACTTCGCATATCGACTGCCCGCGCAGTGCCCCTCGGAAAGACTGCTGGAGTACCTGAAGAACATGGACGATGCGCGACCTGTCGTCCTAAACGCGCTGCGTCGGCAAGCGGCGTCAGACGTGGACAACGCGTGGGCAGCATCACACGATCCAGAGTCGAAATTGGCAGCATTCCGCTCCGCATTACGTGATGGCTACCAAGAACAAGTTGAGGAGACAACATGACGGTGTTCGATTGCGGCAATGATATTTCGAAGTACCACAATGACAAGGTCACACTCCGCGAAAGCGACCGGCGCGACATGAAACAGCGTCGCGACAATGGTCGCACGCGACTCGAGAATGGATTGGAAGCGGCGGGACATCCACTACCGAGGATGATCTGCTCACAGGGCTCGTACCAAATGCGAACAATGGTGCAGGACGAGAATCTGGACTACGACATTGACGACGGAGCGTACTTCAAACCGGAGGATCTGAGGGGACCGGATGACAAGGAACTGACCCCGCTGCAGCTCAGGCAACGTATCTGCGATGCGCTCACTCGAGACCAGCGGTTCGCGAGCCCAGCGGAAGTGCACGAAAACTGTGTCAGGCAGGAGTACCAGGCCGGATATCACATCGATATGCCTGCTTATCGTGTGCGCGTGGAGAAGAACGCGGCGGGTGAGGATGCAGAGGTCTACGAACTGGCGAGCAAAGACGCATGGCAGATTTCGGATGCGCGCGCAGTGACGAAGTGGTTCAAGGATTCGGTGAGCGACTTGAATGGCGAGGACGGGGATGGAGGATTTCAGATGCGCCGCGTCGTCCGCATGACCAAGGCATTCGCGCGAAGCCGGGGGGACTGGAAGGAAAACACCACGAGCGGCATTACGCTCAGCAAACTAGTGGTCGACGAGTTCCGTCCGAGCGAGGGTCGCGACGATGTCGCGCTGCTGGAGACTTGGAAGGCGATCGATGCTCGGCTGCAGGCGTCGACCGAGGTCGCGCATCCTATCAACCCAACGCCACTAGCAGCTACCGGCAACAAGAAGGTGGAGTTCTTCCAGAAGAAGCTTTCGGCAGCACTGAAGTCCCTGGAAGTTCTTGAGGGCGACGACTGCACGCGCAACGAGGCCCGCGCAGCGTGGGACAGCGTCTTCAACACGGACTTCATCAGCAAGCTGCCGGATCCGAGCGAACCCGAAGGCGGGAAGAGGTCGTTCTTTGTCGCGACCGAAAGTCGCTCGGATACCCGCGACGACGGTAACGGACGCTACGGCACGGGTGATTGCGTCTGAACTTCCTGACGCCTCACGCAGAGTCGATCGAGCAGGCGCTGGCCGACGCACGTCCGGGCGGATGGCGGCGAGCGCGACTGCAGGAGCTCGAAAGGTTGCCGAAAGCCTCGAGTTGGCAGACTGCATGGCGGGTTGATCTGCCGCGCAACCAGCTGGCCATCGGTTGCGTCGACCATGCGTACCTCGTGCTGGACACCGATTTCCCGCTGTCGGAGCCGCGGATCGTTGTACCCCAGGCCGACCCAAGCAAGACGCCTGTCTGGCCTCACGTGGAAGCTGGAGGGCTGCTGTGTCTGTCCACCACGCAATTCACGGAAGCCGCAGGCCGTCGAGCCCTGACAGTTCTCCAAGACGCATTTGACTTACTGGATCTAGATGAGGTGGCGAGAGCGGCCGAGTTCAGGCGGGAGTTCATCTCGTACTGGTCGCAGCGGGTGAGTGCTTCTGTCGGCGAGGGACTTGCACTACTGCGCGGAGATGGAGTCGATCGGGACATCTTTCTTCACTCCGGCCGAAAAGGAACGTTGGTCTTCGCCGATACTGAGGACGAGCTGGAACACTGGCTCAAGAACAACGGTGTGTCGTATCAGCGCCCCTTCTCCCAGACGAGGTTGGCGTGGCCCGAGGCGCTACAGGGGCCCGACTCCTATCCGCGCATCGGACGTGATGTGATCGAGCTGGTCGGACAGACATACCTCGAAGGGAAGTTCCCCCTTGGGGGCAGGCTGCCGGTCGTCTTTGGGCGGCAGCTTGAGAACGGTTCTGTATTCGTAGGTGCTGTGCTGGCAGGGCCATCGCGTGACTTCTTGAGTCGTGGATTTCGTCCATCTCGGCAGCGACCGCAGCGCTACGTAGCCGAAGCGTTCAAGGCACGGGCGATCGAAGCAATGAACATAGAGCGCGTGGACGCACCTTGGGTGCACGGGCGCGATGCGAACGCGATGCTAGGCAGCATGCAGGCGTGCTCGGTGGGCATCGTCGGGTGCGGTGCGATCGGCGGGTATCTGGCGAGAGGTTTGGCGCAGGCCGGAGTCGGTTCGCTGATCCTCGTTGATCACGACTGGCTCAAGGCCGCCAACCTCGGAAGGCACCTGCTCGGGGCGGAATGGATAGGACGATTGAAGGTTACGGCACTGGCGGAGCAGTTGGCACGCGACTTCCCGCATGCGGCGCGGCCAACCACATTCGGATCCCGATTCCAAAGCCTAAAGGCCGCGGAGCTTGTGACGCTATCGCGGTGCGACGTGGTCGTGCTTGCCGGCGTCGACCTGGCGGCGGAGTTGGCCATAGATCGCTGGATCGAGACGCTGGAGAACCCGCCGGTGCGCGTCTGGACGTGGACGGAGGAGTTCGCCCATGCTGGGCAGGCGGTGGCGCTTTGCGGCGCTGATCGCATCCGCGATGGCTTGGATGATGATGGTAGGTTCCGGTTCACGGCCACAAGGCGCTGGGAACCGCGAATCGCGTCGCTGGGTGAAGCCGGTTGCGGCACATCCTTCCAGCCCTACTCAGCTAGCGACATGATGCACACGGTGCTGATGGCCCAGCGATTAGTGACGGATGTCGCTCTACGAAAGACTGTGGGCTCGGAGCGGAGGACATGGTTTGGCGATCGTGAGGCGGTCGTGGCGCTGGGCGCGGAACCTGGTGCCGAGTTCGATCGCAGCTTCGCGGAGGGAAGATTCCTATGGCGGAAGTAATCGAGGTCACTGGCGTCGTCGCGAGGCTGACTGAATCAGCACAGGAGATTGTGCTGCGTCCGGCGGTGATCAAGCACATGCACCGATACAGACAGACGAGCTGGTGGAAGCGAGAAGCCGGCGGCCAGCTCTTTGCCAGACCTACCGATACGGTACTGGACGTAGTGCTCGCCACTGGGCCTTACCGCCCCGACTATCGGGCTCGCTTCGGGTACAGATCTGCACCGGCGTCTGCGCAGCAGGAGATACGGAAGCAACGCGAGTACGGCCTGTACTATTGCGGTGATTGGCACACGCACCCACAACAGTTTCCGGCGGCGTCAGGAGAAGATTTCGAGACGATCAAAAAATTGCAGGCGCGATCCGACCTGAGGCTGGGGGCAGTCCTGATGGTTATCCTTGGCACGGCACTGGACCAACGAGGCGTCGCAGTCTATGTGCGCACCTCGGAGACCACGGTTCAGTGGACGACGAGCGCAATGTGATGCACTTTTCGGCCACTACTGCGCCCAGTGTGGAAACGGGGTCTGGAAACGGGGTCAGATTCACTTAGCGTGGGCCGTCGAGGTACGGTGGCGTATCGCAGGACGCACCGAACCAAGAGGGGATTCGTTGATTGTTCTTAGTTCCCAATGCTTCGATCAGTGGTAATCGCCTTCCCGCTGATCCCTGACCGCCAGCACGGTCACCGTGCTGGCATCCTCCACCTCGAACAGCAGCACATAGCCGCTGGCGCCGAAGCCGATGACGAGTTCGCGCAGGAAGGGTCGTTGGCGGTGGCCTGGGTAAACGGGCCACTCCAGGTTCACTTGCAGCAATAGCCGCGGCAGCGGACACGGCTCATTTCCTCCAGCACACCGAGGCCGGATGCTCTTACCCCTCCCCCACACCCAACCGCACCACCAGCGCCACCAGCGTCACCACCAGCACCGGCAGGGTCAGCGCGATGCCCACCTTGAAGTAGTAGCCCCAGCTGATGCGGATGCCCTTGCGTGCCAGCACGTGCAGCCACAGCAGGGTGGCGAGGCTGCCGATGGGGGTGAACTTGGGGCCGAGGTCGCTGCCGATGACGTTGGCGTAGGCCATCGCCTCGCGCACGACGCCCTGTGCCTGGCTGGCGTCGATGGACAACGCGCCCACCAGCACGGTGGGCATGTTGTTCATCACCGAGGACAGCAGGGCGGACAGCAGTCCGGTGCCGAGCGTAGCGGCCCACAGGCCGTGGCCGGCGAAGGTATCGAGCAGCGCGGCGAGGTGGTCGGTGAGGCCCTGGTTGCGCAGGCCATACACCACCAGGTACATGCCCAGCGAGAACACCACCACCTGCCACGGCGCCTCGCGCAGCACCTTGCCGGTGGGGATGACGTGGCCACGCGCGGCCACCGCCAGCAGCACCAGCGCGCCGGCGCCGGCCACCGCGCTGATCGGCACGCCCAGGCGCTCGAGCCCGAAGAAGCCCGGCTCGAAAGGGTCAGGTTCATTTCTCACGTGACATGCAACGGAGAAGGGCTGGCCCACTCAGGGGGTTGGATTCATTTCTCACATGACACAGAGGGAAGAACGAACAAGCTGAAGCGACCGCCGCGCTGAGCTCCAGCGTGGCCGGCGCCCGGCCTGACGACGGGCAGATCAATTTAGGTCGAGACGCGTGACCTCACGCCGCCGTTGGCCCATGACACCGTCAGCGAGACGCATCCGAGGGCAGCCGCCGGTTCAAGCCGCCGCCTCGATCGCCAGCAGGTAATCCCCGAACCCCTGCCGCGCCCGGGCATCGCGGCGGGCGCTGGTGACCACCGCGGGGTGGGCGTGGCGGGCGATGGTGCAGCCGCGGCGTTCCAGCGCGT
>JAEZHZ010000083.1 GCA_023436745.1 Pseudomonadota bacterium | reverse complement strand
TTGACCATTATTGGAGATGACGTGGGCAGGCCATCATACCGTAGCTGAAAGACGCCTTGCCTTTGCTGATCGCTCCAGCCAGCGGTTCAGTGACTACAGGTTTGTTGCTCAAGAGGGAGCAAAATGGCCCATCCTGTTCAGCTTGCCCCAGCGAATATGAAGGTCATCGGCAGCGTGGATGAACGCTATCAGTCATTCAACATCGAAATGCTTGAGGTAACGGGAGGCAGGTTCTGGAAGCCTTATGGCTCGCCCCGCAACGCCACCAGTTCAGGTGCGGGCGAGATGGCCCGAACTGCTCCGGGCAGCAAAGGAAAAGGCGATGAAGAGGATGTGCCCTCGGGTATGGACCCCGCCCTTTTTGAGTACCGCGCTGCGATCGATCTGGCACATCCACGCCTGCGCCTGCTCGCGAGTGCGCTTGGGCCCATCTATCTTCGCATAAGCGGCACCTGGGCCAACTCGACCTACTTCGCGGACACGGACAGTCCACCGGCGACCCCGCCCGTGGGTTTCAATAGCGTGCTCTCACGCCAGCAATGGCTGGCGGCCATAGCTTTTTCGCGCGCAGTTGATGCGCCGATTGTCACTTCGATGGCGGTGAGCGAAGGCACCCGCGACGACAACGCAGTCTGGCAACCCGACCATGCGCGCGAGTGGCTGGCTTTCACCAGGCGGCATGGCGGCGTCATCGCGGCGGCTGAATTCTTCAACGAGCCCACGATGGCGACTATGGGGGGCGCGCCACAGGGCTATAGCGCGGCCGACTTCGGGCGGGACTTCGGAATTTTCCAAGCCATGATGCGTCGCGAGTTCCCGGACACTGCATTGCTTGGTCCCGGCTCAGTGGGCGAAGCGGATGCTGACTGGGCCGTCGCGAGCGGCGGGTACGGCAGCTTTCAAATCCTGAAGGCTGACGACCTTGCGAGGTATACCAGGGACGCCGACGCCTTCTCCTACCATCATTACGGCGCGGTATCGCTGCGATGCGCACCGATGGGTCATCAGACCAGCCCGGAGCAGGCCCTGAGCGAGGAGTGGCTGGCCCGGACCGACCAGACGCTGGCCTATTACCGGCGGGTGCGGGATCAATGGATGCCTGGTAAGCACTTCTGGAACACCGAAACCGGTGAGACAGCTTGCGGCGGAAACCCGTGGGCCGGCACCTTCCTCGACACCTTCCGCTATCTCGACCAACTCGGTCGACTGGCTCGCCAGGAAGTAGACGTGGTGCTCCACAACACTCTGGCGGCCAGTGACTATAGCGTTATCAACGAGGGCGATTTCAGCCCCAAGCCAAGTTACTGGGGAGCGTTGCTCTGGCGTCGGTTGATGGGAACAACGGTGCTCGACACCGGCTTCACCAACGGCCCCGGCTTGCATGTATACGCCCACAGCCTGCGCGGAGCGGCGGGGGGCGTGGCGCTTTTGGTGCTCAACACGGATCGTGCGGCAAGCCGCACCCTGGCAATACCGGTAGCCGCCGAGCGCTTCACGCTCGCCGCCACGAGCCTGACGGACCGGTCGGTGGCCCTCAATGGCACGCCGCTTGAGCTCGACGGCGATGCCCTGCCAGCGGTAGCGGGCAAGCCGGTAGAGGCGGGCGAACTTACCTTTGCACCGGCAACCATCACCTTCCTCGCGATCCCCGGCGCGCAGAACGAAGCCAGCCTCTAAGCGGCTGGCCGGGTGAACAGGGCTGCAAGCGGAGCCTGTATCTGGAGTATACTCCCCACCATGTTGCCGTTCACAGGCCCGGGCCCCTATGCCTGCTTTCGGCAACAGTAGACGTGTCGGCGGAAGACCGGAATGATGGGGGCGATTTCTGATCAAGCCGGCAGCTTTCATCAAAGGCTGAGCTATGCTGACGTTGCCGCTCGTCCCGCCTTATCATTCCTGGTGAGGTGGCGTGACGTTCAGCTGAATCCATTTGGCCGCCTCCGACACATCGGTTGCCGCGAGTTGATGATCGGCCTGCAACTTCCGCACTTCGACCACGGCACCGCTCATCACCAGATGATCCGCTACCGCTGGAGCCGCCCCCAGAAAAGGATCGTCGCTACCTTCAAGTACCAGCACCTTCGTCCCCGTGATGTCAGCATGGGGCAGGTTCTCAAGGACCTGGACCGCACGCAGCAAAATCGCTCGGCGCACCACGCCGGGATGAAGCAGGATGAATGCCCCCAGCATGTTTGCGCCATTGGAGTAACCCAGGAAGATGAGCTTGTCTGGGTCAAGTCCGTAACCCACTACGGCGCCGTCGACAAAAGCCGCGAGTGCTTCCGCTTCGTCACGGATGTCCTGCTGATCGAAGCTCGTCTCGCCGGCGCGGCGGAACCAGCGGTTGCTTCCTTCCTCCGTCGCACGTCCGCGCACACCGAGCAGCGTCGCTCTCGGTGCGATCCGACGGGCAATCGGCATCAGATCAGCTTCATTCCCCCCGGCTCCGTGCATCAGCACGATTGTTGTTCCATCTGGATCAGGCGGCCGGTTGAGACGATGAACAAAGGGAAGATCTCGAGCGGGAAACCTCTCCTCCCCCGGAAGGGCGAACTGCGGCAGCATCGCCTTTAGATCCTCCGCCCGGCCGGCCTCGTGCGGAGGCGTGAATAGCGTGCTGCCGAGTTCATCAGGAGATTCATCCAGGGTCATGCCCGGTCCGTCGGTGGCGTATTCAAGTAGTATGCCAGCAGGATCCCGAACGTAGAGCGAGAGGAAGTACTTGCGATCATGAACTTCAGTGGGTCCATGCTCCCTGAGTGACAAGCGCATGGAGCGGACGTCACCGGCATCATCCGCCCGGAAAGCCACATGGTCGGGCACCCCGGCGCCGGCAACCGATGGCAGGAAGCCTGAAACTTCCCGGACATCAACGATGTCGGTCCCGGATACCATCCGTTGAGTAAGGCCGGCGCGCGCGCTCTCGCTGTAGCCAAAACGCCCTATGAATCGGATCGTCTCTTCTGGCCTGTCGGTCAAAAGTGTGATGCCGCGGATACGGCTCGGTGCATTCGCCAGCGGCGCCGGTGTCGTCAAATCCACACCAACCAGCTTCACGATCAAGCCGTCCGGATCCTTGAGGCGGAGAACTGACTCTCCGAACTCACGAGAAGGCCCCTCGATCGGAACGTTGGCCGCGAGTGCGCGGGTCAGCCAGTCGCCGAGTGAGGCTGGCGGCACAGCCAGCGATACTTCCGACACCTGCCCTATGCCTGTACGGCCTCGTCCGGCTGCCTCCCATACAAGGAAGGTCAGCAACGAGCCGGGGCTGCCGAGCGCATCGCCATAGATCAGATGCAGTTGTTCACCGTCTGCGAAACCAGCAGTTCGCTTCACGAGCTTGAGGCCGAGTAATCCGACGTAGAAATCAACGTTGGCCTGCACATTGGCTGTAATGCTCGTAATATGGTGAATGCCGCCTGCCACTTCGATGATCCCATACGCGCACAAACAGTTCGTCTGCTTTTAGGAAGCAGCCAAGAGTACTGCAACGCTTGAATGGGGCTTTTGCCGTCCGGCAGGGTGT
>JAEZHZ010000090.1 GCA_023436745.1 Pseudomonadota bacterium | reverse complement strand
GGCGAGCCTCACCTTCCTCGTGACCGAAGGTGGCTCGGGCATGCTCGATCCTGTGCCCATGGGCACCGCCATCCAGGCCGATCTTGCTGCGGTGGGGCTCGATGTCGAGATCAAGACCTACGAGTGGCACACATTCCTGTCGGAGGTGAACCCGGGTCTCGAGGGCAAGGCGGACATGGCCGAGATGGCCTGGATGACCACCGACCCTGACACGCTTCCCTTCCTCACGCTGCGGACTGCGGCCTTCCCCGACCAGGGCGGGTTCAACTCCAGCTACTACTCGAACCCCGAGGTCGATGCGCTGCTCGATCAGGCACGGGTCTCGACGGACCCTGAAGAGCGCGGGGAGCTCTACAGGCAGGTCCAGGCCCTCGTGCACGAGGACGCCCCCTGGCTGTTCGTTGCCAATTGGAAGCAGAATGCGGTGGTGACCTCTGCGGTCGACCAGTTCGAGCTGCAGCCAGACTTCAGCCTGGTGCTCCGCGACGTCACCAAGCAGTAGGCACCATTGGGGCCGGCGGCGGCCGGCCCCACTCTCCCGTTCGGAGGCGGCGATGGGCTCCTATATCGGCAAGCGCCTGCTGGCTGCGATCCCGGTTATCCTGGGGTTGTCGGTCATCGTGTTCCTGGTGATGAAGCTCATTCCGGGCGACCCGGCACAGGCGCTGCTCGGCTCCTATGCCACCCCCGACAATGTTGCCCGCATCAACCGCGCGCTCGGGCTCGATCGCTCCTGGCCCGAGCAGTACTTCATCTGGATCGGCAATCTCTTGCAGGGCGACTTTGGACGCTCCTACATCCTCAATCGCCCGGTGCTCGATGAAGTGCTGGAGCGGTTCGGCGCAACGCTGATTCTTGCCGGTGCTGCTCTGGTCATCTGCTCGGTCCTGGGCATCCTGGCGGGCGTTGCCTCGGCCGTCCGCCAGTACGGGTGGACCGACCGGATCGTGACCTTCTTCGTGCTGATCGGCATCTCCATGCCGGCGTTCTGGCTTGGGTTGATCTTCATCCTGTTGTTCGCCGTGCAATGGCGGCTGCTGCCCGCCTCTGGAATGTATGCCGTCTATGGCGGCGGCGACCTGCCCGACCTGCTGCGGCACCTGATCCTGCCGGCCACCACGCTCGCCATCGTCGCAACCGGCGTAGTCGCGCGGCTCACCCGGGCGGCAATGCTTGAAGTGCTGCGGCAGGACTATGTTCGCACCGCCCGTGCCAAGGGCCTCAAGGAGGGCGCGGTGATCTGGCGGCATGCCTTCAGGGCAGCCCTGGTCTCGGTAATCCCGGTGCTCGGCATTCAGGCCGGCTTCGTTCTTGGCGGCGCCGTCTACATCGAGACAGTGTTCCAGTGGCCCGGCCTCGGTCAGATGCTCGTGAAGGCGGTGTCCACCCGCGACCTGTTGCTCGTGCAGGGCGGCGTGCTCGTTGCGGCCACTGTCTACGTCCTCGTCAACCTCCTGGCGGATGTCGCCCAGGCCATGCTCGATCCGAGGCTGAAGGGATGACCGACGCCGCTCTCGCCGCTCCTCCGCCGCGCCGCCGCAGCAACTGGCAGTTGCTGATGGCTAACCGGCTTGCCGCCGCGGGCCTGTTCATCCTGGGTTTCGTGGTGCTCGTCGCGGTTCTCGCGCCAGTCTTGCCGCTGCCCGATCCCGACATCACGGATCAGCCCAATCGACTGCTGCCGCCTCTCAGTCCCGGGCATCTGCTCGGTACCGATCACCTCGGACGCGACATTCTCTCGCGCCTGATCTGGGGCACACAGGTGTCGCTGCTCGTCGGCATCAGCGCCACGGCGATCTCAGCGGTGATCGGTTCGATCATCGGGCTCGTGGCTGGCTATGCGCGCGGCGCCGCCGACACGCTGCTGATGCGCTTTGTCGACATGCTGATGGCTTTTCCCTACATCCTGCTTGCGATTGCCATCGTCGCGGCGCTCGGTCCGGGACTGCTCAACGCGCTCTACGCCATCGCCATCGTCAACATTCCCTTCTTCGCCCGAAACATCCGTGGCGTGACCGTATCGGTGCGCAACCGGGAGTTCGTCGATGCGGCGCGCCTTTCCGGCAAGGGCGATGTCGCCATTCTGTTCACCGAAGTGCTGCCCAACGTGCTGCCGGTGATCGTCATCACCATGTCGACCACGGTCGGCTGGATGATCCTCGAGACGGCAGGCCTCTCGTTCCTCGGCCTCGGCGCCCAGCCGCCGACGTCCGATCTCGGCTCGATGCTGGGGCAGGCGCGGGCGCAGATCTTCACCGCTCCGCACGCCTCCATCATTCCCGGCGTGATGATCTTCATCCTGGTGATGAGCATCAACCTGCTGGGCGACGGCATCCGCGACGTGCTCGATCAGCGCCTGCGTTCCGGCGCCCTGGCGCGGCCAATGCCGGCTACCCGCATCCAGCGCCAGGACCCGCCGCCAGCGCAGCGCGACAACCTCCCGGCACTGGCGGTCGAGGATCTGTCGGTGGGCTTCGGCGATTCGGGCCGCATCGTGCCGGCGGTGCGCGGGGTCGGCTTCTCCCTCGGCCGCGGCGAATGCCTCGGCATCATCGGGGAAAGCGGCTCCGGAAAATCGGTAACTGCCCTGTCACTGATGGGCCTCGTCGCCTCGCCACCCGGCATCATCACGAGCGGCGCGGTCTATGTGGACGGCCGCGACGTACTTGCCATGCGCGAGAACGAGATCATCGCCCTGCGCGGGGTGCGCGTGTCCTACGTGTTCCAGGATCCGCTCACCACGCTTCATCCGCTCTATCGCGTCGGGGAGCAGATCGCCGAGGCCATTCTCGCGCACCGGCCCATGGGCCGGTCGTCGGCGGCAGCGCGGGCGGTGGAACTCATGGAACAGGTCGGCATCCGGGAGGCGGCGAGCCGCGCGCGCGCCTTTCCGCACGAGCTGTCAGGCGGCCAGCGCCAGCGCATCGGCATCGCCATGGCACTCGCGAACGATCCAGACATCATCGTTGCCGACGAGCCGACGACTGCGCTCGACGTCACGGTGCAGAAGCGCATCCTCGACCTGCTGCAGGGGCTGCGGCGTGACCGCGGCCTGGCGCTGCTGCTCATCACCCACGACTTCGGCGTGGTCGCCGACGTGTGCGACCGCGTCGCCGTCATGAAGAACGGCCAGATCGTGGAGCAGGGACCCACGACCGAGGTCCTGCACAACCCGCAGCACGACTATACGCGCCGGCTGATCGCCTGCGTTCCCGAACTCGGAGAGGGCCGCGCTTTCCTCGACAGGGTGCGGCCGGTGATGGCGGAGGGCCGCCCGTGAGCAACGCAGCGATCACGATGCGCGGGTTGGTGAAACGCTTCGGCGGCGGGCGCAGCCTGTTCGGCCGCGAGGCGGCGGTGGTTCATGCCGTGCGGGGCGTCACGCTGAACCTGGAGCGCGGGGAAACCCTGGGCATCGTGGGGGAAAGCGGCTCCGGCAAGTCGACGCTGGCCCGCATGCTGGTGGGGCTCGAGCGGCCCACCGAGGGCTCCATCACCATCGACGGGCAGGATTGGGCAGACCTCGCCCGATCCGGCAACCGGGCCTTCGGGCGCACCATCCAGTATGTGTTTCAGGACCCGGTCTCATCGCTCAACCCGCGCAAGACCATCAGCGAAATCCTCGACGTCCCCCTGAGGCAGCTCAGGGGATATGACCGCGAGCGCCGGCACGCCCGCAAGCGCGAACTGCTCGATGCTGTTCAGATGCCGGCCGGCACGCTGGAACGCTTCCCGCACGAGTTCTCCGGCGGGCAGGCGCAACGGATCGCCATCGCCCGCAGCCTTGCAGCGGAAGCCAGCATCCTCGTGCTCGATGAACCGGTGAGCGCCCTCGATGTCTCCGTGCAGGCGCAGGTGCTGCTGCTGCTCGACGACCTGAAGCGGCATCTCGGGCTCTCCTACCTGTTCATCAGTCACGATCTCGCGGTGGTGGAAGCCATCTCGGACCGCGTTGCAGTGATGTATCTGGGCGAAGTGGTGGAGGAGGGGGCGGCAGAGCAGCTTTTCGCAAGCCCCCGGCACGCCTATACACGCGACCTGATCGCGGCCGCGCCGCGCCTCGCGACCTCCGGATAGTCCCATGACCAGTGCCCCAACATCCGCGGCGCCCACCGGCCGGCCCCGCCGCAAGCGGACCGACGAGATTGTCGACGCCCTCAAACGCATGATCGTCGATCACGGCCTCGGTCCCGGTGACCGGCTGCCGCAGGAGCGCGAACTGATGGCACAGTTCGCCGCCAGCAAGGGTACGGTGCGCGAGGCGCTGAAGGCCCTCGAGGTCCAGGGGTTGATCAGTGTGCGCACCGGCCCCGGCGGTGGCGCTTTCATCGAGCGGATGTCGGAAGGGCGGGCGATGAGCCTGTTGTCCAACTTCCTGTTCGCCAAGAACCTGTCCATCGCCAACATCTACGAGATGCGCAAGGCACTGGAGCCTCTCGTTGCCGCCAGCGCCACCGCGCATATCGATGATGCCGGGCTGGCCCGCCTCGAGGCCATAATCGCCATCTACGACCATGAGCCTGCCGACGCGCAGGAACGCTGGAACCAGCGCATGGCAGAGCTCGACTTCCATGGCGTGGTGGCTGAGTACTCGGACAACCCGATCCTGGCCTTCACCTGCCGGTTTCTGCAGCGGCTGCTGAAGGATCTGGCCATCGCCCAGGACATCTATGTCCAGCCCGAGCCGGTGCAGAGACAGAGCGGTATCCGGCACCAGCGGGACCTGATCGCTGCAATGCGCCGGCGAGATGCCGACGCGGCACGGGCAATCCTCGCCGAACACATGGCCGAAGCCGAGCAGCACATGCTGGGGCTGCAGGCAAAGCTCATAGACCGGTTCCTCGTGGATACCGAGGAGCCGACGCGCAGCAGGCGCCGGAAGACCGCATGATCGATACCGACTACCTGCACCAGCGCCTGATGGACCTGCTGCTCACCCCCAGTCCCGTGGGGATGACTGACCGGGCGGTGCGGCTGGTGGATGGCTGGCTGCGGGAACTGGGGCTCGAGCCGCGCTACACGCGTCGCGGCGTGCTCTATGTCACGCTGGGTGAAGGCAACCCACGGCGGGCCGTGGCCGCACACCTCGATACCCTCGGCGCCATGGTCACCGAACTCAAGGACAATGGCCGCCTCGCACTGCGCAACACCGGCACCTGGGCCGCCCGCTTTGCCGAAGGTGCCCGGGTGACGGTGTTCTCCGATGCGGCCACGCACCGAGGCACGATCCTGCCGCTCAAGGCATCCGGCCATCGCTTCAACACCGAGGTCGACAGCCAGCCGTCGGATTGGGACAATCTCGAAGTCCGCATCGACGCCGAGCTGCATTCGCGCGACGACCTTGTCATCGCCGGTTTCAACGTGGGGGACATGGTCGCCATCGATGCACAGCCGGAGCGGGTAGGGGGCTTCATCGT